>WJIR01000234.1 GCA_014730175.1 Candidatus Zixiibacteriota bacterium
AAAACCGGGTGAACCGGTTATATTTCAGCAGGAGTTCGTGCTAAAAAACGATCTGGATTATTCCACCATCCCTGATATCAGCCGTCATAATCAGATCATCTACAAGCTTCTTCTACTGGGATGGCGATTGAGGTTTTATCCCTACATTGGAAAAGCTGAACTCCCCGAAGTCTCCAAGCACTTACCCGATGAGATAGCTTATCTGGAACAATTACCAATCAACAACGCTCAGGAGATTCAGCGGCGAAGAATAGAACAAATTGACTGTCTCTGGTTCTACGAAGGTCGGATTCCGGAATTCGCATTTGAAGTAGAACGAAGCACCAATTTCCTGACAGCTTTGGAGCGTTTTTATGCTTTGCTCGAATTGTACCCGGCTATCGGAACCCAACGGCGTTTAGTAATAATGACCCCGCGTAAAAGACAGCGGAAATTAACTCAGGAGTTGTTGAGATCATCTTATGCCGGACATCCTATGTATCTCGAAAGAAAGTTGTCATTTTTATACGAAGAAGTTTTCGAGTCCGAATATGATAATTTGGTCTCCGATCCGAACTTCTCCAGTAATTCTATCGATAGATTATTATCTCTACCTGAAACATTAGATGAGTAAAGGAAACACTATGCCAGCCAAGAAGAGCGCAAAGAAAGTGTCTAAGAAGAAAACAGCCAGGAAAGCAGCTAAGACGAAAACAGCGGAATCAAAGCCGAAACTAAGCAAAAGCCAGATGTCTGCCCTGGATGGTTTGAAAACAGCCATTCAGACCGAAATCGACGGATACAATTTTTATATCCTCGCCGCCCAGAAAACCAAAGACGACAAGGGTAAGCAGATGTTCGAGTACCTTGCTCAGGAAGAGGTCGCACACAGGGAGATACTCGAGAATCAGTATAAATACCTGGTCGAAGAAGGAAAATGGGGTAAGTTGCCCAAGCCGACCAAAGTGCCCAAGCAGTTCAAGGCGAAATCGCCAATTTTCACCCCCGAATTCTCCAAACGTACCAAGCTGGAGAATTTCGAGTTGAGCGCGCTTTCTATCGGGATACTTTTGGAGCAGAAATCGATCGACTATTACAGGAAGCTATCCAAGCAGAACCGCGATCCCAAAGCTAAGAAGATGTTCGAAGAACTGGCAAAATGGGAAGGCGAACATTTAAAACTTCTGACCAATCAGCATAACATGCTTCAGCGGGAGTACTGGCGGGATGCGGGATTTGAGCCGTTGTTTTAACCCAGAGAAACATCGAAAGCTATTGGGCTTGGTTTATGTACTCGCAAGCCAGGCCCACATCGGATTAGATCCGACCGAAGAGAATCCGAATTTCTGATAAAGCCCCTTAGCTGAGGGATTATCACTGAGTACCGCCAGTGAAATTCTGTTTATCTTTTTTTCAACCAACCTGTGAATTAGGTCGGAAATAAAGTAGGCGCCGAGTCCTTTTCGCTGATAATCTTCCCGAACGAATATCTGGCCTATCCATCCTTTTTCATTCGATGTTATAAAACCAACCAATTCATCCGCCTCATTGAAAGCCATCTTGGACAATGCCGCAGAGTAAATCTCATCGATAGAAACCAAACATTCTTCGGGAGTCATGTTAATATAGTCCATGTAATTATCTCCGACGCGACACATTAATTCTGCAGCTTCGAGTTTTCTGGAATCCGCCCATCGCCGGACATCTATTCCCTCAGGTATTTCCGGTTTATCCGGAGAATTTTTATTCGATATCCTAACAGTCATAAGTTCGACATCGAACCGTCGAAAACCGAGCCACGGTAATCCCATCGACAGCAGGTCAACTCCGATTATTTTACTCCACGAGGGGAACTGCGATGTAATCCTCTCCGCATGCAGATCCTCCTCCATTGCTTCCAGAAGGTTTTCCAATGCAGGCCTGATAAAGATCTCCTTTGGAAAATATTTATTCAACTGATGACACCAAAGTATTTCAACTTTCCGGTTCCATTCCTTGTATATAAAAAATGAACTCGGCTCGCCGTTTAACTCCCAAAGATAAGCGGGATAGGTATTTATAAGCTTTTCGAACCTCTCCAAACAACGTTTCCAACCCTCCTCCAGCGCGGTTTTGGAGAATAAATTCTTCTTAAAATCGTTAATGATTCGAGAGGGTAGTAATCCGGGTCCATTTAAATGTATTAGATTACCGTCTTCAGGTTTAGTATTCTTTTCCATTGCGCATTACGTTATTGATGGTTTGCTTAGAATCGGGAATTCTGAGTACTTTTCATAGTAATAAATAATGTCTATTCTTACAAGTTAAACATTTTAACTCCATTCTTGTTTTTGTTTTTTGATAACGAGTAGCAATATCCGAAATCTCATTTTTTAACCTGTTACAATACAATCGATTGGAAAATTATGTGAAAAAAATAACAATTTGCTTAGATTTTTCTTGACAGCTCCGATAAGATTTCTATATTTAACATACACTAAAATGGTCTATGTTAAAGTAACACAAATATGCGGTTATCAAAAAAAGGCGATTATGCACTCAGAGCGGTAATTCAACTGGCATTGTCAACTGACTCACCGAAACCGATTAGTTATATTTCGGACGTCAGTTCGATCCCTAAGAATTTTGCCGGGAAAATACTCAAAGAACTTACCAACCACGGTATTCTGCAATCATTTGCCGGTAAACATGGCGGATTTAAGCTTGCCAGATCAGCGGAGTCCATCAGCTTCCGAGAGGTGATCGAAGCCGTTGAGGGGCCAATAATTCTGAATCACTGCCTTGATGAGAGTTCCGAATGCGACCGCGTTGCTATATGCAACATGTATGATACCTGGGTTAATGCCCAGATGAAGATTATTCAGGTGCTTGAATCGGTTAAGATCAGCGATATTATCGATTCCAATGCAGCAGATTGGGATCGCGGAAATATAATAACAGTAGAAAATGAACAACTAAAATAGAGGTTTCAAATGGCTGGAGCATTACCATACAGCGAAAAAGTGATGGAGCATTTCACCAATCCCCGCAACATGGGCGAGATAGAAGACGCCAACGCAATTGGCGAAGTCGGCAATCCCGCTTGCGGAGATATGATGCGGCTTTATATGAAAATCGAAAACGGAACGGTCGTGGATGCCAAGTTCAAGACTTTCGGATGCGGCGCCGCTATCGCATCATCATCGATGATGACCGAAATGATTAAGGGCAAATCGGTGGAATACGCTGCGAATCTAACGAATGAGGAAGTTGCTGAAGCTCTCGATGGCTTGCCACCGGTTAAAATCCATTGCTCATTGATGGCGGAGGAAGCCCTGAAATCAGCGCTTGACGATTACGAAAAGAGAACCGGGAAAAAAGCCGTAGCATCCTAATTTGCCCGGATTACTTACCGGATTTCTCCACACTGCTCTCGCAGAATTCCGGAGCACAACCTGCTGTTGGTGGCCGCACCCGACGGCACTACGGGGCATGTTTAGCTTACGGATGCGCAAGCATGCATCAGATAAGCATCCTAAAGGATACAAAAACATACGTATCTCTCCGCCTGCGGCTATGAGCTAAGCATGCCGCGCGTCGTTGTCGGGTTTCTCGCTCGCTACACTCGTTCGGAACCCGATCTATAATTTTATAAATCCACAATATTAATAAATTGCTTGACAAGATAATACAGTGAGAATATATTGTATTTAGCTGGAACTTCACCCGTGGTCTCCTAAGAAAATCACCATTGCAGGCGGGTGGTTTTGTTCTGTTGCATCGTTATACGATGCTGTTCTCTGAAATAATAATCCTCAATAAACAGTGTGTGTTTACTTAACTACTCATTTAAGGAGAAATACTATGAAAAAAGTCTTATTT
>WJIR01000235.1 GCA_014730175.1 Candidatus Zixiibacteriota bacterium
AATCCTTATCATCCTGGCGTTGATCGCTACGATCTGGTATATTTCTAACTCGTTAAAGGATTTCTATTTTAGTCAAATAGTAACGGATTTACAGGCGAGGGCGATATTAGTGGAAAAGGAGGTTTCCCGTCTGTTGAAATCCTCCCATATTGACAGAATTGATGCTGTCTGTAAAGAACTCGGACGAAAAACCTCAACTCGCATAACCGTTATAAATCCTAACGGCTTGGTTCTGGGAGATTCCGACGAAAATCCTGAGGTGATGGATAATCATGCTACTCGGCCGGAGATTATGGAGGCATTTCTCGGTTCGGTGGGAGTATCAAAGAGGTTCAGTGATACAATAAAGAAGGAAATGGTTTATGTCGCCATACCGATTATCGAGCGTAATGAACCGGTAGGCGTTATCCGGACCTCTATCCCCTGGAAATCGATAGATAGAATTTTAGGCGACGTTCAATCAAAAATGGTTATGGGAGGATTTGTCATAACCGTTCTGGTCGGTTTGATAAGCTTATTCGTATCCCGCAAACTCAGCCAGCCTCTGGTGAAGATGAGGGATGTCGCTAAGCATTTCGCCAAAGGCGAGTTGGAGTACAGGTTGCCGTTGGGCGGTTCCGAGGAAATGAACAGTCTGGCAAAGGCGATGAATGATATGGCTGCGCAACTCGATGACCGCATTCGCACGGTTATCACCCAACGCAATGAACAAAACGCCGTTCTCTCCAGTATGGTCGAAGGCGTGATAGCGGTGGATGTCGCCGAATGCCTGATTAACCTTAACCAGGCTGCCGCCGAAATGCTCCTTGTCACAGAAGAGGAGGTGCGCGGTTTATCTATCCATGATGTCATCACAAATGAACGACTGAGGAAGTTCATAACCGACTCTCTTTCCAGTAAGGAGACAATTGAGGAGGAGATCGTCTCCTATGGTGAAGATGGTTATAGGTATCTTCAGGTTCATGGCACGGTGTTAAGGGACGGCCAGGGGAGGAACATAGGCGCTCTGGTAGTATTACATGATATCACCAGGTTGCGCCGTTTGGAGATTGTCAGACGAGACTTCGTCGCAAACGTCTCCCACGAACTCCGCACTCCGATTACGTCGATTAAAGGTTTCGTTGAAACCCTCCTGGAAGGAGCATTGGAAGAACCGGAGGATGCTAAACGATTTTTGGGTATTATTCTGCGACAGGTTGATCACATGAACGATATCATCGCAGACCTCTTAACACTCTCGCGACTGGAAAGGGACGCTGAGAGGTCTGATATCGAACTTAAGGAAAGCAGCTTGCGTGATGTAGTAGAAAACGCTATCCAGGTCTGCGAGGTAAAAGCCTCCAAAAAGGACATCACTCTGGAATTAGCAACCAAGGGAGATTTACGAAGCCGGTTCAATCCCGCCCTGGTTGAGCAGGCAGTGGTCAATCTGATTGACAACGCTATAATCCACAGTAATCCCAACAGTTCTATCCAGGTGGAGCTGACGAAAAATGGCTCTGAGATCGAAATCGCGGTAATAGATCACGGCGTTGGAATTGAGGAAAAACATATCCACAGAATTTTCGAAAGGTTCTATCTTGTGGATAAGGCTCGCAGCCGGAGTATGGGGGGAACCGGCTTGGGTTTATCCATCGTCAAACATATCGCCCTTGCGCACAGCGGGAAGGTCTCCGTGGAGAGCAAGGTTGGAAAAGGAAGCACCTTCAGGATTCATATACCCGCTAATATTCCCTCGGTTTAATGAATCCCACATATCGCTAATATAAAACTCATACTTTGCTAACAATACTTGACTCGCAGCAACCATATTTCAGAACCCGTTATCAATATTGGCGTTAAGGCTTCCGACGACTATTTTGACAGATGTTAACCAAAAGCACGTTTTTTATAAGCCGTTGTATACCAGGGGGATGCGTACCAACTCTTTTTGGTCGCTGAGTATTGCACTCGTTTACTTCTAATCTGCCTCTAATAATATCCTAACATACTGAGTATAACATCGCAGATTAATACGCTGATAATTATAAAACAATCAGGTAGTTACTCATTAAACTGATGGTGGTCTTAAAATTTTCATAAAGTGCACAAATGGCGGAGGGCTTTGATGCTGCCAGATAATTTGAGGAATAAAGATAATATGAAAAAGTATGTACACGAATTTCAGTGGTTTAGTGCGGGGCTATGCTTACTGTGTTTACTGGGATTGACAGGGATCGCCGCAGGCGCTCAGGGAGGTGGGGGAAGAATCACCGGTCAGATAGTTGATACGGAAACAGGCGAATTTCTTCTGGGGGCGACAATCCAACTGCAGGACTCGAATATGGGCACCTATTGCGATCTGGACGGAACCTATACATTGTCTAATGTTCCGGCTGGAAGTTATGATATGGTTGTTTATCTGATGGGATATTCCAAAACAATAATACAATCAGTTACCGTAAGTAATAGCGAGGTAACCAAGCTGGATGTTAGTTTGAAGCCTGAACCTATTATGGGACGGGAAGTTGTGGTGAGGGCACGCGCTATCGAAAACACCGAGGCGGCGTTATTAAAGAAACGCCAACGCTCCAATTCGGTTAGCGATGCCATAAGCGCTGAGGGATTATCCCGCGCGGGAAGCGGAAATGCGGCCGATGCGGTCGGCAAGGTTACCGGTGCGTCGGTTGTGGGTGGACAGTATGTTTATATTCGCGGACTGGGAGAACGATATTCCAGCGCCCATCTAAACGGAACTGAATTACCCAGTGCGGATCCTGACAAGAAAGCATTCCAGATGGATATTTTGCCATCTAACCTGTTGGAAAACATCACTGTCATAAAGTCCTTCACCCCCGATCAACCGGGCAACTTCTCGGGCGGGATAATCGATGTCGGCACCAAGTCATATCCTGAGAATTTAACTTTTAAGTTTTCAACATCGGCGGCTTATAACAACCATTCAAGCCTTAACAGCGACTATATGACGTATGACGGAGGGGATTGGGATTGGCTCGGATTCGACGATGGAGCGAGATATATCCCTGACGAACTCAAGAATGCCGATATTCCGGACATCGGTGGCGCTTTCAGTGACCCGGATAAGGCTTACAGCCTGGATGAATTATCCGAATCGTTTAACTCTATTATGTCCCCTATCAGGAAATCGCCTCCATTAGATCAAAGTTATTCGTTGGCGGTTGGGAATATGGTCGATTTCGAGGATAACAGGCAATTGGGCTATCTGGTCAGCTTCAACTACAACCGCAAGCATCGGTTTTATGATGAAGGAGAAGTGGGCCGGTGGAGACTGGCGGGCAACATTGACGAGGCTCAATCACTCGGTAAGGATTTCTACCTTTCCGACACAAAGGGAAGCGACGAAGTACTTTGGGGAGGATTGTTTACCGGATCGTATAAACCCAACTTGAACCATGAATTCGGAATAAACTACATACATACGCAAAGCGGTGAGAGTATTGCGCGTTATCTGACCGGTAAATTCTATGATGGGAACTTGCCGGAAGATGCAATTTATGAAACGCGCGTGTTGAAATACACGGAACGAACGCTTAATTCATTTCAACTTAACGGTGAACATCAGTTGAATTCAATTTTCGGGATCAGAGCCAACTGGAAAGCTACATATACTAACAACACCCAGGATGAGCCGGATTTACGGTTTTTCTCGAATCACTATACCGTTACCGAGGATGACACGTTCTTTACCATCCGTCCCTCGCATTATACCGTCCCTCAGAGGTATTTCCGCAATCTGGAAGAGGATAATCTCGGTTTTGACTTGAAACTGGCGCTGCCGTTTGACCAGTGGTCGGGTTTGTCAAGCAAGCTGAGTTTGGGAAGCTACTATTCCATTAAAAGCCGTAAATTCAGGGAGCGTGTATTCGAATACCAGAATCAGGACGTGAACGCTTATGACGGCGATCCTTACGACTTTTTCTCCGATGAGAACTGCGGTATAATCG
>WJIR01000236.1 GCA_014730175.1 Candidatus Zixiibacteriota bacterium
ATACGACCAAGTAAAAAGCATAGACAGACGGATCATATATGTATTCATCGCGCTGGCGGTGATTATTCCGCTGCTTTTCAGGATATCGTTTACCGAAAAAGCTTCACCGATCGTCCAGCGGATTTTCAACAAGATCGAGGAGATGCCGGAAGGTTCACGCGTTCTGCTCTCATTCGACTTTGCGCCTTCCACGGCTCCCGAGATTCAGCCGATGGCGGACGCACTTATCAGGCATATACTCGAAAGAAATCAAAAACTATATTTCATGGCGTTGTGGCCTCCGGGTCATAATATCGTCTCCGAGACAATCGAGAACATCGTTGCACAAGAATTCCCTCAAAAAGAGTACGGAGAGGACTACCTCAATCTCGGATATAAAGCCGGTAACGAAGGACTGATCGCGGTCATACTCACCGACCTGAAGAAGATGTATACTACCGACGCTCAGGGCACCGATATAGATAGCTTGCCGATGATGCGAGGTGTTAAAAACCTCCGCAGTTTCGATTTGATTTTATCCTTAGGCGGAGGCAAACCGGGGATTAAGGAATGGGTATTATTTGCCGGCGATCCCGGGCAGATTCCGGTTGCGGGCGGAGCGACCGCGGTTTCCGCCCCGAATCTTTATCCGTATTATCCGAACCAGTTGCTGGGGCTTATGGGAGGTATGAAAGGCGGTGCGGAGTACGAATCGGAATTAATGACGAAATATCCAAAATACCGGGCGAAATCGCATCCGGGTATCGATCTGATGGGTCCTCAGGCGATTGCGCATCTGGTAATCATGATCTTTATCGTGATCGGTAACATTACTTATTTTATCGGTCGTAGACGGGGTGAGGAGAAATGATATTGATGATTGTAGCAATAGCAATACTGATTTCGGTGATTGCCGGATACAGGCAGTATAGGCGATTTATTGAAATCCCTGAAAACGTTTCATCAGCGGTAACAAGAAAGAGGTATTTGCTTTAATGAACCTATCCGGTGACATCTGGGTATGGGTGGGAGCCCTTCTCACGCTTTCCATTTTCTCATTTTTGTACAAGGACAATCCTTTCTATAAATTCGCCGAGCATTTGTTTGTTGGTGTTTCCGCCGCATATTGGATGTGTATGGGTATTTGGGGAACGTTAGTACCGAACCTCTTCGCTAAACTACATCCGCCGTTGATGAAAACGATATTGCCTGCGGTTGCCGGTAAAGAACCGGATTACTGGTACTTTATTCCGCTTATACTCGGCATAATGTTTCTGATGAGGTTATCTCCCAAAGGCGCCTGGATTTCGAGATGGGCATTGGCGTTTATCGTGGGAACCACTGCGGGATTGTATTTAACCCGTTCTTTGCGGAGTGATTTTATCGGGCAGATACAGTATTCTATCATCCCGCTTGTGACCTATAAAGACGGCGCTTTTAATTTCGTAGGTACGATATCAAATATTATCATATTTCTGGGGGTTTTCTGCGGATTGATATATTTCTTTTTCTCAAAGGAGCATAAAGGGGCTTTTGGTGTTGCATCTCGAGTCGGAATTTATATCCTTATGATAACGTTCGGGGCGGGATTCGGATACACCGTGATGGCCCGTATCTCCCTTCTGGTGGGGAGAATGCAATATTTATTCGCCGATTGGTTAGGAGTAATTAGCAGATAACATAATGGTATGAATATAGATTGAGAGGTAAAATGAAACTGAATCGAAAACTACTTTGGATGTTGTGCATTTGTCTTTTGATGGCATTTCCCGTCAATTTTGAGGCGAATGCTCAAGAGGAAAGCGCTTCGGATGCTGTGGATACCACCGGTATCCCTCCGGCGCCTCCGGTAAACGTTCAGGCAATGGATAAACCCAACGATAACGGTCACGGGATTGTTATAACCTGGGAACCCTCACCGGATGAGGATCGCGCAGAGGATGGTGTTATCGGTTATTCTTTGTATCGTTCTGATGAGAAAGATGGCGATTACACCGAGGTGCGGACTATTGCCGCGGGTATGTACAGCATAGACTACGAGGGGGAGGTCTATAAGTATGAGGATCAGGACGACAGGGAAAAGATCGGATCGAATCCGAATCCCGATTTTCTGGAAAAGGGTAAGACCTATTATTATAAGATTCAAACCACTACCGCAACCGGTTTGACATCGGAATTCAGCGAACCTGTTTCCGCTGCTCCCAGGGGAGACTGGTTTCACACCGGCAAAACATCATATTTCATAGCGATAATCATCTATTTCGCTTTAGTATTGACATATATCAGGCAGGCAAAGAAGGGTGTGCATCTTTATATCCGTCCGATTGGCGGGATAGAAGCGATCGATAACGCTATAGGTAGAGCGACCGAGATGGGGCGTCCTATCCTCTTCGTTCTCGGAACCGGATCAGCGGCGGATATTGCCACGATCGCGGGATATACTATCCTGGCGCGTGTGGCGAAGAAAACCGCCGAATATCAGATTCCGGTGCTGGTGCCGGTTAACGAACCGGTGGTTATGTCTGTAGCGCAGGAGACCGTGAGGGCTGCCTATGCGGAAGCCGGAAGACCGGATCTGTATGATGAGAAAAATATCCCGTATGTGACGGCAATGCAATTCCCGTATGTGGCTGCGGTAAATGGTATAATGATGCGTGAAAAGACAGCAACTAACTTCTATATGGGCTTGTTCCACGCCGAATCATTGCTTCTGGCGGAAACCGGGGCGACAACGGGAGCGATACAGATAGCCGGAACCGATCAACCGGCACAGCTTCCGTTCTTTATCGCGGCGACTGACTTTACGCTGATCGGCGAGGAGTTGTATGCGGCATCGGCATATCTGTCAAAAGAACCGCTTCTGCTTGGCCCACTCAAAGCACAGGATTACGCCAAAGCGCTGATAATATTCTTTGTTATCATCGGTACTATCACCTTGAGCCTTGGTTGGGACTTTGTCGCCAACATCTTTGAAACCAGCATATAAGGAGAATATAGATGAAAAGAACACTACCATTAGTAATCGTATTCTGCTCCGGTATCCTCCTTATAATTCAGCATTTCATTCCGAGCGAGGAATCGGAATTTTTATACACTTATGCTCTTGATTGGATTATCACCGTTGGAGTTTATGCCATCATGTTGGGAATCTGGTCCTTGATTAGAGTTACCGTAAACAAAGCCAGAAGAGATCCGGGCGAGCGGTTCTATGCTATTACCACGCTCGCGGGTTTCTCGTTCATGGTGCTAACAGGATGGCGAGCCGAAAGCTTGCATGCCGGTTCGATATTCATGACTGCATTTAACTACATCCTGATACCGATTCAGGCAACGATATTTTCGCTTCTGGCATTTTATGTCGCATCGGCTTCGTATCGGGCTTTTCGGGCTCGGTCGGCGCTGGCGACGGTTCTGCTTTTGACAGCATTTATCGTCATGTTAAGGTTAATTCCCCTGGGACCTATTTCCAAAGCTAATAACTGGTTAGTCGGTTGGATACTTATGGTGCCTAACCTGGCTGCCAGCCGTGCAATTATTTTGGGAGTAGGATTAGGAATGATAGCAACCAGTATGAAGATCATATTGGGAATTGAACGTAAATACCTTGGTGGGGATTAATGGAGGTTTAGATAATGGCATTTTATGATAACATGATAGATATTGATCGCAGGTGGATATACCTTGTTTTGGCTCTTGCCGTGATGATCCCGGCGATCATACCGTTTACCGTACCGGTGGCCGTAACTCCGGAAGTAAACGACATCTTCCAATTCGTGGATACTTTGGAAGCCGGTGATTACATGTTCCTCGGTATCGACTATGATCCGTCTTCCATGGCGGAGCTGCATCCCATGTGCAGAGCGATTATGGCACATTGTTTCAGCAAAGATATTAACCTGATAATGTGTTCGTTATCGCAGAACGGACAGGGGATGGCAGAGCAGATAATCGATGAGATATCCGCCAGATATAACAAGAAATCGGGCGAGGATTACTGCTTTTTGGGATACAAACCGTATTTCGCACTGGTAATCTTAACGATGGGTTTAAACTTCAGGGTAACATATCCGAATGATGTGTACGGCGTCTCACTGGATGAAATGCCGGTTATGGACGGGATACGAAACTACAATGATTGCGCCGGCGTAATCGGTTTCGAATCGGGCAACATCGCCGATGCCTGGATTGCATACGCAAACGGTCGCTACGATACGCCGGTTGCGTTGGGGGTTACCGGAGTTATGGCGGCAAACTACTATCCATACCTGCAAACAGGGCAGTTGTTCGGATTGATGCCGGGCATGAAAGGCGCTGCAGAATACGAGACATTATTCAAGCAGCGGCTTGAGAGATTGCCTGAGAAGGATCCTTCCGAGGATGAAAGGATGGTGGCAAGGGAATCGATGGCGTATCAGACCACCAGCCATATTGTCATTCTTTTCTTCATTATAATCAGCAACATCGGTTTCTTCCTTTCGAGGAAGCACGAGAAAAAGATAATATAGGAAGGAGGATATAGATGACGACATCAGAATTACTATTAAACGGTTTAGCGGCATTCTTGACGCTATGTATCTTTTCCTTCTTATACAAAGACAATCCTTTCTACAAATTCGCAGAAAGGTTGGTAGCCGGTGTATCGGCAGGATACTGGACCATGCTGCTTTATCATACCAGTTTCCATGATAAAGTAATCGTGCCGATTTTTCAGCAAGGATACTGGTGGTATATAATCCCGACTATCCTTGGCATAATGATGTGGACTCGTTTTTCCAAGAAATGGGCATGGTTATCCCGAATCTCGCTGGCTTTCTATATGGGAATCGCTACCGGAACTTCGATACCGGTAGTTATGTATGCTGCCATATACAAGCAGCTCGAGGGCTCCATGAACCAGATTACTACGGATGCTACCGGAATTAACACATTACTGATGACTATCGGGCTGATCTGCGCCGTATCATACTTCTATTTCTCCAAGGAGCATGACGGATGGTTCGGTGGAATGTCCCGCGTAGGCATCTATACGCTGATGATCGGATTCGGAGCCGGTTTCGGATTGACAGTAATGGGGCGTATTGCCCTGCTTATCGAGAGAATTATATTCCTGAGGGATTATCTTTTGGTTCTTTTCGGCGGCTGACGACTCAAGAGAATCAGATAAAGCTCAGTAAGCTTGCGGTCGGGTGGTCTCACCCGACCGCATACTCGGGGGTGGTCAGACCTCCTTGCCTGACCAAAGGCATCAAACGAATTTACGCTTCTGCGAATTCCAATCTCGGCTTGGAATCGGACTCCTCATAAAGTTGCTCATGTTCCGGCTGCTGTTTATAGAACTCCCTGATACAGTGACACACATATTGTACCTGATTCTGGAGCAGTTCGGGATACATCGGGAGGGATATTATCTCATCGCAAGCTTGCTCGCAATTGGGATATTCGCCTCGATTCCAACCCAGGAATTTATATGCTTGCTGGAGATGAATCGGTACCGGGTAATGAATACCGGTTTGCACCCCCATGTCGTTAAGGAATTCACGAAGCTTGTCTCTTTCCTGAGCACGGATAACCATCAGGTGATATACCCCCTTAGCTTGTGGATACTCCTCAACGAATTTCACCGGAGTATCAATAAGGTACTTTCTGTATAGATCCGCATTCTGACGGCGCAGTTTATTCCACTTATCCAACCACTGAAGCTTTACATTCAGTACCGCTCCCTGAAATCCGTCCATTCGGTAGTTGTATCCGATATACTCATGCTGGTGTTTGCTTGTTTGCCCATGATCACGCAGGGCTCTCACTCTTCTCCGGATATCCTCATTGTCGGTTACCAGCGCACCGCCCTCCCCGTAAGCGCCGAGGTTTTTTCCGGCATAGAAACTGAATACCGAGCATGAACCGAAGGAACCTACACGTTTGCCGCTAAACTCAGCGCCGTGTGCCTGACAGGCATCCTCGATAACAATGATTCCCTTACTGTCGGCTATCTCCCGGATTGCATCAATCCGGCAAGGCTGTCCAAATAAATGCACCGGAATTATCGCTCTGGTCTGCGGCGTAATAGCTTTTTCCAGATTTTCAGGAGACATCAGCAACGTATCCGGATCAACATCGACAAACACCGGTTTAGCGCCGGTGTATGAAATAGCTTCTGCAGTAGCGATAAACGTGTTCGGAACCGTGATTACTTCATCACCTTCGCCGATTCCGTGGGCAAGAAGCGCGAGATGCAACGCTGATGTGCCGGAGTTTAGCGCCACACAATACTCCGTCCCTGTATATCGAGCAAAATCATGTTCAAACTGCTCTACTTCATCACCCAGTACAAACGATGTGGTTTTGAACACGTGCTGAAATCTGCGGGAGACTTCAGCGCCCAGTTCTTTATACTGTAATTTCAAATCTAAGAACGGTACTTTCATCTAACTCTCCTTTTGATCTTACGTTTTTCAATTCCTGCCGAATAGCCGGAACCAGTATCGGCTCATGCCAGGCTGCCTGTCTCCATGCTAAAATCGAAGGCGATATTGTTGTTTGTTTCTCCCTTGGTTATATTCTCTTTGATAATCTTAGCTGGAACGCCAGCAACGATTGTATTGGGCGGCACGTCCTTTGTAACCACGCTTCCCGCTCCCACAACTGCGTTTTCACCGATAGTGATTCCGCAAAGAATGGTCGAACCCGTGCCTATCGATGCTCCTTTCTGCACCAACGTGGGAATCACCTCCCAATCATCATCATTTTTAAGTCTGCCATCGATAGTTGCTCTGGGATACTTATCATTTATGAAGGAAACATTGTGTCCCACAAACACTTCATCTTCGATAGTTACTCCCTCGCAAATGAAAGTATGGGTTGAGATTTTGCAGTTATTACCTATGAGAGCGTTTTTCTGAATCTCAACGAAAGCCCCTATCTTGCTATTGTCACCTACAGTGCAGCCATAGAGGTTGACAAAGTCGAAGATTCGACAGTTTTCTCCAATCTTGACATCGTCGGTAATTTTTTGGAACATCTTATATCCACCTTTTGATTGTTATTGTTGAGCGACATTTGAGCGGCTTCTAATATTCTAACCACCCGCAGACCGGCTTCGCCGCCGGTTAGAGGTGTTTTGTTATCCCGGACACAATCCACGAAATGAGCGCATTCGAAACGGAGCGCTTCGGTTCCGTCCAATTTGGGGGCATACATATCACCTATCCTGTATCCCACCATCTTTTGATAGGTATTATCAGGATTATCGTCCAGGAAAATGCCTTTATCGTAAACCTTAACCTTCTCATCCGGTTCGACATCGTCGTACACCACCATTTTTTTGGAGCCGGATATAAGAACTTTGCGCAATTTAACCGGAGCTAACCAGTTAACGTGTACATGGCCGAGAACATTGTTCGGATAGTATACGGAGATATAAGCAATGTTTTCGATACCTGTGTTGAAATGCGATACCCCAATAGCGCTGACATATTCCGGCTCACCTTCCAGGAGGAAGTCCATGATGGAGAGATCATGCGGCGCCAAATCCCAGAGGACGTTTACAGTCGGACGAAATAGTCCCAGGTTTATTCTCACCGAGTCGAAGAAATAGATATCCCCTAACGTTCCGTCGTCAATCAGGCGCTTGATCCTCTGAACAGCGCCGGTGTATACGAAGGTGTGGCCTACCATCAGGGTCTTATCGTACTTCTGCGACAATTCGATAAGCTCCTCGGCTTCGGTCACGGATGCTGTCAGCGGTTTTTCGATAAATACCGATTTTCCATTCTTGATTGCGATAGATGCCAACTCGAAATGAGTATCGACAGGAGTTGCTAACGCTACCGCATCGATTTCGGGATTGTTCAGCACTTCGTTATGATCGAGCGTTACATCCACTCCCGGGTATTTTTTTTGCATCAACCGCAACCTATCCGAGCGCAGGTCGCTCACTACCGATAATCTTACATTATCGAGTTCATTGAAATTACGAATAAGGTTGGGTCCCCAATAACCGCATCCTATCACCGCTATGTTTAACATCATCTATCTCCTTATTCCTTGCGTTCTACTCTTAACATTATGGTCGCGCTCCGAAGTGAGCAACTGATTCAACTGGTTCAAACCGGGATAGTCCGGGGCTATCCTGCTAAGGCGCTGAAATAATTGCGAGGCAACTTCCCTGTCACCTCTCTGGCAGTGCGTCCGGAGCAATAAATCCAGAGTCTCCGGTCGATCCGGACAAAGTTCCAGGGATTTACGAAAATTCTCTATAGCAGCATCATAAAACCCCAATTCGTACAGCTTATACCCCGCCATGTGCCAATGATGGGGATATGCTCTGTCAATCATCATTTTGCACGCGCTCTGAAAACTGAGGATTTTATCGGTAGCTGCCCCAAACTTATCATGTCCGATTCCATATCGCTTTATCTCAGATCTCTTATTCGATAAGCTGAAATCGATCTTATCCAATAATGCAAGCACGGTTTTCTCCATGCTGTAATTAGTATAGAAATATTCGTGACCTTGTCGGGCGATTCTCTCGCGTTCATTGTCATGCGCCAGATAGTGATTTACTTTGTTCAACAGGTCTTGAGGATTGTTGAATTCGAAATAGGCAAGATGTTCTCCACCGGTAAACATCTCTTCTTTCTCAACCCCCTCGGTAAGGCAAAAAGCTCCGCAACCCAGCACGTCCATAACCCGCATATTCACCTGAGTGTGCGTCTTGAACTCAACGAAGTTAATATGCAGATTTATCTTGCTTCGGTTGATAATCTCTACCTGTTCTTTTAGGTTATAGTTTGTGCACTGGTTGACTTCAATACCGTTATCGGAAAGGAAATTAAGAAAAGCCTGCCTGCGAGGTGTAGCTGAACCGATAAAGGACAGATCATAGGTTTTTTCAACATCCATTTTCCGATATATTTCCTGATCCATTCGTACCGGAAAAACGTAGGAAACATTGGAGCAGTTTAAATTCCTCAGAAGCTGTAGAACCTGGGGTTCGTTGTGACCCTCCCAAACGACATAATCAAAAGCCGCCCCATTACCGATTACTTCCGCCCGACGATATGCTGCGGCCTGATCATTGCCCCAGATATATTCCCCGTACCATAATATTGTAGGAGCCGCAAGCGAACGGATTAGCTCCGCCGGAATACCCTCTCCCCGGTTAACTATTACCGCATCCACCTCCAGGGATGGTAAAATTCTGCCGAGTTTATCAGCATCGGTGCGGTAATCTACCGGTACAACTTCTATCCCCAATCCTTCCATTGTTCGTTTGATGAAGTTGGAATAATGGTGTTCGCCTTTAAAGGGACCCACCCAGGCTATCTTTTTTCCTTCATACCTGCTTTTCATATAATCCCGATTTTTCGTTTATCAAAAGGTCGTAATTGTCGATGGCAAAGGTGATTTTGAATGCAAGATCATTGAACGACCATACTCGCTCTTGCTCCAAATCCAATCTGCTATCTACCTTAAGGAATAATTGATTGCTCTCTACCCAGATATCCTCCAGCAGATTGGTCGATAGAACTAAAGGTACATCCGCGGGACGATTACTGGCTTTGCTGAAACCGAGTCTGCTGTCGATAAACAGATCGATTTCCCCTAAGTTATTTACCCATTTGCTGTTTTCATCCCGGAGTTGCTCCCCTTCCGGATCGAAAGCTGGCTGTCCGGTTATCCGCAATTCCAATTCCGGCCTGTGCTCCTGAACCAGCTTGATTGCATTCAGGATCGGCGTTACTTCGCGCTCCTGCTGATCCTGAATATTCATTCCTATTCGAATTTTATTAGGGTTATTGGATGCAGACTCGTACTCTTCTCCTTGTTTCAAATTAAGTGAGATGCCGGTAGCTGAATCGTTGCCGTAAATCGAAGACAGCGCTTGCTTTGCCATGTTGTCGAAACTGTATTTCAGCGAAATCTGCCTGCCTTTGGCTGCCAGCTCTTCACGCGCCTGATCATCATTAAGATATTTCTCGATAAGCGCCTTAAGCTCTTCGGGAGTGGAATATGTAGGGACGGTATCCCCGAAGATCTCCTCTATACAAACCATCTTGTCGGAGATAACGAATCCTCCGGACGCCAGTATATCGAAAACACGGGGATTGAGGAATCCTTCCCGGCGCATATCCTCATGATGGTCATTGAGCGAGATTTTTGTGGATGCATATAATTCAGGGAGTTCCCGGTTGTCGTAGTATATACCGCCGATATTCTCGGCGGGGAGTATCGAATCCCATCCTTCTCCCCACACTTTCAATCCTTCATACCGCCCTTGCAGATCGCTTATAATTTTTCGTCCGTCTTTGCCTTTGGTATTACCAACGAAAACTATATCATATTTTTTACCGGACTTAACAGGCAGCTTGGCAGTTGCTCCCACCAATAGCTCTGCTTCGTGTCCCATAGCCGCTAATTTTGGGATAAACGGCTTGGAAAGACAAAAGACCTTATCATAATTACTCAGGAGTTGAGGCGAAACCAGATCAGGATGACTATGAATCCAGATCGCTTTAAACTTAGCATCGGGCAGCTCAGGAACCGGTATGCCAAAGAGATGGAGGAGTAAATCCGCATCATCCTCCACAATCTCGCAACCCAGCCGTTCGAATGCTTCGGCGAATTCCTTTTTGAACCAGTAATCCCCCCATCGAAGCCGTCTCTGCTTATCCTGTTCCATGTCCGAGAATGCGACCAAACAGACCTTCAGTCCTGCGAATCCCTCCCCCGCCATATTATCCGCCTCCGTACTTCGAAGCTGTTCATAAACCGAATGAATCGCTTGATCATCATTTCTGGTGAGATAATACTTGAATGCCGACAGTGCTTTCTGCGGTTCAGCATACTTGTCTTTTAATTGAGCGAGATTGTGATAAGCCTGTCTATAGCCTGCGTTACTTTCAATTGCCCGATAGAAACAGTCTTCCGCATCGGAAGGCATGTTCAAACTGAAGTAGAGAACGCCTAAGTCATTCCAGGCGATCTCATCATCCGGTTTCAGATTCACAGTTTTCTGCAGACACTCGATTGCTTTATCGGTTTCCCCGAGATTCAAGAGAGTTAGCCCCAAGTTGTAATGGATATCCGGATCCTCGGGAGAGAGGTTTAGCGCTTCCTCGAGGTAGTCCCTGGCTGAGTGCAGATCTCCGAATTTACCTTCCATGGCTCCGAGTGTTTTGAGCGTTTCCACATCTCCGGGATCGATTTCGTTTAATTTGCTAAGGTAATCAAGCGCTATCTCATAAAATCCGTTGGACGTAAAAAATCCCGACGCTTCCCTGAGAAGTTCGATATCTTGAGGATTTTCTTCTAATTGTTTACGGTATTCTGCTGCTTTCTGATAATCCATTAAACGCCTTTATGCTTTAAAGATGAGACATTCAATGTCCAGCAACTGCGGGGTGATAAAATTTAATTAGCTCTTAAAATAAGTATCGGGATTATGGCTAATTTGCTTGACCGTTCAAATTAAGAAATCATGGATGAATCTCGGAGAACTCTATCGAAGAAAAATCTTATCCTCTATCATTCTTCGCTTGATTACATACTTTTGGAGAGGCGCTTCCCGTAATCCCGAAAATATGTCTGACCGGAGGAAGCCGGAAACGAAGCCCAGCCATCAATATAAAAAGGCGAGCATTACACTCGCCTTGAGAAGACTAAAATCAAAGCAGGCTATTCAAAATGAGCGACAGCGGAGACAATAATATTATGGTTAGTTTCTTTCGATTCCAACATAAATCCATCAGTTGGGTCTTCGAAGTCGAAATCATCTTTTACAGTTCCAAACTCGTAAGCAGCGTCTATCCAAATGTTCCCGAATATAACTCCAAAACCCGCAGTGAACACGTATCCGGTAACCTTATCCTCATCGAATCCTTCAAAGAACTGTGGATCAGTGCGAAACCCCACTCTTGCAGGGAAGATGGTACTTTCACCCACAAAGATATACTCAGCGCCGACTCTTATCTGATGACCGTCAACTATACCGATGGAATCACCTTCGACTTCTTCGTCATTGTAATCATCATAGATTTTCATATTGGAGTAATTCCGAATCTCATAATCAACAGCCAGAGTTAAATTCTCGTTGGGCATCACCGAAGCGCCGAATCCGAAGGTTAACGGGAATTTCCATTCATCCTTGTATGTTTCACCGTCAACTTCATATTCATCCTTTATTGTCAACGGTGTCTTTACCACAGCGCCAAATTTAAATTGATTATAGCTGGCAAGAGCGCCAATATTTACATTAAAACCGGAGAATTTGTCGATATCGCTGATAGTTGTATCATAATTAGCTATACGATCTTCATATTTGTAGTCGAGGCTACCGGTCCAGATATTGAATGCCGCTCCTACTGCCACGTCAGGTGTAAGTTGCATTGCAGCGCCGGGCGATATTGCATCTATCCCCCCGGTGAACTCCTCATACTCGTCGATATCCAATTCTCTATTCACATTCTGATTAAGATCATACAAATCAACCAATCGTTGATACGCAGCGGCAATCACAAAATTCTTTTCGCCAACAGCAAGGGGGTAGGCAATAGAAGCGAATTCGAATACAAAATGGGAGCTGCTTGCGCTTTCTTCATAATTATAATCTTGATAAACGGGATCATCCCAGGTTAGGGTAACTTCTTGCTTGTTCATATTTATCAGTCCAGCCGCTGACGCTTCCGGTGTCTGAAGCGTAGCCAAACCAGCAGGATTCCATCCTATAGCAGTAGCATCATCAGCCACACCGATAAAGGCTCCGCCCATTCCCCTCGCTCTGGCCCCGGCGCCGATGAAGTTAAAATTCAGGGAGCTCCACGCTACCGAAGTTCCGACTAATAGAAAAATCACAACCAAACTTAACACTTTAATTCGCATAAGTTTCCTTTCTCAATACTATTTAATAACTACTTTATCCCCAATATTTATTTTCTCGCCTTTTTCCTTAACAATTACTTCGGCAATCGAACCGGAATCCTGCACCTGGGAAAGCACAGCCTCCCCGAGGTAAATCTTCTTCACATAAGCAACATCTCCCGTAACCGGGTGCTTTATCTTCTCCCCTTCACGGTAAACCACACATTGCATATCCGGCTTCATGTGCTTTTCACGCCCGATATCAAGGAAGATTTTGTCATCGCCTTCCACGCTCATTACATATCCTTCAACCAAAGGAAGATCATTGTAAATCTTAATCGCCATATCCATACATGCCTGGTTAATGTCCTCGGGATAAGTCGACATGGCATAGCTGTCCTGTGCGGTAATCAATTGACCGGTTTGAGTATTTATCAATCGAGCCCATATTTTCACCGAATTATCACCGGAACGCGATATATTCCCGATCAGGACGGCATCCACACCCAATATCCGTCCGGCTTCAACGGCGGTTTCCTCATCGATCACGCCGGTTTGGGAACGCATCTGTTCCTCCATAATCTTTTGCATCTTCTCACGTTCGATTATGTTGAAACGTCCCCCCAGGGAATAAAGATTGGTTATCATCTCATTGAGCACATCATCCGATAAATCTCGTCCCTCGCCGGAATATGAAAACTTCATCACTGCAATCGACAGCCGCGAACCGACCTGAGTAACCTGATCGGGATCGTAAGTCAAAGCGCCGGTGGGGATTTTTCCATAAGTCGAGTAATACTTCCCCTTCTTTTTCTCCCTCTCACGCCTTAGTTTTTCTTCGAGTTTGCGGATTTTTTCTTCCTGTTCCAGTTTATCTTCCTCGCGGGCGCGGGCTAACTTTTCCCTTTCCTCCTGAAGCCGTTTTAATTCCTCCTGATACTTCTTCTCATCTTCGGCAAGTTCGGTCTCACCAGGCACAGGCGTAATCAAAACTGTCTCATCAACTTCCGGAATCTCACCGGAATCAATGCTTTCTTTAAGTCGCTTTGCTTCTTTGGTAGGCTGGAACGCCAGTGAGAGTTCGAGTTCCTGTTCAGCCCTCGCCGCTTTACCCAGACGATAGTAGCATTTCGCCATATATCGATGCGGATAATATTCGATAAAGTGCATGCCATAAGTTCGTTTTCGCTTCTTTTCTTCGAACTCAAGGCTGGCTGCGGCGCTGAATTCATTTAATGCCCGTACCCAGTCCCCTTTGTTAAAATAGTCCACTCCATTTTCGTAATATTGATACCACTTCAAAGCTGCCTGAGCATTTCCCGATACCAATGGAAATGTACCGCTTAGAATAATGGTTAAAAGAATCAGGCAAACTGAGTATTTTAAAATAGGGATTTTGGAGTACAATGTTGATCTCCCTCGTTTTTGTTCATTATTCAGACTATCGGCTTATACTTGCGTGTATTTGACGAAATTCAAATAAGATTCCGTAAAGCTGCATTAAGTGAAATCTCAAAATTATACTCCTATATGATAACAGGTGTCAAGGAAAATGTCGTCGCTTACGAGACCGTATTTAGTGTCGGTTTTGTTTTGTAGGCTGACTAACCCGGATTATTCATAAAAACCACGAATCCGTAACCGAAGGCTTGTCTTTCGGGGCTCTAAAGTAATAGACCATTGACAGCTTGGAATTGCGGATTCAGAGAAACGCCGGAAGCGCAAGGCTTCCGCTACCGGTGACTAAACTTATGAATAATACAGGCTAATATTAATGCACCCAGATAGGATTAGTCATACAGATGTTGCCATGAGTAGTGATTAGCTCAACGCGAAGGTAGCCGCTGGGGCTTTCATTGACGATATCAGTTAAATCCTTAAGCGTATCCCTCAGATTATTTAAATCGAATTCGCATTCGTACTCATTGGGGAAATTGCTATTCTCGATAAGGATATGTTCTTCCTTTATAGACAGATCTCCGAAATATACAATCACTTTCCGCAATTTGCCGAATTCCGGGGAAGATTTGAGTACAAGGCTCGGTTCCCAATTCGATTCCGATAGGTAGCCTACCGTATCGCCGGTTAATTTAAAATCTCCCTGGTCGTTCTTGAAATGGAAATCGATAAAGGGGCCATCGCTGATTACACAATTACCGCGTGTTATCGCCTGCAGAACGGAAACGACAGACAGATGAGTTTTCCCCAGAAACACCAATGTGCGGGAACATCCGAAAATCTGTTGGTCGGTTTCATTGAATGATATAAAAGGAAGTCTTATCTGCCGCGTACGATTTAAATTTCCGTGGGCATCGGAACCGGCAACGATAAATTTCCTGCGCCCATCCAGAAGCAGCCGCTTCCAGATTTCAATACCGGCGTAAAAGGAATCGCTCCGGCGACCGTTGAGTATCTGCAGATGATGCAAATTATTCCCCCTGAAATCCTGATAAGTCCACGGTCCGCGGTTAAGGAGAAGTTTCTCTAAAAACAAAGGTTCTTCGCCCGGATGTGCGGCAACCGGCAATCCGTTCTGCCGCAGAATTTCATCGGTGATCTCAGGTATAGCCGATGTGGGGCTGTTGTGCAGCCAGCTTTCAGCGGAATCCCCGAATCCAGGTATGAACTTGTTGATATTTAATCCCAGAATATGAACATTTCTATTATATTTATTGCCGCAGGAAATCTCCTCTCCCTGTATTACAATACATTCTCTATTGGCTTTTAACTTCTTGATTGATTCAGTCAGTTTCTGCCAACGTTTCAATTCGGGATCCGGAGCGTAATATTTTCCCGGTTCGTCGTCGATATCGTAGGAATGATCATTGATAGCTATCCAATCGAGACCGATTGCCCGAGCCAAACCGGCATAGAGTTCCACCGGGGCCCCGAATTCCACAAAGTCATCGGTAGCATCGGAATGGATATGAATATCACCGGCATACCATCCTTCGCTCTTTGGCAAAGGCTGCTCGGCGCGATAGATTTTGAACGCATCATGGCTTGTTCCTTGATGATTATCATTGGTCACGGTTTTATTCTTGCCGTTTACGGTGATATCAGCGTCAACCACTATTTCGAAATCACCGTAAGGGAGTTCGGATTCCTCGATGGGGAAAACCCGATGAAATAGATATTCACTTATCTTCATTGGATTCACTGAAAGGGGAACAAACTTAGAATCGTCAACTTGCCGGATTTTCGCATTTATGCGATTGATGGTAACCGGGAATTTATCGGCATCCTTTACTATTAAGACGATATTCAGCGGGAAACCTGGCTCCAATCGGCGGGGTGTGTCGAAGATCACTTCCGGCTCGCGTTTATAATAAAGACTGGGCAATCCGGGAAACCTGTAATGCGTTTCTGCATAAGCAATTATTGGAAGGGCTGAAAGCAGCAGGAGAGTAAATTCAGAAGGTATCAACATACGGCAGGGAGGATTCTAATACCCTTCGGGAAATTTGGTTATTTTCGCCTGAATATCGAAGGGAGTTAATTTATAGGACATTCTTACCGGTAGTCTCCAGTCATCATTTGAAAGGTACAATTTCAATTCCGTATCCTCGCTCATCAGGTTGTAAGAAAGCGCATCAGTTCGCAGCCTTTTCGCATCAGGATTCATCGATTCGAATTTTACATCTACTACATGACAATCGATCTTCCTCCCAAGAGCTTCTAATTCCTTTATGCCCTCCACACTCCATTTAATTTTCCAAGATGCTTTTTCAACATTTATGTAGAAACTGTCTGTGGTTCCGTATTCCAGTGGAATTTCCCTTAATTTATAAACCGATGAGAAGAAATTCTGTAAATTCCCGGGATGGTCTATAGCTGTATCCCCTTCGTAATAAATACGATTAAACCGATGATCGAATTCCTGCGCGGAGCTGTTTTCGTAAGACTTCTCCTTGATGATACGCTTATATATCAACGGCCTGCCCAGGGTATCCAGATACGTCCAGTAGAAATTCTCCAGAGGGTAAAACAAGCTCCAGAATTTAGTGGTTTTCGCCGAAGCGAATATGCGATACGAACCGGAATCCGGCTTGGCTATTGGAGAGTTCTCCACTTCAACCCGCACCACCGGTAGACCGAGATAAGTGACATCATATTTAATCTCCTCGGCTCGGCTGTAATCAAATGCCAAAACTGTTGATACCAAAACCTGGGATAGAAAAATTGTTATAAAGAGTTTTCTCACGATTTTCGTCCTTTCCATGTTCCACGAATAAAGAAAGAAACTGTTCCCACGAATGCAATAAAATAAGGATACAACAATGCTGTCACCGGAAGATATTTCATCAAATGCCCGCTTCTCAGCATGCCGGCTCCTGTCCTTAGAATAATAAAATCAAACAGAAATTTCCAGATCCAGGCGAAAATTAATGGTAACGCCAAAGAAGCGTCTATCGCTATTAGAATCGGAGTTAATGCTAAAATCCAGCAGTAAAGGAAAAGCGAGCCTGAGATCGTCATTAAATCCAGCTTGAATTGGGGCGTAATTCCCAGCCTGCGAATTCGGGTGATTATAATTTCTTTTAGCGTGCCCCGTTCCTCGGTTTGCACGAAACTTTGCGGATCGAAATTAAACATCAGTTTTTTACCCGCAGCTCCCGCTGCTTGAATTAATAATGTATCATCACCGGAGAACGATTTTCGCGAATCCCGCAAACCGCCCACATCAAAATAAAGCTGCCGCCGGTAACTAAGATTTCCTCCGGCGCAAGTAACGGGATTTCCAAGTCCGATTGTTCCGGCGGCAATTATCCTCGTCGCCAAAGATTCCAAAGCTAATACACCATGGAAAAATGACTTAACGGAGAAACCGACATGACCGGTCACCAGCGCAACATCATCATCGTATTTGGCAATCATGCTGCTTATCCACTGCGGTTTCACCCGGCAATCGGCATCGGTGAAAAGCACAATCTCCGATTGAGAATATTTAATACCGAAATCGACCACCCGCTTCTTAGCGCTTAAATTTCCTTCAGCCAGGAATCTCTCTTGCTCCGACAATTTAACTAATTTGAAACGATCATCATCCTCTATTTCCAAACTGGCTATTGCATAAGTATCATCCTCTGAAAAATCATCGATAATAAGAAACTCCGTTTTTTCCGGAGGATAGTCCTGAGTCTTTAAATCCTTGACAATATCTCTGATATTCGAAGATTCATTGCGTGCGGGTACTATTACTGTTACGGTGGGATAATGAATACTCATTCTTTGGGAAGGACCTCCCTTTTTGAAGGAACTTTTTAACCCAACCAATAGAATAATAACTCCAGTAGTATATAAAATGCTTAATATTAAAGTTAATATTTCTATTGCCGTAACAAACATAATTCAGCGCCGATTCAATTTGAGTCTGCATAATTAATAATTGATGTTGACGATATCCAAAGGGATTAATCGTTTTTCTTTGCCTTTACGGCGATAATATGTTATATCCGAGGTCAAATTGTAAAATACCGAGTTAATTAATATGATTTATCAATTTGAAAAACTGAATTTTAGACAGATAGACTCCTTAAAGCGTGATAAAACAGCATTTTTCATCCCAATTTCCCCACTCGAAGAACATGGTCCCCATCTTCCGGTGGGTGTCGATGCCTTCAATGCTGACTTTTTCGCCAGGGTTGCCGCCGAAGAGCTTCAGAAAGAACGGCAGGATTGGGATTTCGTTATTCATCCATTGTTGCCGGTCGGCACTCAGGTTTTTAAAATGGTCGGTTCGATTTGCCTGTCACAAAGCGTTATTCGCGATTTGATTACCGGAATCGGTTCGGCAATCGCAATTTATGGCTTTAAATATATAGTAGTGTTTTCATTCCATGGCGCGCCGGGGCAGATTGTCGCATTGGAAGAGGCGTGCAATAAAGTCTCCAAAAAATATAACGCCAACATGATCTCACTCACCTCGGGGCTTGCGGAAAAGTTTTTATCCGGCGGATTCCGCAGTGATTTTGAAAAGGAAATGGGAAGGGAGTTTACCGACGAAGAGAAACGTTTGTTTAATGACGATAGACATGCCGGTTGGTGGGAAACATCCATGATGCTGAAAATGAATCCGGAGCTGGTATCCGATGAATATAAAAAGCTTGAACCGATTTTAGTTCCTTTCGATGATCTCAAGCAGGCTTCGGAGGTACTCAAATCCAGAAAGGTGGGGTATTTTGGGGCGCCGCACAAAGCCTCAGCGGAATTCGCGGATATCTCCATCCGCATTCTTAATAAAACCGGATTAGACATTATTAATCGATTTCTGAATGGCGAAGATGTCTCCAGCGAGGTTACCAGCAAGTTCTACAAGTTGCCCTGGCTCCGTACCGGTTTCAAGCGCAAGGTTACCATGTCGATTATTGTCAGCATAAAGATCATGGTAATTATTTACCTTCTAAGGGCTTATTTTCAGTAATTGGTCCCAGTCGGAACAATATCGACTGAGTCCCGCAGAATACGGGGACGCAGTCGGGCAATGACAGCATTAGTAGTCATTGCGAGCCCGAGGCTTGCCGAGGGCGCGGCAATCTTTCATAAATGTGCCGTCAGGTCGTCGTACCCGATGGCATCCGGCGTGTCGTCGGGTCGCCGCACCTGACGCCTTTTCTGTCAGGTGGGGGTACCCGACAGCACAACTCTTGTGTCGTCGGGTCGCCGTACCCGACGACATGTTATTACACACCCCGTCTCCGTCCCGCATTCGCGGGATGAAGGAATCCCTCTCAAGAGGGGAATCTATGTCAGAAACGCAGGGGATTCGACCTACCTTTGCTTTATTTCAACAGCAGCATCTTCCTCGATATGGTCTTATTATCTCCATACTTCAAATTATAAAAATATAACCCTGATGACAGTTCATCCCCGTTGAAGTCAACGCTGTATTCACCCGCGGTCAGCTTTTCATCCGTCAGCTCAGCAACCTCCTGCCCCAGAATATTATACACCTTAAGGTTGACGTACCCATTCTTCGGTATACCGAATTCGATTTTAGTGGAGGCGTTGAAGGGGTTGGGATGGTTCCCATGCAGCAGCGCTCTTCGGGGCAAACCGGTCTGTTCGTCATAAGCAGGGATGCTTGTTTCGACTCTATGGGTCAGGTTGTTGGTGTGCTGAGGATCATGGCAGCTCATAGGCCAGGGGAAACGCTCCGGCTCGTAGGGGATATCAGTTAACTTATAAACGAAAATGCGGATAATTTCAGACC
>WJIR01000018.1 GCA_014730175.1 Candidatus Zixiibacteriota bacterium
TCGTATACTGCGGTGATTATCCCAATGATCCCTGCGATTCGGCTTCATTCGGATTCACGGTTAGCGGGGGTCGAGTTGATAACGGCTCAAATGAATGGCTGCTTGAAGGCGGTTTCGGCGCTGCAGACGGACAGCCGGCAAATGTATTGGTCGGCGCTTATCCCAATCCATTCAACGCCACGGTGACTATAAACTACTCACTTCCGGTTGAAGCTAATGTTACTCTGGAGATTTATAATTTATTGGGCAGGAAAGTTGAAGCACTTGTCAACGAGGTTGTTTCTGCAGGCAGCCATACCGCACGATGGGATGCTTCGGAGTATGCATCGGGAATTTATTATTATAAATTGGCTGCCGGGGATGAAGTGTTTACCAAGCGTGTGACGTTGCTCAAATAATCCCCCCGCTTATCCGCTTTTATCAAACTACCCTCTCCCATTAACGGGGAGAGGGTAGTTTGCTCAGATAGTTCACAAAGCCATTAATCCGTAGCCGAAGGTTTACGCGCCTCAAGCGTGCTTCCGCTACCGGTGACAAAATCCTTTAGCAACGATGCAAAGCAGTTAAGTTACTTACTCAAAGCCTCCAGGTAATTCTTCTCAACCTGCTTCCAATTTACGATATTCCACCAGGCTTTGATATAGTCCGGTCTCTTGTTCTGGTATTTAAGATAGTAGGCATGTTCCCAAACGTCGATCCCTAAGATAGGCGCCACACCCCAGGGAGACAGTTTATGTTGGTTTTCCGCCTGAAGGATAACCAGTTTTTTATCCGACGGACGAACATGCAATAATCCCCATCCGCTGCCTTCGACAGCCGCCGCAGCAGCCGAGAAATGCTTCCGGAATGCTTCAAAACTTCCGAAATCCTCCTTAATCTTATCCGCAAGCTCTCCGGTAGGTTCCCCACCGCCTCCACTACCATTGGGCGCCATTATTTTCCAGAAAAGAGAATGAAGAAAATGTCCGCCTCCGTTAAAAGCAGCTTTTTTCGACCAGTATTCCACCAGAGCAAAATCGCCTTCGGCACAAGCCTTTTCCAGCGCCTCTTCCGCTTTGTTCAATCCATTTACATAAGTCTGATGATGTTTGCTGTGATGCAGTTCCATTGTTTGAGCATCGATATACGGCTCAAGCGCATCATAAGAGTATTCTAATTCGGGTAATTTATGCATATTTATTATCTCCTTTTCAATAGAACATATCCACATTGATTAATCACCATGATATTCAATATCATAGTAAAATAATCAACATTCCGTCTTCGCTATTTGTTCCGATGGAATGGAATTCGCTAATTTAAAAAGGAGATATAATGCGCCTTATCCCTTAATAGCTGTCAGATAATTTTTTTCCACCTGATCCCAATTAACCACATTCCACCAGGCATCGATGAATTCGCCTCGCTTATTCTGATACTTGAGGTAATAGGCATGTTCCCAAACATCGATATCGAGAATAGGCGCCACACCCCAGGGCGATAATTTCTGGTGGTTTTCCACTTGAAGCACAATCAGTTTGTGGTCAGATAAACGGACATGCAAGACTCCCCAACCGCTCCCCTCAACCGATTTAGCCGCTGCCGAGAAATGCTCTTTGAACGCCTTAAAGCTTCCGAAATCTTCATTAATATTTCTGGCGAGCACACCTTTAGGTTCACCACCTCCACCCTTGCCGGGAGGCGCCATTGTTGCCCAGAAAAGGGTATGAAGATAATGCCCGCCGCCATTGAATGCCACTTTACGCGACCAGTGCTGGACTAACGAATAATCACCACTTGCCCGAGCTTTCCGCAGTTCCGCTTCGGCTTTGTTCAAACCGTCCACGTAGCCTTGATGATGCTTACTGTGATGCAGCTCCATAGTCTTAGCATCGATGTACGGTTCGAGCGCATCGTAAGCATAATTTAAACCGGGGAGAGTGTGTTTGTCTGTCCCCCTTCTGCCAATTGGCGATGGCTGCTGAGCAAATGCGGTGGATGTGGTAAAAACGGAAGGCATTGTTGCTGCGGCGGCAGTCAGTATCCCCCCTGCTTTTAAAAAGTCTCTACGGTTTTTGTCCATAACTTACTCCTCTGCTTCAACGATATTTACAGCTATATTTAAGGAATTATCAACTATAAGAGTAGCTATCTTGTTCCGAGAGATATAAAGATTCTGTTTTAATCCGTATAATTCATAAAAGCCGGCAAACGGTAGCCTAACCCGGATATTTCATAAAAAATATTAATTCGCAATCGAAGGCTTGTTCTTCAGGGATTTAAAAATAATAGACCATTGACGGCTTGTAATTATGGATTCAGAGAAACGTCGGAAACGCAAATACGTCAGAGGCTAGTTAAGCTTCCGCTATCCTTTACGCAATTTACGAATAACCCGGTTTAATGGCTGGCTAACTGCAAGCGCTTGTTTTTGAAATATTCGTAGGTATGTTGCAAGCCGGTACTCAGATCCGTTTTCGGCTTCCATCCCATCTTTTTCGTGATCTTGTCGTGGGATACCACACTGCGGTACTGCTCCCCTTTGCGCGCTTGGGCATACTTTTCTTTTTGCTCGGCGCCGGATATTTTCACCATGGCGCGGAAAAGCTCGGTTACGCTGGTTTCTTTGGCGGTTCCGATATTGAAAATATCACTTTCAGGATATTTCATAGAAAGTACCGCTGCATCGACCACATCGCCGACATACACGAAATCGCGAGTCTGCCTGCCATCGCCATAGATTACCGCTTCGTCACCGGAGAGAAACCTCTCGTAAAAGGACGCCACCACGCCGGCTTCGCCAATAGTTGACTGCCGCGGTCCATATATATTAGCGAGCCGCAGGATGGTATATTTCAGTCCGTGGACCTTGTAGTAAACCTGGACATATTTTTCGGCGGCAAGTTTGGTGATACCATAGGGCGAATCGGGATTGGTGGGATGATTCTCATCAGCCGGGAAATATTCTTGCTCCCCATAAACCGCTCCGCCGGTGGAGGTGAAAACCACCTTTTCCACACCGGATTCAACCGCCTGATTCAATAAGTTGATGGTACCCATTACGTTGACATCGGCATCGAACACCGGATCCGCAACTGATTTCCTGACATCGAGTTGTGCCGCAAGATGAAAAAGTACTTTCGGATTTTCGATTTCGAAAATCCTGCGGACGACCGCGCTGCGGATATCGACTCTGTGTAAGCGCACCTGCTCAGGGAGATTCTCTTTGAATCCGGTTGAGAGATCATCTATTACGGCAATGCTATATCCTTCCGAAAACAATCGTTCAACAAGATTGGAACCAATAAAACCGGCGCCTCCGGTAACAATAATATCAGCCATATTCTCCTCCAGCTTTTTCTATATTATCGGTCGCTGGTATCCCGATAATAGCTTGAATGCTAAAACTCATATTTCTTAAGATTTCTCAGTCCTGTAATTACCGGTAAGATGAACGTAATTAAGCTAATAATAACTATACTGGCAAATGAAAACAACGCCGCGTTCGCATTTATTTGATCACCCTCGGTTAAGTACCTGGTATAAAGATGAGTGGGATAAGCGAGTAAAATGACGATCAGGCAGACGTAAACCAGACTTATAATCGCTGCTATCATACCTCCAGCGCCGGATGAAATTTTAGATGGATTCGGTTCGTCGAAATCGGGGAATGATGCCCCCAGCCCTATAGAAAGTCCGGTTAAAGAAAGGCTTACAAGAAAAATCCCTACCTGATTGATAAGCGTCATAAACGGAGGCAATCCCAGCATAGTCGATGAGATTATCGCCAGAATCTCAGACAATCCCGCAAAGAAAATAAACGAGATCAAGAATTTCTCCCAGAAGACCGATGAGATTTTAACAGGCGCTGATTTGACAATCCAGAACGCTTTGCCTTCCAGACTGATTGTAGGGAAAACAAACCTTACCGACAGAGTAGCCAGTATAAAACCCATAAAAGCGAAATTCGCGAATGCGATTACCGATTTCCAGAACGGATCGGATAGGTTTGCCGGGAAATATCTCAGGTTGAAAAGGTAGATAAGCACCAATCCGGCTAAGATACTTAGCTGTCCCCATTGAGCGCTGTCGCGGAAAAAGGTAGCGATATCTTTATAGAGCATTCCGGCTAATGCTTTCGGTATGGGAATAATCCTCCAACCAATCGGCTTTAATATGAACTGTGAAACAGTGGGAATTTTACTTGCGGAATTCCCGCTGCCGAAGCTGTTTTGCAATCCTCGCGCAAAAAGGTATTTTGAACTGATAATATTCACCTGCCAGAAAAACAGCGCGGTTGAAATCAGCGTAACCATGAACACCGCAGCTCCTTTAAGATTTTCTGAGGCGATCTCCTGAAGGCAGGTGGAAACCCAGCTTGACGGTAACCAGGGCGCCGAACTCAATGCCATACCGGAAAGGTAATTATTCAGTATCCGCCAATCTTGGTAGGTGTATAGGGAAAGGTTTTCGGGCGCCGATGTCTTCAAATAGATAAATAACCCGGCTGCTATTAACCCAATAATTGAGAAAGCGAATTTCTTGGGATCTACGTTCCTGATAAACCTGAAATATAACAGGAGTATAAATGATGATATCGCTGTAGGAATCAACACAAAGGGCGCAAAAACAAGTAGTATGATCGGAATGTAAATCCATAAGGGATATCCGGTTGAATTTCCGTAAGCTAAAATCATCGGAATGCCTAAAATAGCAAATGCCCAGGTTGAAAAAACGAAACCATCAATACTTCTTGATATGAATATATTCCGGTAATCGATTGGAAGCGTCATCAGGAATCCTGTCTCTTCATTTTTGAAAACGGTTGAAATACCGGTTAACAGGTTGGAGATCAAAAGAAGCACGAAAACTGCAAAGAACGCAAGGGCAAGGATTTTCCCTTTGAGCATGCTGCCAACTTCCGCCAAACGATTGAGATAAGAAAAAATATACTGGAAAAACCAGTAGCCGAAGATAAGGAAGAATATAACAATTCCAATTCCCACAATAATCTTCAGCATTTTCTCCGGGCTTTGCCGGTCGAACAGTGTATTGATGAATCTGAGTTTTGGTTTTAGTAAAAGTGTTAACATTTGTATTCTTTTGATTAGACAGGATTATAACCCATCGTTATTATAATTGTGATCCTCCTCACATTAAAATGCGAGTTCTCAAAGATCCATCCAGGCTCCTCCGCTATGTCAACAGCTTTGCGGGACATGAATGTCCCACTTACCGGTTTTGTGGTAATCGACCAAAGGCGTCAGGTGCGGCGACCAGTACTGCCTAAAATATTGAAAATGTGCCTGGATTGAACAGATGTAGGTCGGGTTCCGAACGAACATAGTGAGTGAGAAACCCGACGATTCATTAATCTTATAGTCCTACAGGTGTCGGGTTTCTCCGCTTCGCTCCAGCCTGCCCCGATTTATCGGGGGAA
>WJIR01000019.1 GCA_014730175.1 Candidatus Zixiibacteriota bacterium
AGGAACAACGCATTCTCATTGAACGACTACAACCAGTATACCGGCGCTTATCTTACCGATGACGATAAGGAAGAAATCCTGGGAAAGATTCCTTCCGAAGGTCTCTCGCTCAATGTACTAACCGAAGCGGGCGCTACGAGCTTTTCCACCAATCAATTCGCATTCACTATAACCGCCTACGCCAAATCAGATATTACGTTGCCGAAGGATCCGGCTGAATTAATCCTCTATGGTAACGCTGAAATCCCCAGAGTCGACCTTGGTTCTACCGATGGTGAAGCCTGGGGAATGGCTGATCTGGCAGTTGGTTATGGCCATCGCGTAAGCGAATGGGAAGATGGTGAGTTTTCCGTCGGTATCAGCGCGCATTACATTCGCGGGCTGATTTACGAGGAGATTATCGAAGCCGAGGGATATGCGGAAACCGGTGATACATCGATTACCGCCAGCGGCAGTATGCAGGTAAAATCTGCGCTGGGAGGCGCGGGCTATTCCTTTGATATCGGATTGGCAACCCGCTTTGAAACCGATTATGTGTTCAGTTTCTCCATTTTGAACCTGGTGAACAAGGTAAACTGGGACACAGAGACCGAAGTTACGGAGTATACGTTTTCCACCAAGGCAATCAATGCTAACACTCTGGAGGAAGATAGTATTTCGGTCTCCGATGATACTACTTATTCCATCGAATCTTTCAGTCAGAAAAAACCGGCGATCGTTAAGATGGGCTTCGCCTGGAGCAAGGATAATTTACTGTTATCGGTGGATTATGAGCAGGGATTTTCTAACACCGCATCCAGCTCGGTTATCCCGGAGCTTTCCACCGGTATCGAATTTCGCCCGGCGTCATGGTTGCCGATACGCAGCGGTGTATCACTTGGTGGTATAATGGGAGGATATGCCGCCTTCGGGTTCGGATTCGATTTCGGAGTCTATAATTTCGATCTGGCTGTTGCCAATCAGGGATCAGTAGTTCCAAACGGCTCTAAAGGACTACTTTTCTCTATCTCCTCCAAGTTCAACTTTTAGGGTAATTCCTGAAGGGCGGGAAACCGGTAGTCGGCTTTTGATTGAGGTCCCCTCCTGATCAAGATAAGCCGACTGCCGTTTCCTGATAAAAAAAGAGCAGCCCATGGCGGCTGCTCTTTTGTATATATTGTATGGAGATTTTGATCTCCATCAGATTGATGACAAAGTATGATAGATCGTTAGAGACCCCGGACTTCAGTCCGGAGAGTTTCACAGCTTTTAATAACCGAGGACTTCAGTCCTCGTAACATCCTAAACGGCAGCATGATGCAGGACGGGTTTAAACCCGTCCTTATTAAAAATAGTGACCCTCCCCGCTTTAAAACGCGGGGTCTCAAAACTCATCCAAGCTTTTCCCTTTTGTCAACAGCCTCATGGAGATTTTGATCTCCATATTTAGTAGGCGCCGTGGTATCCCCTTGCCCAATAAATATGTGCCGCAAGGTCGCCCTACCCGACGGCATCGTTGCTTGTAATTGCGAGCGAATCGAAGCGATCGATATCCCACGGGGGTAGGTCGGCAGATGGCTGCCGATATTTATTCCCGCCTTCAAAGCGGTGGATTCGCCGAAGGCGGAGACGGCGTGTGTTTCTGCTTCCACAAGGGTGGCATGCTTAGCTCGAAGCCTCAGGCTGAGAGATAAGCATGTATTTGCCCGCTCCAATTTCCTCCGTAACAAAAATCTGAGCTTCTCGTATTAAAAGCAGAATGACAAAATAACGGAGGCAATTATGACTAAAGAACTAAGAAAATCACCGGATAAAATAATCGCGGGCGTATGCGCGGGATTAGCCGAATATTTCGATGTGGATCCCACCATTGTGCGCCTTGCTTTTGTAGCGCTTGCATTAGCCGGAGGCGGATGGATGATTCTGGTTTATATCTTAGCCTGGATAATTATGCCGGCTCCTAAAATGGGCGAAGTGGTGGCAGAAGCAGAGGAGACTGAAATGGCGAACGACTCGAAGATTTCCCAAAATCGAGGTAAGTGGCTGGGTGTCATCCTGGTTATACTGGGCTTCGGTTTTCTCATGGACAATCTACATTTCATTTACTGGTGGCATTTTTCCAAATTCTGGCCCCTGATTATCATCGGTCTGGGAGGTCTGATTATATACAGGTCCCTACGTAAGAAAGACGAGGAGGTAACTTATGAGAGCGAGTAAAGTGCGAACCGGTTTGCTGCTGATCGGAACCGGGTTGATTTTGTTGGGCAATACCTTGGGATACCTTAATTGGTTTGTGTGGGAAGATCTGCTGAGACTCTGGCCCGTACTTTTGATAGCGATAGGAGTTGAAATGATATTTAAACGCAGCAAATTACCAGCTCTGGCATATATCTCCCCGATTTTAATCGCAGGATGTTTTATCTATGCCGTATATGGAGGCGGGGCGTTAGCTGATAACGGCGACTCCGTCGAGAAAAACGAATCACTTTTTGCGATCTCAAATGAACAGGTGAAAGACCTGAAATCGCTGGACATTGATATCGACTGTAAACTCGGCGATTTCAAATTCGAATCGACCGATAACGAAGCGTTTAAAGGCGAATTCGAGTATTATGGGCCCGTACCTAAATTCGAATTTTCCTCAGAAGACGGTATAGGAAGAATCGAACTGAAATATCGGGATAACAAAGTCAAGTTCAAAGGTCTGCATCGGGATGGATGTGACTCATATATCTACATAACGGATCAGAAACCGGTCTCATTGACCATTGATGCCGGAGTGGTTGACCTTGATATCGATCTGCGGGATGTCGAAACAACCGAATTCGATCTTGATACCGGCGTTTCCGATGTGGTGGTGCACTTTGGAGATAAATCTCACCATATCGATTCCAATTTCGATATCGGAGTCAGCGATCTGACAATATATATCCCCGAGAGAACCGCAGTCCGGCTTCATAAAGATGTCGGATTGTCATCGGTATCTTACAAACATCTGGGTTTGGAAAAGATTAAAAGCGGATTATACCAGTCACCGAATTACGATTCCGCTCAGTACACCATTGATATAGACATCGATGCCGGAATAAGCGATATCGACATCAAATATTACAGCGCAGGACGCACAGAACTATAACCGGGAGGAAATATGAACAAAATATTGGATGTTTACCAAAGTACAATTTCGTATGTAATTTGAGAAATCTTTAAGACAAATCTGCACACTCTCCAAAGCAGACCCTGAACAATAAAGGAGGTAGAATCTACCTCCTTTATTGCTAACACCCATTAACTATCTTCAATAATCGAAAATGATTCATCTTCATTTATTCATTCCAAAATACTTATCCCAAAAGTACTTGACGGATACAAACCACTATATTATTTTTTTGAAAACTTACTGCTACTCTTGAATCCGGAATGATGAAAAGCATAGAAGGGATAGCCAATAATAGATTGTTGTACAAGGGTTCAAAGGTAATTTTAATTCATAGGATAAATCAATATTTTGAATGATGACTTGTTTCTATATAGGTCCTGGGAGAACAACTTTAGATTAATTCAGGTTGGACTTTTTTTCCTGCCATTTGATTTATTGTCTATTATCAAGAGAGCTGTTAAGGTGATTTCACAAGCTGACTGGATTATCATATTCATATCTCTCGCGATTAGCACATTGATGCATTTCACTGGTCTAACAAAGATTATCGACCATACTATTCTGGCGACATCTGGTATCGCTTTGTTGACCATTTTAATACCCTTAGCAATAATACTTGTCGAAAAATATCGCGATTTTAAAATTCTGGATAATGCCGTAGTCTTGGACTACGTTACCGAAGCAAAATTCATTTTGATTTACATTGCGTTTATATTCTTACCTTTGACAATATGGAAAAGCGATATCCCCAATTGGATTCTGCTGGCGTTATGGGCATTTGGATCGATTAAGGTCTGTTTGATAATGGTCAAAGCATATCAATGGATTAAAGGCGACAGGTTCAATTATAGATTAGAGTATCTAAAAACCGTCAA
>WJIR01000237.1 GCA_014730175.1 Candidatus Zixiibacteriota bacterium
CGATTATACTGATGATAATGGCGGTATCGCCGCTGGGATTTATGACCGGGACGGTGATGAGACAGGAAGAAGCGGTGGTGATGATTTTTGTGGTGGCCGTACTTATTGCAGTTAAGCGGGAATCAATCAAATGGGCTTCAATAATCACATTTATGGGAATGGTCGCCGGAAAGTTGCTGGTGGGTGTACTGTTTCTTCCATTGCTCCTAATATCAAAGCGAAGAGCCGAAGTATTGAAATGGGGAATAATTCCTGCGATCGCTTTTCACGCCATCTACGCTTTAATCGGATTTCTGGTAACCGGAATTACGCCGTTTATCGACTTCGCACCTTCGGAGACCCAGTTCTGTGCATCGCCATTCACTTTAATTCTATATTTCTACGATATGGGAGGGCAGACCATGAAATGGATTTCTGCCGGACTAACAATGGCTATATTCGGATTGCTCTGGTTCCGCCTGAAGTCGTTCCATAACAGACAATTTCCCATGCTCGCCATGATAACCTTTGGCGCCTTATTCCTCACATTTTATCATATAAATACCGAATATCACATTTTCATATTGCCCCTTTTGGCACTCATTCCATTTTTGATTAGTTCGTCATCGAAAAAACTGATTCTCTTCATATCGCATCTGACTCTCGCCATCAGCACCTGGGGTTTCGTCGTCATTTTCGGAATACACTATTTTAAAGAAGGAAAATCGGCGCATTCGCAATCCAAAGAGATAATCCTCGGTATCTACCGGAAATACGTGGGATTTCAACCGATGAAACCTATAGAAATGGTGTTACTATCGTTGACTTTGATTTCTATTTTAGCTATAATTTTAGTAACGTATAAGGCTTTGTTTACAATCAGATCTGTGGATGCTAAATAGAATTCCGGACTTCCAATTCTATACGAAGCCAGAAATTTAGTCGACTATTCAGGTAGGAAAACAAACGATGTTAATTAGAATTCATTTTATCTTAATTTATGCATTATTGCTTCTTGCGATTCCTTCGCATCTATTCGCAGGCGGGACTATTCCTGTCGAACCGAATCATTGGGCTTATGATATTGTCGATAGGTTCGTAACGGCGGGATATCTGAGAGGTTTCTCGCTCGATACAAGACCATATAATCGCTCGGAATTCGTGGATATAATCTTGAGGGTTGATTCATTATCAACCGAGGGCGATATCATCAACCGGAAGGACATGGAGCTTCTGCAAAAGTTGAAATCGGAATTCGAGTTCGAACTGAACGATATCGGTATCTGGCCTGAAAATATCCGCGGACAATATCACGTACTTAGCTGGTATGGCGACGATTATCGTTGGGTGGTCGATCCTGTAGCTAAAGCCGCGGGTTATCAAACTTATTCCGACAATCCAGAATCGAACTGGTTTACCAACACCAGCACTACCGGCGTGGTCAGTCATGGATATTTTCGAGATGATATCGATTTTTACATATACGCAAGGGATACTCGGATAGGCAGGCTCAATGATTTTAACACCATCGATGAGATAAATATCGACAATGAAGGAATTACATCGGTAACCTGGGAGGGCAATAGCGCTTCGTACGACAGGACATACGCGTCCCTTTCGGCGCGTCTGAAATGGCTGGATGTTCGAATAGGCAGAATTAAGCATAACTGGGGGCCAAGCCGGGGATATGGGCTGCTGCTGTCCAGATATGCCCTGCCGTTCGATATGGTGATGCTTCAATATCCGGGAAAGCAAGTAAGGGCAACTTTCGTGACCGGAAGTCTGCAAACCAATCTTATTGATTCCACAATGTCTTATGATACTGATGCGAAATATCGCGAGAACTATAAGAAAAAGTATATTGCATCTCATCGGTTGGAGGTCATGCCCTGGAAAAACGTGTCGTTCGCATTTTCGGAAACTGCTATTTACGGGGAGCGAGGCTATGATCTGGGTTATTTGATCCCTAACATGTTCTTCTGGTCGGAACAGCATTACCTGGGCGACCGGGACAATCTGCTGATTAGCTTTGACGCCTCTTACGTCCCGATTCCGCGATATAGATTATACGGCGCCTTATTGCTGGATGATCTTTCGCTAAACAAACTGGGTGGAAATCACTGGGGTAACAAGTGGGCGGCGCAGGCCGGCGTCGAAATCGTTGACCCGATTGGAGTAGCGGGGCTAATGTTAACAACGGAGTACGTCAGGATCGAGCCATATACGTATACGCATTTTTTTTCCGTCAATACTTATTCCAATCACGAACAATTCCTCGGTTATCCGTTACAACCCAATTCCGACCGATGGTTCGCGAAGGCGGATTACTGGCTAAATCCTCTTATTCGATTCAAAACATCATTCGAGAGAGTGCGCCATGGCGCAAATCCTCCGGGAGAAAATGTGGGAGGGAATATCCTGTTGGGACACCGGGAGGGAGACCCGTTAACCAAGGAATTCCTTGCTGGTATAAAAGACAATCGATGGGGCTTAACCGTGAGTGGAAGCTACGAATTCTTTCCTGAAGCGTTTATGGAATTGTCCTACCGTTTCCAGCGTACCGATTATGATGATGAAGTAACCAATGAATCACGAATATTAGCTTCTATTTCCTATCGGTATTATTAATGCTTCTTCCAGAAGATTTGAAAATACACTGGCATCGATTTAAAAACCAGGTGTTGAAACCATCGGTTTTGCCGAAACTGCTTAATTCCGGTGTCCGTTACTCCCTGATGTCGGTTTTCGGCAGAGACTATCATCCCACATACCCGCTGGTATTGATGGTAGAACCTTCGGCGCGCTGTAACTTAAAATGTCCATTGTGTGCCACCGGCGCGGGCGAAGTAAAGCGGACTCCGAGCGATTTGGATTTCGAATTGTATAAAAATGTTATAGATAAATTTTCCAGCCATTTACTATACGTACTGCTATTTAATCAGGGGGAGCCTTTTCTGAACCGCTGTTTTGTAGATATGATTCGATATAGTCATGACAAGAATGTGTATACTATTACCAGCAGCAATGGACACTATATAAGAAATGTTGTAGAGGCAAGAAACATCATTAGAAGCGGATTGGATGAGATTATTATGTCATTAGACGGATTAACTGAAGATGTATATTCCAGATATCGTGTCGGAGGAGATTTCAATCGGGTAATTGAAGGAATAAAATTACTGGTGAAAGAAAAGAAAGAGCTGAGTAGCTTTACACCGATTATCGAACTCCAGATATTACTCACTGCCGATACCGAAGGTCAAATAGATAAAGCCAGGGAATTCGGCGAGAATCTTGGAGTTGATATAGTGTCAGCCAAAACCCTTCAACTGCTTGATATGAAAACCGGAAGGGAGTTTTTGCCCGATAACGAGAAATATCGGAGATATCAGGAGAACTCCGGCGATCTGAAACTTCGCGGAGGTTACCGCAATCGTTGTGGACGGCTTTATTATTCCATGAGCATTAACTCCGATGGCACTGTCGTGCCGTGTTGTTTCGACAAGAGCGGTAAGTATGTTTTCGGCAATATTGCCGATGAAAATGTCGGGGATATCTGGAATGGGCATAAGTTCAGAGCCTTCCGGAAGCGAATACTGGAAAATCGCTCCGCTATTGATATCTGCAGCAACTGCACGGAGGGGATAGACTATCTTTATTCGAAGAAGTGGTATGTCTGATTTAATAGTCAAAATTAAAGGCAGGCTTAAGCGAAGAGTAAAGATAAGTACAGCTATAAAAATCATCGTCGCGGTGGCGGTGATGGCGTATTTGCTAAACTTGGTGGAAGTAAATAAAATGGCAACAGCGCTTAAACAGGCTAATCCCTATCCCATCCTGATAGCGATTGCGCTGGCTCCGCTAAATATTGTCTGGCTTTTTTTTAGATGGCGTTATCTTATAAAATATCTGGATGCAGATAGAATAGTATCCAACCGTCAGGTATTGGGTTCGGTACTATCAGGGACTACTCTCAGACTCACTACTCCCGGGGGAGTAGGTGAATTCGGAAGGGTGTTCTATATCAAGGGACTGGTTAGAACCAAGCTATTGGCTCTTTCCATCATGGATAATCTTTCGGCGTATATCGTGTCGGCTACTGTCGGATCGATAAGTTTGGCTTATATCGCCGGGCGTGACTTTTTCTTACTTATACCGATTGTGCTGATCGCGCTGGGAATTACTTTCCGATACTTACGCCATCGGATAAGATTCCCGAGTACGAGGATCATTCCGGAAAGTTTCAGGAGTAGCGAATTCTGGGAGGTGGTCAGGGATTTTCCGCTGTCAAAATTCCTGGTGGTTTTATCTATGTCGGGGATGATGTATGCCGGTTTCGCCATTCAATTCTTTTTGATAGTTAATGCGTTTGAATCGATTTCCATAATAAACGGCTTTGCTGCCATTAGTTCAATAATGTTCGTGAAATCCTCTTTACCTATCAGCATTGGCGATCTTGGTATTCGGGAGAGCGCATCTATTTTCTTTTTCGGAAAATTCGGTATCACCAAAGAAGCCGCCCTGGATTCATCGCTGTTATTGTTTACCTTTAATCTATTAATACCGGCGATAATCGGATCGGCATTTTTGACCGGTCTTAAACTTAGATCAACGGAAGCGGACAAAGGATGAGACTGTTCGGTTGCCAGATACTACGCAGGGGCGATACTAAAACGCCCAAGATCGCTTTGACCTTCGACGACGGTCCTCATCCCGTTTTTACACCGATGCTGTTGGATATCCTGGAGAGAATTGAGGGGAAGGGTACTTTCTTCACAACCGGCAGAAATATCCTGGATAACTTATCGCTCTCCGAAGATATGGTCCGCCGAGGTCACATGATCGGTAATCACACTTTCGACCACCCGCATGCATTATGGTCGGGGAGGGGTAAACTGCATGATGAAATAAAAAAAACCAAGGAACTCATCGAGGAATTAAGCGAAAAACCGAACAAAATATTCCGACCGCCGTATGGTTTTATCACGCCCTCCATGCTCAGTATATGCAGGCAACTGGAACTTTCCATAGTACTCTGGAATTCAAATAGCAAGGATTACAAGCGAGATGTTCCCGAAATAATGGTCAATAGAGTCAGGGACAAAATAACGTCGGGATCAATTTTGCTTTTTCATGAGTGTCACTTTAATAAACCATCTCTGGACTATTCGGGAACACTCAAAGCCTTGAAATCTGTAGTTGATATAGTTAAATTAAGAGGTTTACATCCCGTGACTATCGGTGAAATGTTCACATTGTAGGATTGAACAACAACTTGTAAGGAATATATTGAATACGATTCTGATTATATTTGCGGTAATATATGCTCTTTCTATCATCTATCTTCTGACGGGATTTTACCGCATTGGAAATAGAAGGAGCCGGGAAATATTCCACATCTCCACCGTGGTGGCTGCACATAATGAAGAAAAGTATTTGGAGAAATGCCTGCAATCTCTGGCATCGCAGAATTATCCGGTTGCTAAATACGAGGTGATAATCGCCGATGACCGCTCCAATGATAACACCCCCCGCATTATCAAGAACTTCTGCGATAATTATGATAACTTCAAATCGACGAGAGTGGAAATCGGAGAGACCGCCATCCCCAAAAAGACAGCGCTGCAAAGGGCTCTGGAGATGGCGAAGGGGGAGATAATTGTCAGCACCGATGCTGATTGTGAACACCACGAGAATTGGATGCAAACCTTAGTTTCTCATTTCGACGATAAGGTGGGGATAGTGATAGGGCATGCCGCATATTCGATGCCCGGCAATCTATGGCAGGGGATTGATGCTCTGGATTATTTCTCTCAGAGAGCTCTGGGAGCAGCTTTCGCGGGTGTGGGTTCATCATATACCTGTACCGCCGCTAATCTGGCGTATCGGAGGTCTATTTATGAGGAGTTCGAAAACGACTTCAAAGGACTCAAGGTGCGCCCCGCCGAGGATAATTTTATTGTCAACTATGTTCATCACAAAACCGGGTACAAAATCGCGGTGGCTACCGAGCAAGAATCGATAGTTGAAACCAATGGCGCACAAAGCTTCGGTCATTTTTTCAATCAACGGTTCCGCTGGGGGGCGTATGGTGAAAGCCGTCTGGGGACCGGCGTGCTTTTGTTTTTTATTCCGACTTTGCTTTTTTACGGTTTGATTACGGTGGCTGCAATTTCATTTATTATCACAGGCTCTCATTGGAATGCCTTGCTAATTGCCCTGTCAATTAAGCTAATCGCCGATTTTGCATTTCTGTACAAAGCCGCTGGTGTTTATCATTGTAAGTATCTGATGAAGTACTTTCCGCCCTCCTGGCTATTTAATTTGATACTGGTGCCATTAATCATAGTAAAAAGCAATCTTTCAACCTTCAAATGGAAAGATAAGAAATATACTCAGACTGCGGAGGTCGAAACCTGATGCGTTACCTGCCGGTCTCCAAATATACACGAGTGGCTCGTTCGCTTCTGGACAACAAGATGAGCGGTGAGGATATATACCCCTTCTATGCATCGCTAAAGCTTACCAATCGCTGCCGTTTCCGCTGTAAATTCTGTAATGTATGGATGGAGAAAACTCCGGAGTTAAACACCGATGGGATGAAGAGAGTTTTAGATAATCTGTCCGATAGCTCGGTTCTGCTGGTTAGTTTTGAGGGTGGTGAGCCGCTATTGCGCAAAGATATCAGGGAGATACTCGAATATACTTCGCATAAGAATTTCTACCTGCTGTTCTGCACCAGCGAGCGCAAGCTCGAGAATTACCCGATGGAGAATTATGGCAAGTATATCGATTTCCTTCATATCTCCATCGATGAGGGACATGAGAATCTCTTCATGTTCGACAATCTGGAGCTGTATCGAAAATGGAACAGCAATCTATGCGTGCAGACTGTTGTTACATTAGATGATATCCCCGAACTGGAATGGAAAGTTAAACGCTGCTATGAAGCCGGTGTGAAAATAGTGGTGATGCCCGCGGTTCATCTGAATAAGACGGGCAACTATTTCCCCGGTACGGAGAGATTTATGATTGCTTGCTTGGAAGCTAAAGCAAAATACCCGAATACGGTAATATCGCCCGACACGTATCTGAAAAACCTTAACAACGGTGTTGGATGCTCATCTTCCTCAATAATAATAGATGTGGACGGAAAGCTGTTTTATCCCTGCCGAAAACTGGATAACAAAACCGCCGACCTTACGCGGACTGATCTGCATACCTACCTGAAAAGCGATGAAGCGAAAGACTACAGAAGACAGATGGCTGCATGCACTCATCATTGCGGATGGTACCAATACTTCGCTACACCTTCTTTTACCACATTTTCGGGCATCTTCGATGCCCTGAAGCCTTATCGGAAATATATCTTCTCCCGCGGTTGATGATATGAAACCTTTGCTGCTTCACTTTTATGTCACATATCGATGTAATGCTCGATGCGAGTTCTGTGATATACCTGACACTTGCGATATACCAGTTTATCATGAGCTGAGCCTGGATCAAGCCGCAAAAATCGTTAAAGACGTTAGAGATCTGGGTGTCAAATTCGCAGATTTCACCGGCGGTGAACCGTTGCTCTATGCCCACTTACCTACCTTGCTTAAGATCTCCCGCGGTTTGGGTCTATACACTTCGGTAACAACCAATTGCATCAAATATCCCGATCTCGCTGAGAAAATCAAAGGAGCGGTTACCTATCTTCATTTCTCCTTGGATTCCATGGACAGGGAAGTGCATGACGGGATACGGGGCGTAAACTGTTATGACAGGGTTATGGAATCAATAGAGATAGCTAAATCCCTGGGGGAAAAGCCGGACATTATGTTCACTGTCAATGAAGGCAACCTCTCCTCGATTGTTGATCTGGTTAAGTTCGCTCAGGATGAAAAACTGATGCTTCTCATAAATCCCGAATTCGATTACAGTCAAAATCGGGGATTTCAAAGGGAATTTTGGAATTATCTAAGATCATACAGCAAAAAGCCGTATGTCTATCTGAACTACGCTTTTGAGAGACTGCATCGCAAGGGGGGAAACAGGATTGACGCTCCCAGGTGCAAAGTGTTCGATTCCACAATCGTCATTAATCCGAAAGGTGAATTAATCCTTCCCTGTTATCACCGGCAAATGGACACTATTCCAATAGAATCGGATCTAAAAGCTGTATATCAATCCGAAGAGGTTCAGCAATGGAGACACCGGCAGGGGAGATTTCTTTTTTGCGAAGGGTGTCATATAAACTGCTATTTCGATCCCTCTTTCTGCTACAACTGGGATGCATATACTCTGCTTAGCCTTGCTGCCAAGGCGAAATATGTTTTCGACAAGCATATTCGTTTCAAGTAGTTAGCAGGTTAACAGTGAGGAAGGGAACTTATCCGGGATAATCATGTCATCCTTCGGAATCGATATCACATCTAACCCGGATAATTCATAATGAGTATTAAATCGTAGTTGAATGCTTGTCATTCGGTAGCTCATGTGAATAGGAATATTTGCAGACCGTAATTGAAGATTCAAAAGAAATACCGGAAGCGCAAGGCTTCCGCTACCGGTGATTTAAATTTATGAACAATACAGACTAATGTAATTAACGCTACTCGAGATACCCCAATGCTTTCAGCCTTCTTGCGGTTTCCTCATCGATTTTGATGGTGCCGGTTTCGACCGCGCTGCGGGATATGTGGTTCTCGAATTCCCCGACACGGGCAAGCATCTTATCCATTGTGGAGCTATATTCCGGAATCTCGCTCAAGTCCTTTCTCTCCTGCGGATCCGTTTGGGTATCGTAGAATTCGATATCCTCGATCCCGTCGCTCAGATTATACCTGACATAGAGTTTATACCGAGTATCCCTGATTACGGTTGATCGTTTGCCGTAGCGAACAAGCTGCGCGTATGCCCATTCATTGGAATCAGGTGAGAAAATATCCCGTCCCTCCCAGTTAACCGGCTTACTACATCCCGCATAGGCGGCGATAGTAGGCGGTATATCAATTGATTGCACCAGGGATGAATCAACATCCCCAAAGCGAGTTAAGGCGGGCGGTTTTATGATCAGAGGCACGTGTATCAATTCATCGTAGAGGGTCTTCCCGTGTGCCCATCCCTGATGATCATAGAATTCCTCCCCGTGATCGGATGTTAAAATTATCAATGCCTCATCATACAGTCCCTCAGTTTTCAGATACTCATACAATGGTCTTAATTTCGCATCAATATAGCCTACTTCATCTTTATAAGCGTTAAAGCACTCGATAGAATCCTGAACGCTGAAACCCTCCGGGGGCTTACGATATTCTCCGGTATACGGATGAAGGAAATATGGTTCATGAGGATCCATATAATGTAAGAACATGAATAAGCGTTTATCGTGATTCTCTTTCAACCATTCAATGACGGTTTCAGTAGTGATTTCAGCGCTACGGTAATAAAGCGACCTTATGTTCTTCCTATCCATAAGCCGCCGGGAAAGTGAAGTTATAAAGTCAAAAATGGAAAGGTACGGCATATCCTTCCAGGCGGGATACGGAGTATCCGGTTTGAGATGTTGATAATAATTGAAGCCGATATGGAAATTACCCAGCTTGGTCAGCAGGTCATTATTATGAAAACCGATAGTGTAATATCCATTGTCGTTCAAGACCTTCGCTACGGTGGTTAACCGGGGATTAATGATATTAAAGGAGGTTTCCACAGAATGCTGACCGGGATACAGAGAGGTCATCATACTCGCAACCGAAGGCTTAGTCCAACTGCATTGCACGAAAGCGTTGGTATATAAAATGCCATCTTTGGCGAGTTTCTCTACTACCGGCGTATTGACTATATCATCATAGGTTGACAGACAATCATAACGAAGTGCATCGATAACGATAAAAAATATATTCGGTTTATTGCCCATCTCCGGAGCGCGTCCTTCGTCATACGGAATCAACTCGTGCTCATCAACCTGTCCGGTAAATGCGAAGGGAGAGAGGGTAATCAATACAGCAATGTACAATATTATCCCCACAAGCTGCCATCTTGCTTTTAATAAGCCGCATATCCTCTGGAAAAGCCAAAAAAGAAAGACGGAGACTACAAACATCAGATAAATAACAATACTCTCCAGGGCAAAACCAGTGAATGAATCATACGAAACCCCGGAGAATTCCTTGAATAAAATGCGGAAATAATATGGCGCGCCTAATACGGCAACGGTGGCGCCGAAGATTATATACGTCAATCGATTACCAGCGAGAAGCCCTCTCGTCGGTAAGGTAATCGAATAGGCAATCAATGCGAAGGCGATTCCAAATGTGACGCCGCCGAGCCCGTAATATATCAGAGCAATCGCGGTTAATTTTATCAGGGAGTAATCGACTATTATCCCTTTGGATATCGCTTCGGCAAATCCCGCTAACGCCCCGCCCAGTAAACCCGAAACAAAACCGGTTCGGATGTAATCCAATATTTTTTTAAAAAACAAAGACATTAAGCAATATCAAATAAGTTTGCGCTAAAGTTAACATCGAAACAATATATCAGCTTTAAAAATACTGACAAGTAAAATATGGATGGGAATCGGTCTGTTTCCAACACTCCGCTGACAATAATTTAATATATTATTGCTTCCGTATCAGGAGTAATCTATATATCTATGGGAACTTTAGACAAGGAAGATAGATTCTTTTCATCATGTTATCGATAACCTATTGTTGACTATGCTACCTGGATAAATGAACGCAGTAAGTAGACCAGCTATATTAAACTCCATCTTAATCTTATTCTTCACGGTTACGATTACTGTTGCGCAGGAAGATTATGAGGTGAGGGAAGTCGCTTTTGAAGGGAATAAAATCCTGTCTTCCGATAAGCTGTCCGAACAGATACTCACTTACGGTACCGGCAGTTTTTCAAAATTGATTCTCCGGAAAGACCCGTTCCATTTCAGCCGGGAAGTTTTGGATACTGACATAAAGCGATTGAAAATCTACTATCAAAAGCAGGGATTCCTTTCGCCGCAAATCAGCGGTTCGATATTCGATGAGGATAATGAGGGCAAGACGGTCAAGGTGAGGATTGCCATTGAGGAAGGGCAACCGACATTAGTCGGTAGCGTTGATTTCGAGATATCATCGCTTGACCAATCCGATAAAGAAACAGTAAAACAGGCGATAGTCAATTCACGCGATCACCAGTTATTAAAATCAGGCGTCCGTTTCCGGGATAGAGCCGCTCAGGCTGACAAAGAGATTATACTGAGAGCGTTGAACAACAAAGGATTCCCGTATGCGAAAATTCAAAGTGAATTAACGGTCACTGATTCCGCTGACTCAGTAGATGTAACCTGGAAAATAGATTCGGGACCGCGCTGTCAATTTGGGAATGTGGAGATTAATGGAACTCGGTACACATCGGAGGATCTGGTTATTGAAAACAAAACCTTCGAGAAAGGGGAGCTTTATCAGCGTCAGGAGATCGAAAAATCCCAACAGCAGATTTATTCGCTGGGAGTATACCATATTGTATCTTTTAATACTCAATTGAGCAAGAATCGTGATCCCGAGATTCCGATTTCGGTAAAGGTCAGGGAGGCTCCCCGTTGGTCCACCAAATTCGGTGTCGGTTATGGCAGGGAAGATAAGTTCAGGGTATTCAATGATGCTCGTTACCTGTCATTTCTGGGGGGCGCACGGCGTCTGAACTTATATACCAAGCATTCCGGATTGGAACCGTATCACATAAATCTGAAACTCACTCAACCGGCGTTTATTACTCCGAAGACCACAATGACTATCAGTCCTTTTCTCCGAAAGCAAACCGAACCTGCTTTTACGATAAGAAGGTATGGAGCTAATGCATCAGTCAAGCACGAATTCACCAGAACTATCAGCGGGACTTTCGGTTATGAATTCGAACAGGTGGATCTTGATCTGGAGAGTATCGCCGAGGATCCTAACATGGAAAGTGAACTAAATCGCGTTTACAATAAGTCAAGTGTAACCCTTGGATTGATTCGGGACAGTTCGGAGCCGATGTTTTCGCCTCAAACCGGATGTTTCTGCGCCTTTTCCACCAAATTTAGCGGATTGGATTTGGGCAGCGATTACCATTATGCCAAGCTGACTGCCGATTTGCGTAGATATTTCAGTTTCGCCACTCAGGTGCTGGCTCTGAGGTTGAGGATAGGCTCTATAACTTCATACGATGATCATGGTTACATTCCGGTAGAAGACCGCTACTACGCCGGCGGAGCGAAATCGGTTCGCGGATGGGCGCGGTCGGAGCTGGGTCCCAAGGATATCGAAAGCAGACCTATCGGTGGTCTGAGTGTTTTGGAGGGAAATATCGAAATCAGATACCCGATATATGGTATTGTATCAGGCGCCGTATTCTATGACTACGGCAATATCTGGCTACAGTCAGCGACCTATCATCCTGATGAGCTGCGGTATGCCGCTGGCGCCGGTATCAGGGTCAAAACACCGATCGGGCCGGTGAGACTGGACGTGGCAAGACCGGTATTTGATGATGAGACTAAAATACAGATCCATATAAGTGTGGGACAGGCTTTCTAATATGAAACGCTGGATTAAATATTTCATATACGCAGGATTGGGATTTATCGCACTCATTCTGCTGCTACTCGTTTTTACGCAGACCCCGATTTTCAGAAATATCCTGAAAGACCGGGTGGTTTCTGAGGTTAATAAGAGTATCGATGGGCAGTTCAGTATCGATGAGATCGACGGCTCGCTTTTCGGTAGTATCGTTATCGAAGGGATAATGATTACGAGGCAATCCGATACGCTCCTTTCGGTTCCCCGTTTCAGCGCCACCTATGACATACTTCCATTGATATTCAAGGAGATACAGGTTAATTCAGTATCTATAGAATCGCCTTTTGCCGATATAACCCGGCTTTCTCAGGTGATCGTGCAGGATACTATGGCAACTGAAGCCGTGCCGGCTGAGGATACCGGTGAACCATCTCTTCCGGATATTGAGCTGATTGTTGACGATTTCTCGTTAGTTAACGGCAGTTTACTTACCGATACACTGGAGAACAATATCCCCGACAGGATTGACAGCCTTAATATTATGCTTTCAGCTTACTACAGCCCGGAAACACAGAGCTTTCATCTTGGAAACTTAAACCTGAATACCGTTGATCCGGCATTATCTCTGGAGAAACTCGCCTTCGAACTATCACGAGATGAGGATAAGATTTCCTTGAGTGATTTCATTATCGTGACCTCGCGCAACCAGGTGAGCGCCGAAGGTTTTCTGGACACCACACAGACCCATGCGGCGGAATTGGAAATAGAAACAGAACCGATTCAGTTCAGGGAGTTCAGAGCATTTCTCCCAGCTCTGGAGGTTCATGGCGATCCGGTTTTTGTATTCAACTCAAGCATCCAACGCGACACTATCAATATAGGTATGGATGTTCGCGAAGGGGAGCAGTCAGTTCGGATTAACGCTGAGATCGCGAAATTCAGCGACATTATGACGGATTCCACATTTGATGATATCAGCTATGATGTCGAAGCGTTTTTCAGTAACGTGGATGTAACGCAGTGGACGGGAGATCCAGCAAATGATTATCTGATTAACGGCGTAATCAGACTAAACGGCAAGGGAGTTATGCCCAAAACTATGAACGCCTCATTTAATGCTGATTTTTCTAATAGCGTGATAACGCAGCGACCGATTTCTTCTATTTTGATAAATGGAGAGTTGCGTAACCGTAATTTGAGGAGCGATATTGACATTTCAGGTAATTTCGGAACTTTTAAGATCAACAGCCGGATTAAGGGAATAACCACTGATCGAGTTTTTCGTACCGTTGTTGATGTTGATAGCTTCAACCTGGCTGCTTTGATGGGCGATGATAGTCTCTCCTCCGATATTAACCTGAAGCTAACCGCAGATGGGCGGCTCGGAAATTTGGAGAATCCTCAGGTTGACGCGACACTTGCAATGCGGGAATCTTCATTTAGAGGCATGGTGATCGATTCCATCAATTCATATATTGATTACAGTGATAATCAGGCTCGAATTCAAGAATTCGTAATCAATAGTGAGGTAATCGATTTTAGCGCTGACGGCGAATACTCAACCACCGGTTATTCCGACATCGATTTTCAAGGTGAGATACTTGATGTTAGCCCATTATCCGAATTCATCGATGTTGAAGAGGTCGCTGTTTCCGGGGAGTTTTCTGGTAGTATTTCCGGCAGAATGGATTCACTTACGGTGTCGGCTGATATCCACTTGAACGAGATTAAATATGATGTAAACAAAGTCGAAGAGCTTGAGATGCAATTCTCAGTACTCAAGCAAGAAGAAGCGATCGATGGCACAATTCAAACCGGTATCACCGGACTGAGTAATGAAAGCATTACCATTGAAAACATAGAGCTTCAAGCTGATTTCACCGAAAAATCGGCTGATTTGCAATTGGAGGCATCCGTTACCGACACCCTCGAACTGGGTATGCGAGCGAATGTTGTCATGGACAGTACTATTCTCGTTACTATCCCGGCTCTGGAAATCGATATCGGAGAAAGACGCTTGACTGGAGCAATGGATAGCCTGCGGATTAATAGCAGTTATTCCTCATTTCATGTAGCCAATTTCAGGCTTAATCCGGAAACCGAAGAGCTGGAGGCCAAGCAAGCGGTAAGCATTGATGGCATTTTTAGTTTGGACTCCGATGAAAATCTCTCCGTGGAGATATCAAACTGGGATGTGGGGCAATGGGCATCCATCACTAATTCTGAGATGAAAGTGGACGGCAAATTGAACTTTGATCTGCAGCTTGAAGGAACCGCTCAGCAGCCGCTTATCACAGGCGAACTGTCGATTGATGATGGTATATTAAACGAGTACAAATTTAAAAACTTTTCCGGTTCGTTCGATTACAGAAATGATATTTTGGGCATTGAAAGCTCTTTGATACCCAAGGAGGTCCACCGCCTTAAAATAACCGGTGAAATACCGATGGAGATATCTTTGGCTGAGAATATCTATCACCCCAAAGAGGATGGGAAAATCAAATTCAACCTGAGATGTGATTCTCTCCCGCTCACCATTGCTAACTCAATACCGACTGAGATTGATGAGATAAAGGGTAGAATCGTCTGCGACCTGAATGTTGGGAATACGCTGAATGATCCTGAGTTAAGCGGATTCTTCCGCATTGAAAACGGAGCGATGAAGATGGATTTATACGGTGTCGATTATTCCAAAATGGTGCTAAACGTAACCATGGACTCCAGTTCCATATCGCTCGATAGCCTGAAATTGGAGCGAGACGGGGGATTCCTGAAAACCGAAGGGAACCTGGTATTCGAGGGAAACATTACCGAACAGGATTTCAGCTCCGTCGATCTAAGCTTGCGTGCAAATAAATTCTTCCTCGTAAAACATTATAATTATGAACTCCAGTTCTCAGCAGATACTTATTTGCGCGGTGAGGGCGATTCCACAGTTTTCGGCGGCGATATTAAGATTACTCGCTCGAAAGTCTTCTTGCCGGCTGTTACCGGAGGCGGTGATGACGCTAAAACCCTCGAGCAATTGGGCAAACCGATGCTGATTTCTGCAATGGAAACCGATACCCTGGATGTTGTACAAACCATGGAAAAAGAAGATGACGAGGAAATAACTCCTCCGGAATTCCTTAAAGAGATTAAGGGACAGATAAAGCTGGAGATTCCTAAAAATACCTGGATAAAAAGCCCCGATATGCTTATGGAACTTGCCGGCGATCTGGATGTGGTTATTAGAGAAGCAAATGTGGAACCATTCGGTGACATTCGCATCGTCCGAGGACATTATGATCTGCTTGGTAAGAGATTCAAAGTGGAGGAAGGACAGCTTATATTTGAGGGAGGTGAAGAAATTAATCCGAGAGTGATATTAGAAGCCGTCTATACTTTCAGAACAGCCTCCCGTGATAAGGAAAAATTACATCTGCATGTGTCCGGCAAGGCGAAGAGCCCGCAAATGAAGTTCACATTAGGCGAAACCGAGATCGACGAGGGCGATGCAATTTCATACATCATGTTCGGTAAGAGTCTGGACGAGTTGACTTATGGGCAGAGGGAAGGTATGCAGGAAGAAGGCGGGGATGGAACCGGCGCTAAGGAAATTGCGAACCAGTTAGCGGCTAGTATGCTTTCCAGCCAACTAACCAAAACTTTAGGAAAGCAGTTCAACCTTGATATGGTAGAGGTCAATGCTGAGGATAATTGGGAGGGCGCGTCCTTTGTGGTCGGTAAGTATCTCACCAATGATCTGTTTATGAGTTACCAGAAAGGATTCGGGGAAACTCAGGATGGCGAAGCGGTACCGGAGATCGTTACCCTCGAATATGAAGTGATAAAAAACCTCTTCCTGCAGCTAATCGAAGGCGATTCCCGCTCCAGCGGATTTGATGTGATAATTAAACTGGAGAAATAATCTTTTTTAATGGAAGCGTGAACCTATGATATATCAACCTCACTCCTCAATATCTCATAAAACTCATCCCTCGCCTGCCGCTCATTCCATGGGTAATGCCCGCAATTCGGTAAAACGTGGAAACGGATATCTTTAATACAACTCTGAAGAAATGGGCGGATACCCTCTATCGGGTGGGGATCATAGTCCCCATGGATTACCGTTACCGGTATATCGATCCTCGAGAATTCATTTTTCAAACGTCCCGGTTCATCTCTTAATGCAACGAAGTCCGACCAAACCTTCTCGAAGAGATCATATTGGATTTCGATAACGTCGGATTCCGCCGGAATGGGATCATAATTATCAGTACCATCGAAAACCTCGCCCCATTGTTTCACCAGTTCATCCATTTCGGATGAATTAGCATTCGCCATCTTCAATTTGATTTTTTCAAATCGAATCTTCTGCTCATCTGTAAGTCTATCCATTCGTATTTTCTCGATCCTTTCGGAACTTTGCTTATCAAAAACAGCGCTGCCGATAAGAATCAACTTTGAGAAATCAGGCGATTTTCGCGCAGCGGTAAACAATGCGAGTACCGCTCCCCATGATGAACCGATAAGCATAATCGGTTCATCGGCATATATCTTCATTTGCTCTGCGAGTTCCTGGATCTGCCCCCGAAGCGAATCTTTGGACTGAAGCGGCTCTATCACTCCCATTGCTTTGCTCAATTCCCTCGCTACCGGCGCCATATACCCGGGAGCGCCGGGACCACCATGCAAAACGGCAACTTGATATGGTGACTGTCCGTAGATTCTAACAGCGGGATATGAGGATGAGCCGAATCCGGTTCGTTTC
>WJIR01000238.1 GCA_014730175.1 Candidatus Zixiibacteriota bacterium
GTAACAGGTTACTTTCGCCTTAAATCCTACGGTTTTGCTAATGTACACCCGTTGTTAGGAATTAGCATTCATTTATCACCCCCTTCTGTAATAGATATAAATTTGCTGGTCAAAAACATTACGCCCGCCTTTGTTATTTTAGCAGGTTACGGATTTCTACATGTCAAAAGTATAAAACATGAATGCTGCTATGTCAGGAATAATTTTAATACAATAGAATATATTTGATATTAATTACGGTGTTAATGGTTCTGGTTTAATTTACCAAAGATAAAATTAGGTCAGGAAATCAATCCTGACCTATTTGATTTTAGATGAAGCTTACCGGTTTATTTCAGCAATGTCATCCGTGTTTTAGACATCTTTGAGCGGGCTGTCGGGTGCGGCTAGCCGATAGCACAAAGTTATGGCGCTTTTACGCGGCAGACCGGGACGACTACCGCGCACAGCGTAAGAAATGCTGTCGGGTACGGCGACCCGACAGCATATGGGGTTATTTCGAAAATATACAGGATGATATCAACTTTCTATCGGGTAATGCCAATTGAGACCGCATTTGAAACCTATCTGCCGGTAACATTTCCGCTTGAGGTCAACTTCCTTTGTGAAAAAAGTTACAAGAAAAGTCTTGACTTTTATTTACCGAATTAAGATAATTGGCTTTCTAAATTGCGGTTAATTCCGCTGTTTTCTATATTTGTTGTTGCGATTCGGCAAATGCGACCATATATACTGTATTGCAGTCGCGGGTTCCGTACAGTATTGCTCGAGAAAAACTAACTTTTTAATAGATTTAAGGTTGCGAAGTGAGTCAATTTGAACACCAGGTACCAAGACGTTATGCACAGGCGCTGTTTAATGCCGCCAAAGAACAAAACAAAGTCGATGAAATATCCGAGGAGCTAACCGCTATCAGGAATACTATCTCAACCGATGATTCCCTGATAGATTTCTTGACTGCTCCCCAGGTGACCGATGAAGCCAAATTCCAGCTAATTGACAGCGTTTTCAAAGGTCAATTTTCCGAGCTGGTTTACAGTTTCATTAAACTCACCGTGGAGAAACGGCGCGCTCAATATATCCGTTCGATTATTGAGACTTACACCTTTCTGGTGGAAGCGGAAAAGGGAATACTCAGAGCCAGAGTAACCACCGCGGTTCCGTTGGAGCTGGATTTACGGGATAAATTGCGCAAAAAGCTGGAATCTATCACCGGCAAAGAGATCAGAATCTATCCGGATGTTGATAAGAACATAATCGGGGGCGTTATCATAAATATGAATAATCGTGTGGTTGATGATTCAGTGAGGGATAAGTTGGCTACGATTAAAGAGGATTTGATGTCAATCAAGATTCATAGAATAGAATAAGTATTATAGTTGAGATAAAAGGAGATAAAAATGGCGTTAAGGCCTGAAGAAGTTTCTTCTGTTATTCTAAAAGAGATATCCAAATACGAATCCAAACTGGAGATGGAATCGGTTGGAACCATTCTTCAGATCGGAGACGGTATCGCGCGTGTGTGGGGTTTGGAAGATGCCATGATGTCGGAGCTGGTTGAATTCCCCGGCGGCGTTATGGGAATGATTTTGAACCTCGAGGAGGATAATGTCGGCGTCGCTCTGTTCGGCGATGATTACGATATTAAGGAAGGCGACGAAGTAAGGCGTACCGGAAGGATTGCATCGATACCGGTAGGCGATGCGGTAATCGGGCGCGTGGTCAACGCAATCGGACAACCGATTGACGGTAAGGGTCCGATCCCGCTGGATAAAACACGAAATATCGAAACGGTGGTACCGAATGTGGTGCAAAGACAGCCGGTGAAGGAACCGGTACAGACCGGACTAAAGGCTATCGATTCGATGATCCCGATCGGACGCGGGCAGCGTGAGTTGATTATCGGCGACCGTCAGACCGGTAAAACCGCATTGGCGATCGACACCATTATCAACCAGCGCGGCACCGATGTTTTCTGTATCTATGTTGCAATAGGTCAAAAGCAGTCGACCGTGGCTCAGGTGGTGAAGGTTCTCGAGCAATACGGAGCGATGGAATATACCACGGTGGTGGTTGCTAATGCCACCGAGAAAGCTCCTTTGCAGTTTATCGCTCCGTACTCAGGATGCTCCATGGGTGAGTTTTTCAGAGACAACGGTCAGCACGTGCTACTGGTTTACGATGATCTCTCCAAGCACGCTCAATCCTATCGTCAGCTTTCGTTGCTTCTGCGCCGACCTCCGGGGCGCGAAGCTTATCCCGGCGATGTTTTCTATCTCCATTCCCGCTTACTCGAAAGAGCGGTGAAATATTCTGATGAAATGGGCGGCGGTTCACTTACAGCGCTGCCGATTATCGAAACGCAGGCAGGCGACGTTTCCGCATATATTCCCACTAACGTAATTTCGATCACCGATGGACAGATATTTCTGGAATCGGACCTGTTCTTCTCAGGTGTCCGCCCTGCGATTAACGTAGGTATTTCGGTGTCGCGTGTTGGCGGTAACGCTCAGACCAAATGTATGAAGCAGGTAGCA
>WJIR01000239.1 GCA_014730175.1 Candidatus Zixiibacteriota bacterium
CCTGTATTCTTTTGAACCGATCCCTAATCCACCGGAATTTAAGAGCCCCTATATTCTACCCCTGTTCAAAATAATATATAATAATACTGTCAGATTCCCCTCAAGACTTCGCTGGGATAGGATTGCGGTTGACGTATGATTACAGCGAAATCGTCAACGGCATAATATTTTCATCCCGCAAATGAAATATAACTTAGTATTGCAATTCCGCTTGCGATGATATATCCTTCCGTTATGAATCAGGTTAAAAAGATTGCATTGTTCGGAAGCGGTTTTGTGGGATCAAATCTCGCGAACGCTTTATTATCCTCAGGTTACCAAGTCCGCCTGGTTTCCCGACAACCCGATTCTGATGATGACCAAGTCGAGCTTGTTGCCGGTAATATCGTTACGGGAGAGAGCCTCAGCGAAGCGGTAAACAGCGCGGATGCTGTTATCAACGCCGTGGGGATTATCGAAGAAAGTGGTAAGAACAGTTTCGATGCTGTGCATCATCAGGGAGTGGTAAATTTAATCGATGCCTGCAGGAAGAATAATGTCGATCGGTTTGTTCTGATAAGCGCTCTGGGAGTCGGAATTCATCATGGTATAGACTACTTCGATTCCAAGTACAAGGGGGAGCAAGCGCTGATCGATTCGGGATTGAATTTTGTAATCTTCAGGCCATCAACTATCTTTGGTCCGGGGGATGGGTTCGTCAGCATGTTGGCGAAATATATAAAACCGGCTCCGGCTTTCCCGGTTTTCGGCGATGGTGGATACAAAATGCAGCCGGTTTCTGTCCACAATTTAGCGGATGCCGTAGCTCAATCGGTTACGCCAGGCAAATGGGATAACAAAATATATTCCGCCTGCGGACCCAGGCAGTATGAGTATATCGATATTATAAAGATGATCGCCGATGCCCTGAACCGCAAGATCCTGATACCGAAAATACCATTCGGACTAGTACTACCTATCATCAAGTTCGCCGATTCCCTGAATATCCCGACGCCGGCGACTGCCGACCAGCTTAAGATGCTAAGATTAGGGAGCGTATGCCCTGATAATGAATTCCAACGGGATTTTGAGCTGGATTTAAAAGATTTCGAAGCCGGGATCAGGGAGTATCTCCGATGAAGCTTTTTTAGACCTACTACTTATCCGGAGGCTTTTTCTTCCCCGGACCTTTCAGGATATCGGGGCTGATCATATCCTCTTCCGCAACCGGCATACCCTCGAAACAGACCTTTTCCAGCGGGCATTCGTCTTCATCGGAACCTTTGTGAGCATTCTCCCAGATCGATTCGATAGCCCTGGTAGCATTTCGATAGAAATGATCTTCACCGATTTTATAATACAATTGGGTACGACGCAGAACATCCATAACCGAGTCATTTAAACCGCTGAAAGAAATATCATATCCCCTGTCGCGCAGCCTGTCTATTAAAGCAGATATCATATCTTCACCGGAAGCATCCAGTTCGTTTATCCCATTGCCAACCACCAGTATATGCTTGAGTTCGGGCTTGGTTGACACTAATTCTAATATCTGCTCTTCGAGGAAGTTCACATTAGCGAAGATCAAGGAACCATTGAAACGGACTACAGCTATATGTTTGCAGCGCTTCAAGCGCAACCGTTCCGAATTGCGGTATGTGCCATCGGTATATTTTGACAACAGAGCAATATCCGGTCGTATATTCCTGAACAGGTAAAGACCGATGGAAAGCGCGACACCAATCATTATACCTTTGTCGAGATGCGGAGCGAATCCCAGCGTGCATACGAAGGTAATTACGCCGATAATACCGTCGTATTTCTGAGCTTTCCACGCATGAATAAAACCGCCTACGTTTATCAAGCCGATTACCGCCATCATAATGATTGCGGCTAATACCGCCTGGGGCAGATGGTAAAGAAGCGGGGTAAACAACAACAACGTAATCGCTACAAAAATACTGCTGAATACGTTGGACAATCCGGTTCTTGCGCCCGCCGCAAGATTAACCGCCGAGCGCGAAAAAGAGCCGGAAACCGCATAACTCTGCCCGATCGAACCGACGATGTTAGCAATCCCCTGGCCTATTAACTCCTGATTCGGATCCAAACGCTGTCCGGTTTTCGCCGCCATCGCCTTAGCGATCGATATGGCTTCCATGAATCCCAGAAAAGAAATGATTATCGCCATCGGGAAAATCTTCAAAATCAAATCAAATTGAATCAGTGGCATCTTTAAACCTGGCAGTCCTTCGGGGATAATACCAACTACAGCCCCGCCTCCCATGAGAAGGATTGAGCCCTCGTCAAGTTTCTTATTAGCGATCTTCATTCGCCAGGTATTATCGTCAGTCTTGATCCCCTCCGGCAGTTCATCGGCGAGGTAGAAGACGGTCTCGCCTTCTTCATTTTCACCCTTCTTAATATCCATAAGCCTTAATTCCCTGCGTATTTCGGTAATGTCTCTTTTTACCGAATGCAGTTCCGTAGTTCGCAGCTCCACCAGATATTCCAGTCTCAGTGCCTCGGATGAATGGGGACCTTCGCTTTCCCGGGCTTCTTCCAGTTGATGGGTAAGTTCAACCCGCTGTTCGGAGAGTTCATTCATTTCCTCCAATTGCGAGTTAAAGCGCTTGATCTTCTCACGCACTTCCGGAGAGGCAAACTGGGAAAGCTCGGCTTTGTAGTTATTCTCAAAACCAATAGCATAGGATATGAGCGTGGTGATTATAACAGCGATCAGGACTCCCGGGATACGCGGATTTATCCTCTTTAAAACAATCATCACGGCAAACGCCACAACCGCCATGCCCAATGTGGGTAGGTGGGTGTGGGTCACTGCCGTCTCAAAAACATTATAGATTGTTTCGTAATGGTGTTCCGCTTTGTCCACATATACACCGAATATCTTGGACAACTGGGAGGAGGCGATAATAATGGCGGCGGCATTGGTAAAACCACTGACTACCGGATGGGAAAGAAAGTTAACGATTAAACCCAACCTCAATGCACCCAGTGCGAACTGAAAAATACCGACACAGAATGCCAGCAGAATAGCATAGGCAATAAAGCTTTCACTTCCCGCGGTTGCCAGGGGTTCAAGAGCTGTCGCTGTCATCAGTGAAACCACCGCCACCGGACCGGTTGCCAGTTGGAAACTGGAACCGAAGAGCGACGCTATCATCGGGGGAAGAAATGCCGCATAGAGTCCGTAGTATGCCGGTAAACCTGCCAACTGAGCATAAGCCATAGATTGGGGAACCAATACTAATGCTACTGTTAAACCCGATATGAAATCGATACGGAGTTTGGCAGTGGAATAATCTTCAAACCAGGATATAAAGGGGAAGATTTTTAATGCGATTGTTTTTGCATAACTACTGTTGCTGTTTCTACTGGAGACTTTTGCCATTAAGTGCGGTTTCCTGCTATCTGTTGTTTATTCTGTCCGGTAAAAGCCTGTATACTCATTTCCATAAATTTATCATGTGAAATTTTCCACAAAATAAGGTAATCGGCAAAGATTGGCAAAGGTAAATTACATTTTTTCGAAATACATAGTCATAAATGATAAATATTCTAAGTTCTGCAGCCTTTATAATCGCATAGGCGTTGTGATTAGAATTATCCGGATTAGTGAGTAAATGTAACAATTAGCAAGGGGTGGAAATCCTCTCTTCACCTTTTGTGTTTTCGTCGGAGAGCCTTCATTTTACCGGTATAGTATTTGCTAAGCTTGCCATGAGGAGATTAATTGAGTAGCGATAGAATGTTAAAATTCCTTGCTTTTTTTCTTGCAATAATGCATAGGTAATGTTTTATTAACAGGTTTTAAAATATAACTATTCACTTCTTAACGGAGGAATTATGCCAATTAAGATAGGAATAAACGGATTTGGGCGTATCGGAAGGCTGGTTTATCGGGCTGCAAAAGATCGAGGGGATATCGAAATCGTTGGCGTTAATGATATAACTGACGCAAAAACGCTTGCTCATTTACTTAAATATGACTCAGTACATGGTATATTCAAAGATGATGTAAAGGTAGATGGGGATAGCATCGTTGTCGGTTCTCAGAAAACACGCGTTACGGCCGAACGCGATCCCGGCAATTTGCCCTGGAAAGAACTTGGCGCGGAAGTAGTGTTGGAATCGACCGGTATCTTCAGGGATTCCAAAAGCGCTGGCAAGCATATAGAGGCGGGCGCTAAGAAGGTTTTGATTTCAGCGCCTGCCAAGGACAAGGTTCCCACTTTCGTCATCGGAGTTAATGATGAAAAATATAATCCGGATACCGATGATATCATAACCATCGGCTCCTGCACCACTAACTGCTTAGGGCCGATCGCAAAAGTGATCTACGATAGCTTCGGCGTGGTAAAGGGAGCAATGACTACAATTCATGCCTATACTAACGACCAGAAGATTCTGGATCTGCCGCATAAGGACCTTCGTAGAGCCAGGGCAGCGGCTTTGTCCATGATTCCTACCTCCACAGGAGCTGCCAAAGCCATTTCGCTGGTTATCCCGGAACTGGAGGGCAAGCTGGATGGTTATGCGGTTCGAGTCCCTACCTGCACCGGTTCACTGGTGGACCTTGTAGTCGAAACGGAAAAGGAGGTTTCGGTTGATGCTGTTAATAGCGCTATGAGAGAAGCATCGGAAGGGAGAATGAAGGGTATCCTGCAATATTGCGAAGACCCGATAGTAAGTATGGATGTGGTTGGTAATCCACACTCATCGATTTTCGATAGCATGCTGACGATGGTTAAAGGGAACAACCTTTTGAAAGTATTCTCCTGGTATGATAACGAATGGGGATTCTCAGTCCGCGTTGTAGACATGTTGGAAAGGCTTGGTAAGTAATTTAAGGGAGTCCTCAGGTGAGTTTTAACAAACTGACAATCGACGATATCGATTTAAAAGGCAAGAGAGTTCTGATCAGAGTTGATTTCAATGTACCGGTCGATAATGGCGTCGTCGCCGACGACACCCGGCTGAAAGCGACCTTGCCCACTGTGAGTAAGACCATCGAATCGGGCGGGAAGGCGATTCTAATGTCCCATTTGGGGCGACCCAAGGGACAGAAGAAACCGGAGTTTTCTTTAAAGCCGGTGGCGGAGGCGTTTGGCAATTTACTCGGTAAGGAAGTCACCTTCGTTGATGATTGCTTGGGAAGTAAAGCTACCGAAGCGGTAAATACCATGCAGGACGGCGATTGTCTTCTCCTCGAAAACCTGCGATTTTATCCCGGGGAGGAGAAAAACGATCCCGAGATGGCGAAATCACTGGCGATACTTGCGGATGTTTACGTAAATGACGCCTTTGGCGCCGCCCATCGCGCTCACGCTTCTACTGCCGGAGTTCCCTTGGTAGTTCAACCGGCGGTAGCGGGTTACCTGATGAAAAAAGAAATCGAGTATCTCGGTAACGCTGTCGCCAATCCTAAAAGACCCTTCGTGGCGATTCTGGGAGGGGCGAAGATATCGGGTAAAATCGACGTAATCAGCAACCTGATGGACAAGGTCAACCGAATCCTAATCGGCGGCGGTATGGCGTATACCTTCTTTGTCGCGAAGAATTACAATGTTGGCAATTCCCTGGTTGAGAAAGATCGCATAGATATGGCTAAGGAGATTTTAACGCGAGCTAAATCCTCCAAATGTCAATTTGTGCTGCCGGTCGATTCCATGATTGCAACGGATATCGACAGCAGCGCGGTCAATACCAAATCGGCGCCGGCCGAGAAGATCCCCGATGGCTGGATGGGAGTGGATATCGGTCCCAAAACACGCAGTTTATTCCGTGAAAAACTGGCTGACGCCAAAACCGTAGTATGGAATGGTCCGATGGGGATATTCGAGAAAACCTCTTTTGCCAAGGGAACTATCGAAATAGCTTCCATTCTAAGCAAGATTACCCAGAAGGGTGCCACAACTATCGTTGGCGGGGGCGATTCTGCATCGGCGGTGAAAAAGGCGGGATTTACAGATAAGATTACTCATATTTCAACTGGCGGAGGAGCTTCGCTGGAGTTCCTGGAAGGAAAGGAATTACCGGGAGTTACTGCCCTTACTGATAAGTGATTACGGAGTGATGATTATGCGCAAAACAATAATTGCAGGCAATTGGAAAATGAATACGACCGCCGATGAGGCGTCGAAGTTGGCTACAGAGATTAAAGCCCGTTTAACCGGCTTCAACCATGCCGAATTGCTGATTTGCCCTCCATATATTAACCTTGCTCAGGTTAGTAAGGTCGTTAATAAATCGGTAATCAAGATCGGCGGACAGAATCTCTATTATGAGCAATCAGGCGCTTTTACAGGTGAGATTTCCGGTCAAATGCTTAAATCGGTCGGCTGTGATTATGTGATTGTCGGTCACTCCGAACGGCGCGCGCTTTTTGGGGAAACAGACGAGCTTATCAATCGTAAACTAAAAGCAGCCCTCGATTCCGAGCTCATCCCGATTTTATGCATCGGCGAGCAGTTGGAGGACAGGGAGGCAGGTTTGACCGAAAAAGTGCTCGAAAAGCAGCTTGATGGCAGCCTCAAGGAGTTCCCAACCGACTGGATGGAAAAAATTGTTGTCGCCTATGAACCTGTGTGGGCAATTGGAACCGGCAAGACCGCCACCCCGGAACAAGCAGAGGAAGTTCATCGGTTCATAAGGGATAAACTGTCGCAAGAATTCGGCGGTACGGTGGCGGAAGGTCTGACGATTTTATACGGCGGCTCGGTAAAACCGGATAATTCCGATTCACTTTTCGCCGAAGAAAATATAGATGGTTTCCTGATCGGAGGCGCATCACTGAAAGCTGAGAGTTTCGAGAGAATTGCGCACAGCGCATCAAAAGAGTCCTAATTACAAATTTACGAGGAGGAAAGTTGTTTACTTTTTTAATCATTATTCATGTTATAGTATGTATAGCTCTGATTATCGCCGTGTTACTGCAATCCGCAAAAGGTGAAGGATTAGCAGGTGCGCTGGGAGGTGGCGCGCTGTCGGGCGCGGTTTTCGGCGGACGCGGCGCCGCTACTTTTCTATCTCGAGCCACATCATATCTGGCTGTGCTATTCATGTTGAGTTGCCTTGGACTAACGTTCATCTCTCCCGCGCGCGATGTCGCCTCTCAGAGTTCTGCGGTTAGAGAGGAGTTTGACCAGGGAGCGATGCCGGGACAGCCGGTCGAAGCTCCTGCGGAGGGGCAGGCAGGTGATCAGCAAACCGGCGAAGAGCTACCGATTACCGTTCCTCAGGAACAAGGGGCAGGTGAAGGCGGTCAACAGGAATCGAATACCGAGGGCGGCGGACAATAGCAAAAGCGGCAGTAAACAGCTTAAATCCTGATCGATTTGCGGGAGTGGTGGAATAGGCAGACACGCCATCTTGAGGGTGTGGTGCTCACAAGGCGTGCGGGTTCAAGTCCCGCCTCCCGCATTTTTAACCTTCCATAGAGAAACAAACAAAAGCCCTTACAGCAAGGGCTTATGTTGTTTTTGGGGCTTACGGCATTTCCGTTATATGGTGTATTTATAGCCACTTCAGGAACACCGTACGAACACCGGTATATGTTGCGATTAGATATCGCAGCCAATAGCATCACGCTATAGCTATTTGCCCTGTCATATCGTCTGCTTGAAAGTTAATATTATCCGCATGATTCATAAATGCTTTAATTCCGTACTCTTTTACTACCGATGACGAAGTTTATCAATAATCCAAACTAAAACAGATGCGGGTGATATTCCCGATTATACAAAGCAGTGGAGACCATCCGGGATAGTGAGTGGAACTATAGCGCCGAATTTATGTTGATAAAGATAAAAAAGAATGGAAATTGTATTGATTTTTATGTGATAATTCCGAATTGTTAATCAAAATAAAGAATCGGGACGGACAATATGTATATAGCTCTTCTATTGTTGTTACTGGCAGTCGGCGCATTCCTTTTAATCTCCGGTTTAAAACGGCAGAACCGAGGTAGAGTAATCGGCGGCGTTATTATCATTATGGCAACCGGCGGCTTTTTTAAATTGCTCGATTTATGGGGTGAGGCGCTTTGGTTTGCATCTGTGAATCAATCCAGCAGATTTTGGACGGAAATCCTTGCTAAAATCGGAATGGCCGGTTTAGGGGCGCTGCTGGCAGTTATCGGAGTTTACGTGTTAACCTTCCGGACACAGCGAGAACGCAAGTTCGCCAGACTCGCCTCCAGAATCGTGGCTATGGTTTTCGGGATTTTCTGGGGTATTGCTAACTGGGATACTATTTTAAGATTCTGGCATCGTACCGCTACAGGCCTTTCCGATCCGATACTCGGACGCGATGCCGGATTTTACCTATTCACCTTACCGTTTCTGGACGCAATCTACGTGCTTGTGTTTGCAATCGCTTTTATTTCGGTTATCACATCATTTGTAGCCACATTTGTTCGTTCCAGAGATGATGAAGTTGTTTTCGAAAGCCCTTATTCCCGTGGGGAGTACGGTGCAAAACCTTATAGTTCCCTATACTTCTCCGCTGCTGTTTTCGTGTTCGTACTCGCCTACGGCAAGTTTCTGAGTCGATTCAATTTGATGTATTCTACCTGGGGAGCGGTTCAGGGACCGGGTTGGACTGATGTACACATAAGGTTACCGGCCTATGCTGTGGTGATAATTATCACGATCTTACTCGGAATAATTCTTCTTATCCCGAAGCTCAGGGGATCGCTGCACCAATGGCTCAAATCACGAACCGGGCTTGATGAAGCGCATTTGCCGATCTGGAATCTCGCTACGATCGGCGCTTTTATGCTCATCGTATGGTTTATCCTACTAACCGCCATTCCCGGTTTGTTTCAATGGTTAAGGGTTTCGCCGAATGAAATCACCCTCGAAGCGCCTTACATCGCACACAACATCAAATTCACCCGTCACGGTTTCGACCTTGCGGAGATTGAGGAAAGAGAATTTCCCGCGGTCGAAGAATTCAATCGGGAAACGGTGCAAGAGAATCAGTACCTCTTTAACAATGTACGGTTGTGGGATTGGCGCGCTCTCGATGCGGTCTACAAACAGTTTCAAGAGATACGCCTTTATTACGAATTCGTGGATGTCGATATCGACCGATATGATATCGATGAGAATTATCGGCAGGTTATGGTCTCCGCACGGGAGATGGAACTTTCCAATCTTCCCGAACAGAGCCAGACATTTGTCAATCGCCGCTTCAAATACACACATGGTTACGGTCTCACGCTTACTACAGTCGCAGACTTCACGCCTCAGGGATTGCCGAACCTCCTCATAAAGGATATCCCTCCCAAAGCGGAATATCCATCTCTTGAAGTTGAACAGCCGAGGATTTACTATGGAGAGCTTACAAACACGCACGTTTTGGTCAATACCGAGGAAAAGGAATTCGATTATCCTAAAGGCGACCAGAATGTCTATGTTCGCTATTCCGGCAAAGGTGGTGTTCAGCTTTCAAGCTGGTGGCGCATTTTTCTATTCGGATGGAAATTCGACGGCACCAGACTCTTGTTATCGGGATACCCCACATCGGAAAGCCGCGTTATGTTTCATCGGCAGATACAGAATCGTGTAAAGACACTGGCGCCCTTCCTGGATTTCGATGATGACCCGTATATCGTTTTGGCAAACGGAAAGTTATACTGGATCGTTGATGCTTATACCAGCTCCGCCTTCTTTCCATACAGTGAACCTTTTTCTTCACTGGAAAGCATTGAATACAAGCAGGGCGAACAAAACAGAATACTCAGGACAAATGTTGCCGGTCAGCTAAACGGCGCCAACTACGTACGTAATTCGGTAAAGGTTGTGGTTGATGCTTTCGACGGTTCGGTCGATTTTTATATCTACGAAGAAGAGGACCCGCTCATCACGGTTTGGCAGCGAATCTTCCCCGACCTGTTCAAGAGCCGGGAAGAAATGCCGCAGGAGCTGGTTAAACATGTTCGATATCCCTCGGATATGCTTCTGGTGCAAGGTTTGGTTTATGCTAAATATCATATGAGCGATCCAACCGTTTTCTACAATCAGGAAGATCTATGGATACGTGCAACCGAGAAATACTACGCCGCTGTACGCCCTGTTGAACCGTACTATGTAATGTGGGAACCGCCTGAATCGGATAATCCTGAGTTTATACTTATGCTTCCGTTTACTCCCAAAAACCGGCAGGTGATGATCGGATGGATTGCCGGAATGTGTGATCCGGAGAACTACGGAAGATTTCTCGCCTATAAATTCCCCAAGGAGAAGCGAGTGCTTGGTCCCCAACAAGTTGAGACCAAAATCGATCAGGATTCGTATTTGTCAGGACAGCTTACGCTCTGGGATCAGCGCGGTTCCAATGTTATTCGGGGTAACGTTTTGGCAATTCCCGTTGCAAATACTATGTTTTATGTAGAGCCCATTTATCTTCAGGCACAGACAGCAGCTTATCCGGAGCTCAGGCTGGTTGTTACAATGCACAATGATGTGCTGAGTTATGCCGAGACCTTTGATGAAGCGCTCCGGGGATTATTCCAGCAAATACCGCGGGATATCGATGGGATGGGACGACCCATTGCCCGAGAAACAGAGCTGTCACCATTAATTCGTCAGGCAGGCGACGCTTTTAACAGCTATCTGGATTATTTGGGTAAGAAACAGTTCGACAGCGCTTCGACATCTCTACAGTCACTTCAGGAAGCGCTGGAACGCCTTAATCGTTTGCATGGCTCCGAGCAGGGAAAAGAGTAAGGTAGTTGACGGATTAATGGTAGCACACAAATTACCGTCTGAAGAGGCGTGGATTCGTCCCGCGGTACGCGGGGCGAAGACGGGGCGTGTATATATGTGGCGTCAGGTCGCCTGACCTGACGCCATGACAATTAATTACCTTTATGAATCATCCAATCTACGCCTGTTCACCATCAAATATAACACCGGAACGATAATCAGGGTAAGGATTGTTGATGAGATCAATCCGCCGATCATCGGCGCCGCAATTCTCTGCATCACTTCCGAGCCGGTTCCATGGCCGAACATAATAGGCAGAAGCGCAATCAGCGTGGTAGAAACCGTCATCAGCTTGGGCCGCACCCTTTCCACCGCACCTTCGGATATAGCGTTCTTAAGCGCGTCCAGATTCGACAAACGTCCTTCCGTTTTATAACGGTTGACCGCTTCATCGAGATAGACCAGCATAACAACCCCCGTTTCCGCCGCCAATCCTGCAAGCGCAATAAAACCGACAAATACCGCTACTGACGTATTAAAGCCGAATAAATAGAACAACCAGATTCCACCCACCAGGGCAAATGGAAGTGACAATAACACGATCAGGGAATTGGTGAAATTCCGAAAATGTATGTATAGCAGTAAAAAGATTACGAATACTGTTAAGGGAATAATTATCCTTAGCTTTTCGGCTACTGCCTGCATATTTTCATACTGCCCCGACCATACGATCGAGTATCCCGGTGGTAGGTGCAAATGCTCACTCACCACGTTTTGCGCTTGTTCCACGTAAGTGCCGACATCGATGCCGGCGAGATCAACATAAACCCAGGCGGTGGGGCGAGCATTTTCGGATTTTATCATCGCAGCGCCCTTTTCGAAATCGACTTCCGCGATCTGACCCAATGGCACCTTACGACCATCGGGAGTGTCAATTAATACCCGCTTAATCGCTTCGGGATCATCTCTCAATTCTCTGGGATAACGAAGGTTTATAGGGTAACGCTCCAGACCTTCCACGGTTTGTGTGATGTTCATTCCGCCTACTGCGGTTTTTATCACATCTTGAATAACCCCGGTTTTTAACCCATAAGCTGCCGCCTTGAATCGGTCGATATCGATATCCAGGTAGTTTCCTCCGGTAACACGTTCGGCATATACCGAACGAACTCCCTCTGTCTGTTTGACAACCCCCTCTATTCTTTTTGCTATTGCGTTAAGACTATCGAGGTCAGGACCCATAATTTTAATGCCGACCGGGGTTTTAATACCGGTTGCCAGCATATCGATTCTGGTTTTAATAGGCATCGTCCAGGCATTGGTCAAACCGGGAAACTGTATCGCCCTGTCCAAGGAATCGACCAGCATTTCCGGGGTCATATCAGGGCGCCACTCATCCTCCGGTTTCAGCATGATAGTAGTTTCTATCATAGTCAACGGCGCCGGATCGGTAGCCGATTCGGCTCTACCGATTTTACCGAATACGCGCTTAACTTCAGGAAAGGATGCGATTATCTTGTCTGTTTGCTGCAGCAACTCTTTGGCTTTGGTGATTGATATTCCGGGGAGCGTGGTCGGCATGTACAACAAATCACCCTCATACAAGGGCGGCATAAATTCCGACCCAAGTTGTGAAAGAGGTATTACCGTCAAAGCCATTATCACTACCGTGATTGCCAGCACCAAAGTCCTATACTTGAGGACAAAACTGATTATTGGTTTATAAATCCGGATACTGATTCTCGATATAGGATTCTTTTCTTCGGACATTACCTTACCGCGGATGAATAGCGCAGTCAGCGCCGGAATGACAGTTACCGACAATAGAGCGGACGCTGCCATGGCGAATGTCTTTGTATAAGCCAACGGCTTAAACAGCCTCCCGGACTGCCCTTCAAGTACCAGTACCGGCAGGAAGGAAATAGTTATAATCAGAAGCGAGAAAAATAGAGCCGGCCCGACTTCTTTGGTGGAGTCTATAATGATCTGAGAGTGGCTTTTCCTCCCGCGATCTCGCTCCAGGTGCTTATGAGCGTTTTCCACCATCACCACCGCGGCATCTACCATTACCCCGATAGCTATAGCGATTCCCCCCAACGACATGATATTGGCGTTAATGCCCAGCAGGTGCATAGTCAACACTGATATCAGAACCCCTGCGGGCAAAGTGAAGACCGCGATTAATGTGGAACGAATATGGAAAAGGAATATCAGAGTTATCAAGAAAACCACGATCATCTCTTTGATAAGCGTACCGGTGAGGTTATCAACCGCGTTATCGATCAGCTCCGAGCGATCATATACGGTTACAACTTCCACTCCTTCCGGAAGACTGGATTTTAGTTCGCCCAGTCTTTTCTTGACCCCGGATATCACTTCACGAGCATTGTCACCATACCTGATCACCACGATACCCCCGACAGCCTCCCCCTTCCCATCCAGCTCTGCGACTCCCCTTCTTATTTCAGGACCATACTGGATATTCGCCACCGATGATAGAAGCACCGGGGGCTTATCCGCAGACTTATGGACGGGAATATTCTTCATATCTTCCAAACTGCCGATGTATTCGGTGCTTCGGATCATGAATTCGGTTTCCCCCAGTTCAAGTAATCTTCCTCCCACGGCTCCGCTTGATTTCTTGATTGCCATAATCACGTGAGAAAGAGGTATCCCGAAGTATTCCAACTTCCTCGGATCGACTTCAACCTGATACTGCCTTACGAATCCACCTACCGAAGCAACTTCGGCTACACCCTGCAGTGATGATAACTCGTACTTGAGGAACCAATCCTGAACTGACCGCAGCTCTGATAGATCGTGGTTTCCGGTTGTGTCGGTTAAAGCATACTGATAAACCCAACCGACGCCGGTAGCATCCGGTCCGAGTTGAGGATTAACTCCCTCAGGTAGACGTCCGGAAATGCTGCTCAGGCTTTCTAATACCCGGCTGCGCGCCCAATAGATGTCTGTACCGTCTTCGAAGATTATATAAACAAAGGATAATCCGAAGTAGGAAAATCCCCGCACATTTTTCGCTTTCGGCACTGCCAGCATGGCGGTTGCCAGGGGATAGGTAACCTGGTCTTCAACAATCTGAGGAGATTGTCCGGTGTATTCAGTTTGTATTATAACCTGGACATCCGATAGGTCGGGAATGGCGTCAACCGCTATTTGATTAGCCGAGTAAATGCCAATGACAACTACGATACCTACTAAGACCAGGATCATCCATTTATTCTCTACCGAGTACTCTATTATGCGATCTATCATAGTCTATTTCCCCCTTTCATATTTTATCAGGTGCATCCCGCATTCGGGGCAACGACCCGGATCGGTATCCACTACCTGGCATTCCTGCATGGGGCAATGAAAGAAACCTTCGTTATCAGTTTTTTCCACCGGAACCAACTTCATGTTGCATTCCGGACACTTACCGGAGCCATACTGCAGCACATGATAATGCTCGGGCATAGGACAGGTATAAATACCGATGTTCTCCTCTTTAGCGCTGGTCGTTTCACTGGATTCCTGAGAATGCGTTTCGACACCGCTGTCCCCGTCTTTTTCAGATGAGCCATGCTGATGTCCCCCCATTCCCAGAGATTCGCTCAAGCGCGATTCGGAATCCAGTAAAAATTGCCCGGAAACCACAATCCTATCACCTTCGCTGATACCCTGTGTAATTTCGATCAAATCATTGTCTGCAACCGCTCCGGTTTGGATTATTTGTGGGCTGTAAGAGCCATCCTCGAATGAGATAAAAACCAAATTGCGTTTACCCGAGTTGATAACGGCTTTTTGGGGTATCGCAAGTCTTTCCCCTTCGAGTTGTGATTGTATATAGACTTCTGCATACATTTCCGGTTTCAGTCTCATCTGATGGTTATGAACATCCAGACGGATTTCCACTTGCTGATTATTATCCAGAAATGGCGATATGTAGGAGATATTCGCTTCAAGGTGTTCTCCCGGCAGGCTGGGAATTTCTACAAGCGCTTTCTGTCCCAATTCGATAAAAGGTAAATCCTGTTCATACACGAAAGCTTCGATCCATACAGTAGAGAGAGCTGCCATTTCATAAGCTGCCGAACCGGCTTTCAGATATTCTCCCTTGTTTATCATTTTGGAAACAACGATACCGGAAGCCGGTGATTTAATTATCATATTTTTAGTGAGTTTTCCCGAACTGCTCAGTTCCTCAATTTGCGCATCGGTGATATCCCAATTCCTCAGTCGCATTTCGGATGCTTCAAGGAGTTTCTGCGAAGCTGATGTTAGTTTTTCCGATTTGGACGATAACTTCTCATTGCTCTTCACCGCCACCAGGTACTCTCGTTGAGCGGCAACAAGTTCGGGCGAATAGACTTCTATCAACGGCTCGCCGGCTTCAACCGATGCGCCTTCATAGTCCACATATAATTTTTCCACCCAACCGGGGATTTTGATATTTACGGTGTGAATCGATGGTTCGGCGTATTCCACCTTTCCGAACGCCCTTATCGATTTCGTCAATTGCCGCCTCGTTGCTTCCGCGGTCTTTATCCCTATATTATGGGTTGTGGTTGGATCAATCATTATCCCGCCTTCCATGCTTGAACCTGCGTCCTTTTTTGGCGTTAATTTCATTCCACAAATAGGGCAGTAACCGGGTTCCTCGGAAATTATCTCCGGATGCATGCCGCAAGTGTAGAGCTGCTCTTTAGAATCATGGTGCGCCGACGAATCCGTATTCGATGGAGCTATTAACAAATACGCCGCCCCGAAACCTATGATTGCTGATACTAATATTATAATTAAAGTTTTCATTATCTTACCTC
>WJIR01000240.1 GCA_014730175.1 Candidatus Zixiibacteriota bacterium
AAAACCGGTCAATGTATTATCGAATGCATCCGGCGTAGTCGGGAAATCTTCGGAACCGGTCCAGCCGATTACCCACACATCACCGTTACTATCCAGCTTAATATCCTCGGGTTGATCATGCTCCGCTCCGACGATGAATCGAGTCCATAGTACATCGCCTTCAGGGGATAATTTATATACCATAACATCCAGGCGTACTTCATCTTCGTAAGCTCTGCCGATCACATAAGCATTACCTTCATCATCCACTGTAACACCATGGCTTGCAGGTAGAAAATAGCCCGGGATCGTTGTTTCGTACACAAACGTCGGTTCTGTTGCTTGCGCTCCCGATGAAATCAACACCGCGACCGCAATCACTATTAAAATTTTGAATTTACTTAGGTTACTCATTGTTCTCTCCTTCATACTACATCTAAGTTAGTTTACGATTACTTACTTATAATTAGAAAATCCGCAGTAACTCGTGGCAGTGCATTCCGAGTGCACTCCCCGTTTACTTAACCAATATCATTCTTCGAGTTTGAGTATAATCACCGGCGGATAGCCTGTAGAAATAAACACCGCTGGAATTAGCCGATGCATCCCAACGGATGCTGTGTTCACCAGCTTGCTGATAACCACTGACCAGCCTTTTCACCTTCTGTCCGAGGATGTTGTATATGTCAAGGGAAACGTTATCCGATCCCGGCAGGAGGTATTTTATTGTTGTCACAGCATTAAATGGATTAGGGTAGTTCCTTGCAAGCGCAACCTGACTCGGACTTTCAGTACCACCGAGCCAAGAACCTTCGAGAATCCATCCATCATTACCCGTACCCTTTGCAGCACCGGTAACTGTAAATGCGAAAGATGCCGAATCACAGCTATCCTGTGCGGGATAGTCTCCGCAGTATGAGATATACTCGTAGCTACCCGATGGCGCATAGTTGGGAACCATTTGGTTGAGATGAGCGCTCATCGACTCGTTCGGTGTGAGGGGAATGTATTCAAAGCTGTTCACTTCATAGAAATCCCCTTCATAATTAACACCGACCCATACATCGGTGAATATCGGTTCATCGGACGGATTGGCGATCGTTCCGGTAAAACCAAAGGAACCGCCCGGAGGGACTTCGACCGGATAAGAATCCGGTTCCATATCAATCAGGCAACAGGGAATTTCCGGCGCCAATCGTCTGAGGTAAATATCCGGGTAGAAGTCACCGATAACTCCGGCATATACATAACCTCCGTCCGATGTAGTCTGTACGGCATATCCTTTTACATCTCCTTGTTCCGGATAAGTCTGTTCCCATAATAGATTACCATCGGCATCGGTTCTGACCAGGTATGGTTCACGATCAAATACACCGGTATCTCCACCAATAATGTATCCACCGTCCGCGGTTATATCGACTGATCTCGCGAAATCCGAAAATTCTTCCGTTCCATAATTCTCTTCCCAGAGGATGTTACCTTCCGAGTCCGTTCTTATCAAGTAATAATTCCAGGTGTACTGACCATCCACATCCTTCCATCCGGCAATAATGTATCCGCCGTCATCGGTCTGTTTTATATCATACCCCAGATCTTGATAGGGACCTCCATAATTCTTGGTCCACAAAGTATCTCCTTCGGAATCCGTTCTGACTACATATACATCATATAATCCGCCTCCAAAGGTTTCCGTGGTTCCAACCATCACGTAACCACCATCCGATGTTCTCTCTATTGACAGAGCATAATCGTTTTCAGCTCCACCGTAGGCCTTTGTCCAAAGGATATCTCCCGTTTTACTCAATTTCATCAGCAATACATCTTCGCCGCCTGCGCCCAAGCTTGTCGTATGTCCTGCGATGATGTAGGTCGTGTCGGGATTGACAACTACGTCATCCGCCCAATCCTCCGCGTACATAACACCCCAGGTGGTTGTCCATACCTGGTTACCGGAAGAATTGGTTTTCACTATGAACAGATCCGAATTGTGCGGAAATTCAAACTCATGCGTAACGCCCGCAAATATATAGCCGCCGTCAGGAGTTGCTTTGACTCCATTAGCTCGTTCAACTTCTGTATAATAAAATGCAGAATTCCATTGGACCTCTCCTTCGGCATCGGTTTTGACCAACCACGCGTTGGCATAGCTTCCGCCGCCATGTCCGGAAGATTGCCCCGCGACTATGAATCCGCCATCCGCTGTCTGCTGAACGTCCCGCGCTTCCTGGTTAGAATTGTCGTCGCCGTAAATTAAAGTCCATAATGTCTGAGGAGCTTGTGCCGAAGCCGTCCCGCTGATTACAAAAATTAATAATAATGCCCACTTTGAAATTGAATTTTTTAACATTGTTGTCTCCAAAATTTGACAGTAGAAATTTGAATTATATGCAGAAGAAACACTACTGTTACTCACACTAATGTCATTGAAACTTGAGTGATTTAGTTAATGTTCCGTTTTCTACCAATTATTACGAGAAAAGTAGGATTTTAGATGGTATTTTTGTGAGATTGGATACTATTGCAGGATTAGCTCGGGGGTTGATAACAGTGTTATTTCAATATTTCATGCAATCGTAGTCCAACTACTTCACCGGTTATATCAGTACTGCTCATCCAAGCATCCGAATCCATACACGAGCGAGATAACGTGGTTGCCGGTGAGCGGTACGGCACCATCATAAGGATACTTTTGAAAAGCGTAGTCTATTCGCCAGAAGTTGCTTCCGTTCCTGAATCGTAAACCAAAACCTGCGCTGAACTGACGGAAGTTTACATCGTCATCCTTGGTTACCGTGTAACTTCCGCGCAATATCCAACTGAACGGCATATCATACCGAAACCATTGCTCCACACCGAACGAACCTAATCCATAGGCAATCTTGCGGTCAACTACCGCTTGTTGTTTTATTCCTAATGCGAATGCAAAAACGGTCGGCTCCCACGGATCCTGGGTAGTGTAAGTAAGCGATGTGAGCGCAATCCTGTCTAAATATCGATAAGCTCCATCATACAGCGGTTTCATCTTAGTCTGGAACAGATTTCGCACCGTAAATCCCACATTTACTACCTCGTTGGCATCGTATAATAGCCCCAGATCGATATCAGCGCCCTTACGATTGCCGTAGTTCGATTCGAACGTATATTTCAAATTCAGACCTGCAGCCCACCAGGGATTTAAAATGCGGGAAAAGGTGAGTATCATTTGATTGGTGGTATTGATAGCAGAATTCGAGCTTAATGAACCCATTCGATATATATTGAAGGCTAAGGAACCGTAATTATCATATCTTTTATAACCGCCTATATCACCGGAAAACGGGAATTCGTCGGAATTTCCCAATCCGTAATCGCTTATGCTGTTAAACATCGTAGAAACTTGAGAACCCTGCAGATATGCAATCCCCGCGGGATTGTAATATACCCCGGCCGGCTCATCGGCAAGGGCAGCGAAACCGTACCCTATCGACGCTCCCCGCACTGATTTCTCGTATATGAACTCACATTTGGCGTCTTTCCAAGTAACGGCAATTATTAATAGTAGTATTATTACATTTACAATAGCGATGGTAAAAGTCTTTGAACTGTTCCGCATGACTATTTGCTCCTCCCATTTTCACAAAAGCAATGGCGCCTAAAACTATGAAGGATATCGTCAAAATAGACCAACATTTGAGCAAAACCGATCATCTCGTCTCCTATTCAGCATGATTTCATTTATTCTGCCGTAAGAAGCTGATTAAACATAGGAAATTGTTTTAAATTTGACGAACTGAGCGATATTTCGGGAACATACCCGGGTAGCCCCAAGTTGCAAATATCTAAGATTGAATAAAGATAATGAATAACGCTATTTTAATCGTCCAATGAGGTTTGAAAATGGGTACACAAGTTACAGAAAAGGCGCCGGAATTCAAAGGGCATGCGGTAATGCCCAATTCCGAGTTCAAAGAAATTCAACTTTCCGCTTATAAAGGCAAATGGGTAGTCTTGTTTTTCTATCCTCTGGATTTCACCTTCGTCTGCCCAACTGAGATTAAAGGATTCAATGAATTATACGGCAAGTTCGTAGATGCAAATGCAGAGGTTATCGGGGTTTCCGTTGATTCAGTCGAATGTCATCTGGCATGGATAAACCATGGACTGGGTAAGCTGAATTTCCCGCTCTTATCTGACCTTACAAAGAATATCTCCCGTGATTATGGGGTGCTCCTGGAACATATAGGCAAATCCCTGCGAGGAACCTTCATAATCGATCCGGACGGCAATCTTCGTTCCGCTGTTGTCAATGACACCGATACGGGTCGCAATGTCGAAGAGACGCTAAGAACTCTTCAGGCTATGCAAACCGGCGATTTGACTCCCTGCGGATGGAAACCGGGCGAAAAGACTTTAGGCAAGTAATCACACACACACATAGCAAACACTCCTCCGAAGAACCCGCTTAACGGCGGGTTCTTCTACTTGAGGCGCGCTTACCATTAATATGACACATTCTTTCGCCCCTCCAATTTTCCTTGATTTTGAGTAGCCGTAAGCCTATATTCGCTTCTTCATAAGCAGCTCAAAAACCAATACTTTTTTGCTTGATTATAGATTCATGAAGAATAATATACCGAAGTTAAACCAGGATAAATGCGATCTATGCGGTACATGTATGTCAATCTGTCCGCCCGACTGCCTGGAATTATATGAGAGATACCTGCATATTATCGAAGAGGAATGCACTTACTGTAAAAAATGCATCATAATCTGCCCCATGGATGCTCTGGAGGAAACCGATGAAGAATAAACATGACGTAGTGGTTATCGGCGCCGGTCCCTCCGGTTCCACCGCGGCGCGCTTCGCATCAGAAGGCGGATGCGACGTCCTCCTGATAGAACGAAAACGTGATATCGGGATTCCGGTAAGATGCGCTGAGGGCGTCAGCGAGGAACCATTGAAGGAGTTTATTCAACCCCATCCCTCGTTCATTCGCAACTATATCCGCGAAATCCGGTTATTTCCACCTAATGATATATACGTTTTGTTGGCGCCGGTTAACAAAGGCTATATTTTAGACCGTCGCGTTTTCGATCGCGAATTAGCAAAACTCGCTGTAAGAGCGGGGACTGATTTGAAAACATCTTGTATGGGACAAAGCGCCAAACGCTGCGATGACGGCACTGTCAATGTTAGCATGCTCTTCAAAGGGGAAAAGATATCAGTCAACTGCAAGATCATCATAGGCGCCGATGGTGTTGAATCCCGCGTTGGACGATGGTTGGGGCTTAAAACGGTAACCGCCCTTCGTAATACAGAAGGAGCTTTACAGTATGTTTTGACTCATCCCGAAATCGACAAGAGATACTGCGATTTTTACTTCGGCAAAGATGTCGCGCCGGGAGGCTATCTCTGGGTGTTCCCCGGAGATGATAACGTAGCTTCGGTAGGACTGGGGTGCGCTGGTAATGCTATAAAGGGGAAAACACTCCGGGTGTTGCTGGACACATTCGTGGAAAGTAAATATCCGGGCGCTAAAATATTATCCGAAGTTGCCGGAGGTATTCCGGTTCAAGCAACATTGAAAGAAATTACGATTGACAATATGATGCTTAGCGGTGACGCCGCCCGGCAGGTTAATCCCATGACCGGCGCCGGTATCATTAACGGTATGATCGGCGGAAAATTAGCGGGGCAAACCGCTGCCGAAGCCATAAAAAAGGGGGACTGGACCAAAGAGGGGCTGAAAGATTACCCCGCTATGTGGCATGAACGAATCGGTAAGGACCACGAGAGATTTTACAAAATTAAGGAAGTGGTCAACAAATTCTCCGACGATACTTTTAATAAAATCAGCGATAGCATGAATTCTCTTCCGGGTGAAGATCGCACCCTTAAGCGCGTTTTTATGACGGCTCTGGTGAAACATCCTTCCCTTTTGATGGAACTGCGACATCTGCTGTAATTCTGATTCCGCAGATTTCACGACTGCGATGCTATAATGACGCCGTCGGGTATCCCCTCGGGGAGTGTTGAAAAAATGCATCGCAGTCATTGCACTTATTATATCGGGAAAGCGAAGCAAATCCTCACTCCGGAAGTAGGCGGGACATTCTTATCCTACATGATAAATCCATTGCGGGTAGCGGGTAGGTCAGTAGCTTGCTGCCAACATTTATCTGGTCCTTTATCATTTTTATCCGAGCTTATGCATATAATATAGTATTGTAGTTGATTTTCGGGGAAACTTGGATTAATATCTTTTCGTCTATGGATAAGACGATATATATAATATGCTGAATCACCGCTCAACATCATTTATAACCTTCCTTGTTGGTGTCTTCATTTTCATATCTAACTGCTGCGCTGCCGCTGAGGAAGAAACGAAGCCGCTGGAGCTTCTCCATAGCGACCATCTCGAAATTAAAAATTATGAGGATAATACTATCGTAAATCTAATAGGAAACGTACGGTTCAGACAGGGGAAAACGCGAATTTCCAGCCAGAGAGCGGTATGGTATAAATCCGTGGGGCAGGTAGTGTTAATCGATAGCGTCTTCATGGACGATGGGGAAGGCGGGACAGTAAGTACCGACCGCGCAACATATTTCAGAAAGAACAAAAAAATTATCGCTCGTGGAAATGTCGTAGCTACTACTGATTCCGGAAGAGTAATACTGACCGGCGATAAAGGGGACTATTTTCGCGAGCGGGAATACTTTCTGATGAAAGATAATCCTCAGTTAAAGGCAAGGGACGAAGGGGATACGGCCTGGGTAGTTATCGATGCCCTGCAACTGGAATACTTCGGCGACGAAAACATCGGCGTTGCAACCGATTCGGTGAAGATAACAAAAGGAGATATGGAAGCAACGGCAGGTAAGGCTTATTTTTACAGGAGAGATGAATACGCCCAACTGGAGGATACTCCGGTAGCCACCATCGAGGAATCTCACCTTGAAGGCGATACTATACTGGTGTATACCGCCGAGGATGAAGTGTCCCATATCAGGGTAATAGGACAAGCAGAAGCCGAATACGAACCCTCTCCGGATAGTCTGGGACAGAAAGGTTCGACAAGTATCCTTACGGGAAAATGGATCGATTTTTTCCTCACTGATGAAAAACCGGATAGCGTATTGGTTGTCGAACGCGCTACCAGCTTCTATCAGCCGGCGGAATCGGACACCACCAGCGGTATCAATGAAGCCTCCGGAGATACTATCAGGTTTTATATCGAGGACAGGAAACTGAAACGAGCCTTAATCTTAGGCGGAGCCAGGGGAAATTACCGCTTCCGGCCGGAGGATGCGCCGCCGGATTCGGTGGTTGAAGATACGGTTCACTACTTTTCAAACGACATCGATTATTTAGCGGAGGATTCCTCCATAATTCTGGTCGGGAATTCCAGAGTTATTTACCAATCCATGAATCTGGAAGCACACAGGATAGTATTTGTCACCTCTCAGGATTACGTATATGCCGAGGGCGATTCTATCCAGGAAGGCGATAGTTCATATTACAAAGGTCCCCCGATTTTGCAGGAAAATGAGGATAAAATCGTCGGCTACAAGATGGAGTACAATATTGCCAACAAGAAGGGTAGAATTACATACGGAGATACTCAATTCGAAGGGGGATTCTATGGCGGCGAGGATCTGCGGAAGGTGAGTGATGAGGTGTTATATGTCAAAGATGGAGTTTATACTTCATGCAATCTGATGGATCCGCATTACGGATTCTATTGCAAGAAAATGAAACTGATAACCAGGGATAAAGTGATTGCCAAACCGGTTATTATGTATATCGGGGACCTACCGGTGGCTGCGCTGCCTTATTATGTGTTTCCGATTAAAAAGGGCAGGCATTCCGGATTCACGACTTTCGAGATAGGGAATTTTGAACGCGGGGAACGTTTCGTAAGAAATGTCGGATATTATTGGGCGGCATCCGAATACTGGGACGTAGAAGGCACTTTCGATTATTTCGAGGATTCTCATGTTGCTCTTAATCTGACCGGGCGATATGCATTGCGCTACAAATTAAGCGGACGTGTGAACACTTCGCTGGTTAATGAGTCCCGATTCACCGGTATGACCAGGATCAAGCGTCAGAGGTGGCGGCTTAATTTCGGGCATAATCAGACTATCAACGAAACCACCACTTTGACGGCTTCCGGTACTTTTATGAGCGATAAGAGCTTCACCGATGATATCAGCTACGACCCGGAAGAGATCAGAAATCGGCAGTTGTCATCGCATGCTTCGCTTTCCAAGAGGTTCGAAGACGCTTCGTTGACTATCACGGCTAACCAGAATTGGAATCTCGATACCGATATCAGAACCGAGCAGCTCCCGACTATCAGGTACTCCCGGAGAAACCAGGCTCTGTTCCCTTATGAGGAACCGAAGAAAAATATTGAGAAACCCAAGAAATGGTATCATAATATCTATTATTCTTACTCAGCCGACGCTAAGAATTACCGGCAGATTAACCGGTTTGAGGGTGGCGACGCCTGGAAGGAATATATGACCGCCAACCATAATTTCGGTCTCTCGGCGCCGGTTACCGCCGGCGGAGTCTTAACCTTGACTCCACGCGCCAACTTTCAGGAAAGCTGGTATTATATCCCGACAACGGCGGCTGCTGAAGAAGCCGGTCTGGAAACCAAAACATTCAAGAGGCGAGCCACTTATGATCTGGGCGCTTCGGCAACCACCAATCTTTATGGTATGTTCGCGTTAAACACCGGGATAGTGGAAGCCATCCGGCATGTTGTAACTCCTTCCGTTGCCTATAGCTGGAAACCGGAGTTTAACAAGGATGTGGAGTATTACGAATTCACCGGTGTCGGCGGCGCCGGAGCCAGAGTCAATTCCATGTCATTCGGATTGAATAATCTATTCCAGATGAAAGGGATGTTTCGGGACAAAGAATATAAGCTGGAGCTTGTATCCGTTAATATGAGCACAGGTTACAACTTCCTCAGTGAAGACAGAAGATGGTCGAACCTGAATACGAGATTCAATTCTAATTCTTTGGTGAGGAATTTTTCATTCTCCGGGAGTATGCAACACAGCTTTTATTCGGAAGGTCCCGCCGATGTGTCCCCGGATTTTCTTCATCCCAGGCTTATGAACTACAGCCTGTCGCTCAGTACTTCATTTTCAGGGGGTAGCGGACAACAATCGACAGCGCCCGATTTAGAAGAGGGAGTCGAAGGGGAGGAGGAAACCGGATATTTTGGCAGAAGATACAGGCCTGAAATTCCCGCGCAAGCTCCATGGAGTGTAAGTATCAGCGCCCGATATTCCGAGAGTAGATTCGGCGATTCAAAAAGCATAACGCGTTGGCTAAACATCAGTTATCAAACTCCTGTAACTCAGGGATGGCGAGTTAGATGGAATTGCCGCTACGATGTGGACGAAAACCGAATATCGTCGCAAGAATTCCAGATCTCCAGAAATTTACATTGCTGGGAAGGCAGTTTTATATGGATTCCACAGGGAGTGCGATCCGGTTATTATCTTAGGATCAATGTAATCGAACTGCCTGAAGTTAAGGTTGAAACCAGCGAAGGGGGTATAAGAGGTGGCGGATATTACTAATTTAAGCAAAAAGTAGCGAAAAACGCCGAAATTTAAGCATTTTTCGACATTTTTCCTTTGACAACTCCATCGTTTAGTGCTAAGATTTCGCTGAATTCAACATATCTAATCACCGTAAAACGAAAGGGCTTGACCCCATGAAAGAACAGTTAATCGATAAGATCGCAGCCGATGCCGAAATCACAAAGAAGCAGGCAAAGACAGCCATGGAATCTATGTTAGAGGGCATCAAAGGGAATCTTAAGAAGGGTAACAAAATAACCTTCGTTGGTTTCGGGACTTTTTCGGTCAGCAAACGTAAAGCTCGTACCGGAAGAAATCCCCGCACCGGAGAACCCCTCAAAATTAGAGCTTCCAAGGTTGCTACCTTTAAACCTGGTAAAGGATTAAAGGACGCCCTGAATCCCTAATTTGATTTAGCTGCAGGCGGATTGCTGATATCCGCCTGTTTTTTATCCACATCTAAAGTAATTTATATCAGTAATTCTTTCCTGAAGGTCTATCCCGGATGGTTCAAAGCAAATGGCTACGTAGCCGAAGGCTGATACTCGGATAGACGTTCATCGCAGACAAGAATGTTTACCCACAGATATTAAGGTAGGTGGGACATTCATGCCTACCCGAATTGGTGACAGTAAGAGGGACTAAGGGCTATGATAACTCCTTGCACACCTGTCAATCATACCAGCTCCTTAACCTTAACGGTCTTCAACTCACCGCTGCCGAAATCATACATCCTGACTTCGCCATCATCGTCTGATAACTGCTTCAGCATATCGGATTCAATATCTACCCCCAGCGACTTCAATGCCATAAGTGAATAACCTCTAATATGCGAATCGGTATCCATTAGAGAATTTCTCAGTTGGGGAATAGCTTCAGTGAAGTGATCCGGCACGGCAGGCGCCAGTCTGGCAATCGCCCAATGAGTACCCCGTTCAAATGGTTCCTCCTTAAGAT
>WJIR01000241.1 GCA_014730175.1 Candidatus Zixiibacteriota bacterium
CGATTCCAGTCCAGTTATAGTCGAAGGTCCCGTTGTGATCACCGGTGATTTGGTGGTTAAAGGTACTTTAAAGGGACAGGGAAGTTTTTATGTGGGGCGTAATACCTATATTGCAGCGACAATCGAGTATGCAGATCCTCCATCGGAGAGACCGACCTATAATTATGGTTCCGAGACTCCGGAGGAATATGCGGAGCGAGTTTCGACCTGGATTGACGCCAATTCCGATAAAGACCTAATCGGATTTCAAACCAGGGAAAACGTGGTTGTTGCTGACTATACTAAGAATTCATGGCAGCGCTATATTACCAATTCAGGAGGTTGGTTAAGGGATTATCGCAATGACGGCAGTGAGGATGTTGGAATAGATGGCGTATTCGGCGACCAAACTTCCAACTCCAATCCTTACGGCAATTCCGAAAAGGAAGGGGACGGGTACTGGACAGTCGATTTGTTGAATAACAGCACCGGCGAACGAGTTTCCGCAGACCTCACTATTAATGCCGGAAGCGTTACCATACCATCCGGGTACTCGGTTGTGCCAGGTTCCGGTGAGGATGTTGACGGGGACGGCGATTATGACGTTGGTTATGCCTTCAGTGATTTCGAACTATCGGGGAGTTGGGATCCGAGTGATTACCTGAACTGCCCGACTCATTCGAGTGAAAACACATTCTCTAAATTCTCCGATAACAAGGTCGGTAATATAGACGGAGTTATTTATACTAACCATGCAATTGCCGGATGTTTTTTTAATAACACGGATATTAACGGTTCTTTAGTGGCTCGTAACGAGGCGATGGTTGTTTATGGCTCAAAGATTAATCTGAACCACGATGAGAGATTGACCAGTTGGGGCAGCGGCGGATCGGATTATTCAATATACCTTTCGCGGGTGAAGGGTGTAGCAACCGTTGCCTGGGAGCAAGATTAAGACAAAAGGAGGGGATCATGTATAAGCAAGTATTCATATTCGCAATTATGTTAGTGCTGATGATGACAATTTCAACGAATGCAGCGTTATTTTTTCCTGAGGATGAGACTAAAACAGTCAAGAATTTCACAAAGTCATTACCCGAGGGACGTTATAATCCGCCTGAGAAATTCCGGAGCGAGAGGGAGTTGCCCAAAGTCAGCATAACGCACATGGCGCCGCTTGAGGCTAAAGAGAACGAAGAGTTCAGTATCAGCGCCACAGTGAAAAATCTTCCTCAGGGCGCTCTGGTGGTGGCGCATTACAGATTGAATTCTTTAAGCCAGTACCGCGATGTTCCCATGAAGGAGATTGCGCCGGAAAGGTATGCTACCACTATTGACGCTCGTTTCATGGAGGGTGAACAGCTTCAATATTACCTGGAAGCCACTTACACAGGGAAGCGATTAGCTAATTCGGGAGATTTCGGAATTCCGCATAATGTAGTTTTAATAGGTTCGGGAGGTGTTCCGAAGTTTGCTATGATTGTGGTTTTTGGGATCGGTGGAATCTGGCTTTTTTCGAGATTTAGTAGTAGCGGTAAGAAGAAAGAAAGTCGTCCAAAATAGTGAATGTGGTTTTTAAAGCAGAGGTAAAAGGATTTATGTTATGAAAATACTTAAATTACTAAAACGGGAATCGGGAATAACTATGCTGGAAATTATGATAACGGTAGTATTAATCGGTATTTTATCCAGTATGGCTACTCCTCGATTTCTACAGTTTATCGGTAGGATGAAAGGGCGTGCTGACGTATCCAATAATATTTCGTATCTCCGTTCTGCGCGCACATTCGCAATATCAAACGGTGTGCCTACCGGCGTCTATTTTGATATTGGCAATAACCAAGTTTATGTCTTTCAGGACGATAATGGCGATGAAAACTACTCGGATGGCACCGATACGGTTGTTATCGGTCCGGAAGAGCTGAACGGAAGCACTAATATCAATTATTGTAGTTTTGAAAATAATGTTGTGATTTTCGAGACTGACGGATCAACCGACGAAAGCGGGACGATAGAATTCGGTACATGCGATGATAGTTACAGGCAGTATACCGTAAGTATCCTTGCAGCAACCGGAAAAGTTAGCATGACCATTCAAAATTACTAAATATTTGCAGGGGCTGACCGGCGGATTCCGGAGTCAACAATTATCAGCCATCAGGGCTGATACAAATTACTCAGGTACCGTCATATATCTTCTCCTGAGGCGCGCAAACTTGCCAGAGGCGGACGGACTCTCGGCTACGGTTGACTGGTTTTTACAAATTACCCGGGCCAAAATCCTCAATTATAAACCGCAAATGATCCATTTCTATTAAGCTCCTGAGGAACAGGTACGCCACAAGCGTATAGATTCTCCGAAAGCCGAGAAGCCTTCGGCTACAGAGAAGTTGTTTTTAATTTATCCGGGCTATAAAAAAACGCTTTGTTTGGGAACGCCCTAACATGGAGCATTGTTATCTTCTTAGAAAAATTTTATTGACTTTAGAGAACAAATTGGGATTTTGGTCTTATAAAGTTTAAGAAAAGTAATGGCATTGGGCTATAGTTGAGAGATTTTGTCGTTAAGATGCCGTTAAGATATCGAGTTTAATACTAAGATAATTTATTTTATTTTATATTTGCCATAAACAAGTTAATCTTATATAAACAGGAAACATTATATAGACTGACAGTTAAAGGGTTTTGAAAAGCTAAGTTAAGCTGACTAAACGACCGAAAATGTTGTAAACCCTTTATTTTTTGTAGGTTAAATGTTTCCTTTTTTATTTTCATTAAAGCAGGTGATAGAATGGATACCAAGAACTACCTGAGTCCACTCCGGCTGTTTATCGCTATTCTTGTTTTCCTGACCATCGGCGCTTCCGTATCTGCGTATGCCGCATCCTCAACTCGCTCGGCGAGTATCAACATTCTAAGCAGCGACTATAATGGTATCAGGTTTGTATACCAGCCGGGAACCGTGAAGCTCGAGAGAATAAATTCAGATGATGATAGTTTCGATAGATTAAGCGTATCGGAAGGATATTCTCTGCAGTGGGAAGGATACCCATCCTTGCCGGTAAAGAATTTCTATATTGCGCTACCTCCCAATTCATCGCCGTCGGTATCTGTACATCCGGTTGGAGGGGGGGAGGTTTTTAAGAATCTAAAAATATCCGGGATGTCAAACAGCGAAACATTAAGAGGTAAAACCGATGCACTGGTATCGAAAGTAGTTGAAAGGATCAGAAACCTTGACGTTATGAAAATCACAGTCGCCGCAGCCAGCTACGATTCTGACACCAGAACGGCTTCAGCTTACAAGGAAATAGAGATAAGCGTGCGATTCAAAGCCTCCGGTTTTCAGAGACGATACAGTGTCGCCGAAGATAGATTCGCCGTTAGGGTTTTGAAAAACCTGATATTGAATTATAATCAGTCGAAGGGATGGCATTATCGGCTTTCTGCCGAAGAGCTGTTGCCGGTAGGTTCCCCATTTGATTCCTCATCGAATTGGTATGTAATCCGTACCAATGACGAAGGCATTTATAAAATAGGTTATTATACATTGACATCCTCTGGGATTCAGCCATCTCAAATCGATCCCGGCACCGTAAGGATGTTTGGTTCGGCGAACACGGAATTGCCTGTTGATAATTCTGATCCTTATCCAATGCTGCAGGAGATGCCGATACATATCGCCGCCGGAAACGATGGCAGTTTCGATGAAGACGATTATATATACTTCTTCGCTCCGGCATTAAACAGGTATGCCTATGACAGTACAAAGGGGCGTGATATATTCGATCGTCATCATTATGAAACACAAAATGTGTTCTTCCTCACATTCGGAACCTCCCAGTTTCACGATGCGCCGCTAAGGTGGCAGAATCTTAATGTGGATGTGGTCAATCCTTCAATCTTTAATATCACATCCTTTGAGGATTTCATCAGGGTGGAAGAAGACCGGCAGTTACCGACTGATGAAGGAGGTGGAATCACTGATTTCTTTGAATGGGTATGGGAATGGGGAAATCCGTTCAACAGATACACCGGCGATCAGCTCTATAATGTAATACAGGGTGAACCGGGCTATGTATATAGTCATGCCCTTACCGGAGAGGCTATGTTGAGGGTCAACGGCGAGCTCGCCGAGCGAATATCTTACACAAACTTCATAACCACATCGGGTGTTGACAATTTCCGGAATGGTTTGAACGAACTGGAGTTTTCGTATGCGGAGGATGTGAATTTCGATTATTTCGATGTCCGGTATACCCGAGGATTGGAGGTCGTCGGTGATGAACTTCTGTTCAGAGCCCCTGAGGATGCCGGTACTTATATATTTAATCTAAGAAACGCGGATCCATCGATGCTGCTACTGGATATCACCGATCCCCTCTTCCCGATGAAGCTGAATGGCGGCACGTTGGACAACAATGTTTGGAAGTTCCAGTATTCCTCGGATGGAATGGCGACACGGTTTTTCTATTCTACTCCCGAATCATATCTTAATGTGAGTAGTATCGAGGTCTATACGCCCGTGGATTTAAGAAGCGTATCCAATCAAGCCGACAATATAATCATTACCTACGACGGATTCAGAAGCGAAGCCGAGCGTTTAGCTTCACACCGGTCAACTTACAGCGGATTAAATTGCATAGTTGTAAATCTAACCGACGTATATATGGAATTCGGATGGGGACGGAGCGATGCGCTGTCGATTCGATATTTCCTTCGGTATGCATTCGAGCACTGGAGTGATCCCAAGCCATTCGCATGCACGCTGATTGGCGACGGACATTATGACTATCTCGGAATTATGGACCTGGGTATACCAGTTTATATTCCACCTTATGAGTATCCTGTGGGCGGTAATCCCGCGTGGGCATCTGATGATAACTATATTTTCTTCGGAGACTACGGGAAACATGACAGCGATACTTCCGGCTTTCCGGATATGGTGATCGGCAGATTGTCTGTAAGGTCAAACCAGCAACTGGCGGCTATAGTGGATAAGTTAATCACTTATGATACGGGAAGCCAGCGCGGTGAATGGAATAACACTATCGCCGTAGTCGCCGATGATCAGTTCGGCGACAAGACCGAATCCGAATGGTTCCACACCAATCAGGCGGAGACCCTTCAGCGAAATCATATTCCCGGATCATTCAAGGTAAACAAAATTTACGCTATAGATTACCCTATGGAGGAAGGACGAACCAAGCCGCTGGTGAACCAGTCTATATTGAATGCTTTTAACAGCGGATCGCTGATTATAAATTATATCGGGCACGGAAGTAAGAATGTATGGATGCATGAGCATACATTCCGGAAGACGGAGGATATTCCTCGACTGACCAATGAGACAAGGTTACCGTTGGTGATTGGGGCGTCATGTAGTATCGGTGAATATGATGATCCCATAGATGAAGCGATGGGCGAGGAGTTGGTCAGGAAAGATGGCGGCGGTGCCTGCGCCGTCGTGGCGGCTACCAGGGGAGTTTTCGCCGGCGAAAATGCCGAATTGAACAACACTTTTTTCGATTACTTGCTGGTTACCGATTCACTGACTATCGCCGAAGCGTTATATCTGGCTAAGCTGGAGCGAAGCAATTCTTCCAATGACCGGCGTTATATGCTGTTCGGCGATCCGACACAGATGTTAGCCATTCCTAAGCTGCAGGTGGACATCACTTCAGTTAGTACCGGTTCCGCTGAGGATACATTAAACGGATTGGGATTGGTTACAGTGGAGGCGAACGTGGTTGATAGAAACGGTTCACCCGTCAGCGATTTTAACGGCGTCGTTTACTTAACGGCGTATGATGCAACTAAGTCGATACCGTTCGGTCCGTTTTATACCTATTACCTTCCCGGTAATTTGCTGTTCAGAGGCCCGGCCGATGTGGTCAATGGGAACTTTTCGGTTAACTTCCTCATGCCTAAGGATATCGATTATGGTAAGAGCAGCGCTAAAATTATTGCTTATGTTCAGGACGATAATCAGATGATTGACGGCTCCGGCTATCGCGATAATCTGTATTTGGGAAGAGCATCGGAGACACCCCTGGATTCGATAGGGCCGGAGATAACCCTTTATATCGACGGGAATGAGCTGCAGCAGAATTTCATCTCGGTGGGATCGGATTTCGAACTGATGGCAGTGGTGAGTGATTCCAGCGGTATTAACATGACCGGTCAAACAGGTCATTACATGTCCCTGTTAATAGACGACGGAGAGACTTTGAATGAGAATATAACCGATAACTTTCAGTATGACATGAATGACTACCAGACCGGATCACTGGAGTATAGCGTTGAGGACTTAGAGGGTGGCGATCATACGGTGGCGCTTAAAGTTTGGGATAATTTCAATAATTCATCGCTTAAGACCTTCACGGTGAATGTGATTTCTCAGGAAAGCACGGAGCTTCTGGATGTTATGAATTATCCTAATCCCTTCGAGGATAGAACCGTCATACAATATCGCCTCAACAGACCGGATGTTACCGAAGCTGAGGTAAAGATATTCACCCTATCGGGATTGTGGATTCGCACGATAAAGAACTGCCCGACCGATAATTCCTATAACTACGTGGAATGGAATGGCAGGGATGCCGATGGGGACGAAGTTGCCAACGGCGTTTACATATACAAAGTAACGGCTAATGGCCCCGGAGGGGAATCGGAAAGTTTTCAAAAGGCTTTGAAACTTAGATGATTTATTTTTATATTTTGAAGTTTTGAAGAAAACGAATTGGTAAGATAGATGAAATTGAAAATTATTTTATTATGAGTTTACGAGGAGGAATAATGAGGAAATTAGTTGTTGCCACCATGGCATGCTTGCTGATAGTTGGAGCTGTGGCAGAGGTTAATGCGCAGGTTAGTCGCGCTGGTGTCATATTCTTGCTTCTGCCGCCCGGAGCGCGGGCTTCGGCGATGGGGGATGCATTTACATCAATTGCAGACGATGCTACCGCTACTTACTGGAATCCTGCGGGTTTAGGCAGGTATCCTTTATCGCCGGCGTGGTTCGAGTTTTCGAATGATACCGGCAAAGATCTGCGAGAGATAGCTATTTTAAAGAACGGCTTGCCGGATAACAATTTCCGCCAATACGACACCTGGGCTTTGTTGGGAAATAGATTGGCGAGTTATAATGGTGAGGAATGGAGTTACGGAGAAACCTATTATCCGGGTTCGGGGGAGAATGCAGAGGATATCGCGCGCCGCTTCTCCGGCATCGATGATGAGGATAGCCTTAAAGTTTTGAAAAGGAAGCTTGCATCGGTGAACATGGATGTTGAAAGGGAGGTTATAGAACAGCTTTCCGAAACCATCATGCAAAACATACCGGAGGATTATGGTTACGCCGAAGATGTTGAATATTCTCTGGAGTCCTTGCTGAATGCCTGGGAGGAGTTGACTATCGATAAGGCGAAATTCCGGGAGCTGCGGGATTTGGTCGATGAATCGCTCGAGGACGGAGAGTTCAGTACTCTGGAATTCGATAAGGTGACATTCTCGATAAATAACGCTATATCGATAAGACTGCCGGATGAGTTGAGGGTACCTTACGATTTTGTATTGCCCGATACCATCAATTCACTCTCATCGGACGGCGAGGAATTGTGGGTGGGCACTCCAAGCGGATTATACAAGTACAATGCGAGGAGATGGATTACCTACACCACCGAGGATTCGCTCATATCCAATGATGTCACCTGTGTTGCCTTCGGCAGGATGAACACGGTGTGGATCGGTACCTCGGAAGGTATCTCCAGGTTTGCCGGTAGGAACTGGACGTCATTCACTACCGAAAACGGTTTACCGAGCAATACAATCAAGGATATCGCAGTCGGTAAGATGAATGAGGTTTGGGTACTCACCGATGCCGGTATTGCGAAGCTGGAGGGTAATGAATTTAACACCTTCCATAATTATCGAGTCAATGTAGGCGAGGATATCTCGCGCATTGCAACCAAATATCTAAATCTGGGAGCGGGACCTGCTCTGGATGAAGCGATAGCTAAAATCGAGGAAGCAAACGCTTTTGATGACACCTCTTTTCAAGCCGGTGTGATGCTCAAGATACCTTACGATGTAATACCCCGTGACGAAGTTACCGAGTTGTTCCATGATGACGATGGTTATCTCTGGGTTGGCACCACCTCCGGATTAGCGCATTACGACAATGAATCCTGGCACTTCCATGGAATGAAGCGATATGCGGCAAAAAGCGGGGATAGTGCAGAGAGTATAGCCAGAAGTATACTGGGACCGAATGCGTCTCAGGACAATGTTGATTTGGTGACTCAGCGGATTGCTGTGGTTAATCGATTGGATACGCAAAGTATAGACGGGGGCGACAATCTTTATGTGCCCGCATCACCGGTTGCATCTGAGATACTTTCTATCGGTCGAGGCAGCGCCTCCAAATTGCTGGTCGGCACCAGTTACGGCACATTCAGAAGAAGCGGCGATGATTGGAAGCGTTACATCCATGCCGGATTGGAAGATGATGCTGTAATCGATATCTTGGAAAAGGATGGCGAAGTTTGGCTTGCTACCGAAGAGAAGTTAGTGATCAATGCGCATGCGAAACGAGAGATGTCCTTCATGCATAGTAATTGGCTTCCTCAGTTGGCCGATGATATTTACTTTGAATACCTTTCGTATGTACAGAACATCAGAGGAGTCGGAACGCTGGGCGGCGCTATCACATTCCTTTCCTACGGCGAACAGCAGAGAACCGGCGAACAAGGTGAGGATCTGGGAACGTTTTTCTCTTACGAAATGGCGATAGGTTTAAGCTACGGAGCCTCGCTCAACGATAAGTTGTCTGTCGGTGTTAGCGCAAAATTCATCCACTCCCATCTATCCGATCAAGGAGCGGGAAGGGAGGTAGGTTCCGGTACCGCATCATCATTCGCTATCGATGGCGGTATGCTCTGGAAGATGCCCGTCAAGAAACTTACCATGGGATTAACAGTTACCAACCTGGGTCCGGACATTTCGTATATTGACGCTGCTCAGGCAGATCCGTTACCGAGGAATCTGACGTTGGGATTCGCCTATGAGCTCTTTAGGAATCCGTACAATAAACTGACGCTGGTTACCGAGGCGTCCAAGCAGTTGATCGACCTGACCGAGTTTGAAAACGATGACATAGGCGGAAAAATCTCCGAGAAGTTAGACGAGGTGATCACGCATTTCGGAGCGGAATACTGGTACGGAACCTTCCTGGCGCTTCGCGGCGGATTCGTTAATGATAAGGCGGGACATCAGAGATATTTCACTCTTGGCGCGGGTTTACAATACACGAATTATCGTTTCGATTTCTCATACATTCCTTCGACGAACGAGGATTACAACCGTTTAGGGAATACCATGAGATTCTCGATGACCGCAAAGTTCTAATTTTATCAGGAGCGAAAGTTTAATGAGCCGGAAGCTTTCATTATTAGTTATTACACTCCTTACGTTGTCTGTGGTAGTCTCAACCTCTCGGGCAGCTAAGGACATACTTAAGATCGAAAGAATTGTTACGCCTGAGAACACCCCTCATACCAGGATCGATCCCAGCATGAAAAAGGAATATATCTCGGATGTTTCCCGGCGTAATATACTCAAACTGGAAAGAGAACACCCGGGTGCCCTACCCTATGCCCGAAACGGGCTGCCGATCGAGGCTTATCAGGAGGGCATGGCGGTGGATACCCTGACAGTGCTGGGTTTGCGGGTGGAATTTCAGGAAGAGAATCCCGATGATCCGTTGTCAACCGGCAACGGTCTGTTCGATATGCGCGACACTTTAACCTATCAGCAGGAAGAAGGTCATTATTTCGATTCGTCGCCGCATGATAGTAATTATTTCGCCAAGCACATGGAGGCGATGGCTCATTACTGGTGGGAGATGTCCAACCATACCCTCCACATAAACTGGGAGGTCTGGCCTCCGGGCGTCGATTCCACCTACCAGGTGTCGCGCACCATGCAGGAATATCAGGAGGATAATGACTACCAGATACAGAATGTGTTGGGCGATTATTTCCGGGAGGTGATCGCTTTAGCCGATTCGGTATCCCCTGATATTAACTTCTCGCTGCCGGGAAGTCCGGGAGTTGCGAAACCGATCATCATTTTCCATCCCGGCTCTGATTGGCAGAATGACTTCGCCGGAGATACGCCTCACGATTTCCCTACCGGTTTTCTCTTCCTCTTCGGAATAGGCGTCGAAGTTGATGAGGGGGCAGTAATTGTTAGCGAAGGCATCATTATGCCGGAGACGGTTACGCAGGATAGAAGCGTGGTGCCATGGCGTGTGAATGTTCTCAATGGCGCAATGGCTCATGAATTCGGGCATGTTCTCGGAGACAGGGACCTTTATAATACCTGTCAATTCACCACGCGTATCGGCGATTTTTCTTTGAAGGATAATAATTATTCCGATAAGGGCGGCGATATAGGCAGGGACGATATCTATCTCTATGGTTTCCTTCCGGCATCGGAGGATATATGGCATAAGGCGTATCTCGGTTTCGTAAATCCTGTTGAGGTGTCGAATATCGATGAGATCGGTATTCTGGCGACCGGCATCGTCACGAACGACACCAAGTGTGTCAAGATTCCAATTGATGCATTTGAATACTTTATCTGTGAGAATCGTCAGATAGAGTTTGATTTTATAGAGGAAAGGAGGGATGATGTAATTCCGGGGTTCGAAAACGCCATTATCATCGATCAGCAAACCAGCGTCGTGATGGGACCGGGCTATGCCATAGACTCCAGCGGAACGAGAGTAAAAGTGCTAAACGGAGAATTTGATCGGCTTCTGTTTAATTCGGTGCAAAATCCGTATGGAGGTTTGCTCATTTTCCATGTGGATGAGATGGTGGCTTATGCCGATTATTGGAATTCCGGAATAGGCAACTGGCATACCAATGCCCTTCAGTGTGATACAAGCCGATGGTTTATGCGGGTGATGGAGGCCGATCCTTTTGTAAGTTTTGACAACCTCTTCCATGAAACTACTTATGGTTCTACTTCCGACCTTTTCCCGTATGAAGACCGGAATAGCCTAACACCGGATACCAGACCGTTTTCAACCGCCTCCAACTCCGGCGCGAACACCGGTATATACATTACAGACGTCTCGGAAACGGACACTTTTATGACTTTCGCCGTGAGAACCGACCATACAATAGCTGGCTGGCCTAAAAATACTGTGCCGGGTCTTACCGAGGGTTCGCATCCGGTGGTTGTCGATGCTGATGGTAATGGAGATATGGAGATATTTCAGGCTAATTGGCGGGTGATTACCGCATTCCATCATGATGGCTCCGGATTGATGCCGCGAGATACCACATTACAACTTACCAGCTTTGATCTGGAATCCACCTTTGATGTTCCGCTTAAAGTGTTTGCTTGGTCACCGGAACCTCACGTATACATTGGCTCCCCTTCGGTTGGCGATATCAATGGCGATGCCAACAATGAGGTAGTGATTGCGGCGGATGATAGCCTGCTCTATGCTTATGAAATTTATGATAATGACGGTGACAATTTAGCTGACCTCGTTTCAGGATTTCCTGTCGATTTGGGAGCTGCACCGACTGCGAATTATATTCTGGCAGACTACGATGGGGATACTACATCATCCGAGATTTACGTTGCGACTACGGACGGAGGTATCTCTGTATATGATAATTCTGGGAATATAATCACAAGTGTGAACGACATCCCCGGAAAAATCAAGGGGATTGCGGCGGGTTCAGACACAAAGTTAATCGCTTTCACCGCTAATCCGCCGGAGGATTCCTCCGGTAGTTCATATTACGGCGTCGCCGATTTGCAAACAGGTGATGTTTTATGGCAAGAGGAATTCAATTTATATCTGTATGAGCCAGTGATCGCCGATATTGATCAGGATAACTCGGAGGATATTATCGTATCCTCGGCAGAGGGTTTGATTACCGTGTTTTCAATTACCGGTCAGGAAATATCGAGTTGGTGGACAATAATGGATGACTCATTGGGTTCTTGTGCGACGGTCGCGGATATCGATCGTAATGGATATCCCGAAATAATTGTCCCCGGTAATAACAAAATCCATTGCTATAGCCATACTGGCGATCCGTATCAGAATTTCCCGGCGGTACTTGATAGAATCGTACCGGAAGGTATGGTTACATCCCCTGCTTCTATTGCGGATGTCGATGATGACGGCAAACCGGATATCATCGTAGGCGGTCCGGATAGGGATGTATATGCGTTCGGATATGATGGAAAATTAATCAATGGTTTTCCGATGGCGGTGAGTGTGCCTGTCAATGCGGCTCCGATCGTCGCCGATTTCGATGGCGATGGTTCGGTGAACATAGGGGGCCGAGGTGATGCTGACGGCTACCTGAATGTGTGGGATATTTATAGCGATTATAATGACTCATTAAACATCTGGCGATGCTACGGCGGAGGGGCTGATCATCGTTTTTATCATCCGGCGGAATTGTTAGCTCCTTCGGTTTCCGATGGAGAATTGCTGTCTTCGGTTTACGCCTGGCCTAATCCTACCAATGATAACATGTCTCATATTCATTACAGGGTCGATAGAAATGTGGAAGCCGATGTGAATATAAAGATTTTCGACACAGCCGGTAACCTTATGGGCGAATATAATACCGCCGGTTCAGGACCGGCTGATAACGAATATGTCTGGAACTGCGGTTCATTCGCTTCCGGCGTATATCTGGCAAGGGTGGAGGTAAACGCCGCTGGTGAAAGCAAACATCAATTTACCAAGATAGCCATAGTCAGGTAATATGTAGTGAATTTCAGGATAGTAAACTCTGTATTAGGAGGTAGTTTTATTATGAAGTGGTACCCCATAACTTTTATGCTCGGAGTATTCTTACTCTTACTTTTAAATATCTCTCCGGCAATTGCCTCAAGCGAAGAGAATCAGGATGTCGATATAACCGGTTATTTTGAAGGATTGTCAACTCCGGTTGATAACTGGTTTGAAAGCAGCGAAGGCGACGGCTGGCGACAGCAAGGGTCGGGCGATGACATATTCGAATATGATAAGAAATCGGTAGCCAAAGCGTTCATACTTTCGTTGGCGATCCCCGGTTTGGGTGAGTATTACGCCGGTTCCAGAATTAAGCCGTTTATCTTCTTCGGCGCCGATGTACTCCTCTGGACCGGTCATGTAGTATATCATGCCAAGGGTGAAGATGGCGAAGAGGATTACCGGGCTTACGCAGATGATCACTGGTTTCGCGAACCTTATAATATCTGGTGGAACAGTCTCACAACCGAGCAGCAGGAATCGTACTCTCACCGTCTACCCCCAACCAACGATTACGAATACTATGAAAATATCGGCAAGTATGATCAGTTTGTGCGCGGATGGGATGACTACGTAGAAGGTGGTCCTGTTTTGACCCCTCACAGGGAACACTACCTTAACCTGCGCAAGGATGCCAATGATAATTTCGATAAAGCGCGCGCTTTTATGGTGGTGGCGATGGTAAACCATATCGTATCCGGTTTCGATGCAGCACTCACAGCCAAAGCTTATAACAGCAAGAGTAAATCGGAGTTTTTCAGTGATATGGGATTTAGAATGATTCCCAAGGTTACTGATGATGAGATATATCCCCAGTTAACTTTAATTAAGAGGTTTTAGATTTTGAGGTGCTTCGGTATGAGTACAAAACTTGCTCTTTCTATCCTGGGTTTGCTTTTAGTAATAACAATCGCCTATCAACACGGTTACACTCAGAACGAAGTAACGCCCATTAGCGATCTCGTTTATTACGAGATTAATTCCGAAGATGGGTTTAACGAGGAATCGGACGGGCAATTCAATTGGGAGGAAACCAAGCAGAAAAGCTCCAACAAGTCGGGATTAAAAGCCGCCATGTTATCTGCGTTGCTACCCGGAGCGGGCGAATATTATCTCGATAATAAGTCGCGCGCCGCATTCTTTTTCGGCACAGAGGCGTTGATCTGGGGAGGCTTCTTTGCTTTTCGCATCTACGGTAACTGGTTGGAGGATGATTACAAAAATTATGCTCAGGTCTACGCAGGGATTAATCCCGAGGGCAAGGATGATGAATTTTTCGATAATCTGCAGTTCTATGTGAGTCGCGATTGGTATAACACCATCGAAGGATTACCTTTTGGTGAAGCTTACCCTTACACCGATGATTATTACTGGCACTGGGAGAGCCTGGAATCGCAGGATAGATATAGAGATATCAGGAACAGCTCCAAACGGGCATTCCGCAATTCCAGCTTTATGGTCGGTGTGGCTCTTGTGAACAGATTGGTTAGTATCACCGATGCGATATATCTATCAAGACAACAAGAGGAAGAGGATGAATTCGATTTCTTCAGCGGTTGGAAGTTGGATTACGACGCCAATCTCTTCAGCAAGAATCCCGAGGCATCGGTTAAATTGATTAAATCATTTAATTAGATTCGCACATGGATCGCTTTGATTTATCCTCGTCTTTACTTATCAAAATTGCCGTAGTTATAGCGGTATTCACTTCCCTTCTATTAACCGCTTGTGCAGGAAGCAGCGGTAGTCTTAGAATCGCCGATTCTATCGAGCATCCACCGCCAACATATATTGAATTACTTGAGTTTGTCGGTCCCGAGTTGACCGAAACGGATAATTTGCGCGCTCCGGTTGATGTTGACTTTGATCTGAATGGTAACCTCTTTATTTGTGATCTGGGAAACAGCCGTGTAATTAAGCTGGATGAGATGTATAATCTGGTTAAGGAGGTGGGCGGTATAAGTGTGGGTATAGAAAAACTTATCAGCCCGATAGCTATAGCTTCGGGGAACGGACTAACCATGTACATTGCCGATTCCCAGAGACGGAGATTGGTTCGGTACGACCGTGATCTGAATTATGTTGACTATTTCGCGCAGTATAACGATGGTTCCGGAAGCCCCGTTAACATCGGACAGCCGCAGAATCTGTATATCGCACAGACAGGAGAGATTTACATAAGCGAAGCCGATAAAAACCGGATACTGATTCTGGATGCGTTGTTCAACTATCAATCGGAAGTCGGTGGTTTCGGTTATGGAATCGGCGAGGTCTCTTCGCCACAGGGATTGGCGAAAAACGAATCGGACAAACTTCTCGTAGCAGATTCCGACAATGGTCGAATCGTTGTCTATAATGAACTGGGACAATTTATGGGGGAATTCGGCACGGAGCATTTGAGAAATCCTATAGGTATCGCCATTGATCAATGGGGATATATTTACGTATCCGACAGCGTTCTCGGCTCGATAGCTGTTTTCTCGTCCGACGGTCAGTTTCTGCTGGATAGCGCCGAATACGGAGTTGCCCTTGACCAACCTACCGGCATCGCTTTCAGCCCCGACGATAAACTGTACGTTGCCGATCGGGGCAGCAACAGGATTGCAATCCTGAAACCGATAAGACAAAACTAAGGTGGTTTTATCCACGAAATTCCGCATACTCATTCTAATTGCCCCTGTCATATCTATTAGCATTTCTCTGTTAGCATTATCCTCGCTCGCTGCGGATGTAACGATTAAAGGATTCGGAACCGGCGGACCATACTATCTCTCTGACAAGCCGATTGTTGTCGGCTCTGATTCCGTCTGTTTAAACGGTGAGTTGCTACAGCGGGGTGAGGATTACGAAATTAACTATCTCAAGGGATATATTACGACCGTGGAGCCGATAGATTCTTCAACCACCCTGACGGTAAAATTCGAACCTCTCTTTTTCCGTTTGGATAATCCATACTACCTCTACAAACCGGTTTCTATCGACTTACGAAGGCAGTATCAGGCGGATTCGATTGACTATCCCATCAAGGAACCGGAACCGACTCGAGTTTTTCAACCTGGCTTAACTATCGGCGGGAGCAAACTTCTATCGGTGGAGTTTGGCAACAGCCTCGATCCCGATCTCTCTCAAGCATTAGATCTAACTGTTCGCGGCCCTATCGTCAGGGGCGTCGATGCCGCCGCATACGTTTCCGACCGGAGCGCTCAATCTGCCGCGGGAGGCACATCCAGCACAATAGAGGAATTGGATAGGTTTTTTATTAAGCTAACCTCCAAAAACTTCATCGCCACTTTGGGGGATTTTCAGGTTGCTTTCGACCAGTTGAAACTGGCGCGCTACAATAAAAAGTTAAAAGGAGTGACTCTGGAGTACATGGACGAATCAAACCGAGGAGTTTTATCCGGAGCTTCCTCGGCCGGTAGATTCACTACCAATCGCTTTAGGGGACGTGAGGGAGATCAGGGACCTTACCTGTTAACCGACCCCTCCGGCGCCAGGGGTATCGTGATACTCTCAGGAACCGAAACCGTCTTTCTCGACGGCGAGAAATTAACGCGGGGTTCGGATAATGACTATTTTATCGATTATACCAATGCACATATAACATTTACTCCCAGGCGGCTAATCACTTCCGATTCCAGAATCGAAGTCGAATTCGAATACTCGCGCCGCGACTTCTCACGAGGTTTTTATACATCGAGAGTTTATCGTCAGGATGAAAATGAATTATTTTCATTCGGCGCAACTGTCATTGCGGAAACCGATGACAAGAACCGGCCCTTAAACGTAACATTGACACAGGAGGAAAAGGAGGCGATTCGAGATGCCGGGGCGGCGGAATATGCATATAAATCCGGTGTTGAATTCGTTGGGGAAGGAGAAGGCGAATATGTCCGGTTAACCGATTCCACCGGATATGTCCATTATGAATATGTCGGCGTCGATTCCGGAGCGTATCGGATTACATTCTCCAACGTCGGTTTCGGTAACGGGGATTATATCTACCTTGGACGCGGTATTTACTCTTTTCAGGGAATCGATTCCGGAGAGTATGCGCCGGTTGTAAGGCTGCCGATTCCCAGATCGCATTACCTTTACGGTGTCGACGGAGCGTTTCATCCGTCGGATAACTTCCGTCTGACTATGGAAAGCGCCTATAGCCGGGAAAATAGAAACCTCTTTTTGAATGATGAAGCGGTGTATGACGATCCGGCTCTGATTTTGAAAAGCGATTTCGGCGCTGCCATATCGACCCTTTTATTGCCCGATACCGTCACGGTGGATGCCTCTTATCGACACACAGGCAAGAACTATGCTCCATTCGCACAATTCAGGGAATCCGATTATTACAACAAATGGAACCTACCGATAGATTACCAAGATGCAACCGAAGACGTTGGCGAAGCTTCAGTTACTTTCGGTTACAACGAACGATACAACTTTGAGATTCAGGGCGGACGGCTGTCACGGGCACTTCAAGGTAATTCCGATAGGTGGTCAGTCGGAACCAATCTCGAGCTTCCCCTACAAGCAAACCTTCGCGGTGATTTTCGTGAATCCAGATATTCCAGCAAGGAAGATTCTCTGGGATCGGTTTCTGAGCATGTGGGAAGGTTGCAGGAATCTAACTCGAGTTTCGAGATTCAACAATGGATTCTCAAACCGATGATTGGATACGAATATCGCAATGACGTGAAACATATAGACGGTAATCTGCAAACCGGAGATAGATATAGCATTTACGAGACGGGTTTAACCATTACTCCCCACAGCAAAATCAGCAACACCGTTACCTATGCCCTTCAACTGGATGATGCATATATTGACAAGTGGCTGCGCAGGGATGAAGCTGTTACGATCAAGGAGCAGATATCCCTTCGGGATTTACCAAAGGGACTGAACCTGAATTACCAATACACATTTCGGGAAAAAACCTATAAGGAGATATCCGGAGTTAATAATCGTCAGCACCTCTCATACTTCAACAGTTTTTATAGCTCCAACGTTTTGCTCATCAGTTATAATCACAGGTACAACCGCACACGCAGCGCGCTGCGGATAGAAAGATTTATAAAGGTAGACGAAGGCGCCGGCGATTATCGTTACGAAGACGGTGAATATATTCCTGATCCCTTCGGCGATTATGTTCGTATTATCGAGGAAGCCGGGGAATACCGTCCGGTTTCCGAGGTCGAAAATTCGGTTAATATACGCTACGACGGCAAGCAGACGAAAAATCCCTATCTCAATGGTATCAAAACCGAAACCACCCTGGAATTCGACCAGCGTACCGAGGAGACCGGACTCAAATTCATCGATCTGTTAAATCCGTGGCGTGATGTCGACCATGGAGTATTACTCAACGAGAATCTGCGATTTATGCAGGACCTCTATGTCTACCCCTCACCGAACAATCGCAGGCGGGAGTTAAGATTACGTTATTCACAGAATAGAATCATAAATTCCGGAGGCGGCTTTACCGGTGATTACGATGATGAGCGGAGCGGAGAGATTCGATTAAGGGACGCTCTTACTCCTGTCCTGTCCCTGGAGGCTGAATATAGCCGAAAGCATAGAGTAGTCTCCGGCATAACCGATCTACGGATAATTTCCGATATATTCCTGCCCGACCTGACCTACACACCGCAACCGGCGATCGAGGTCGGAAGCGGAGTTAAATTCCGCCGTGATAAGGAGGAATTGGATAACTATTCGATTTATCTTATGTCGTTCCTTCCGCATCTGCGCTGGAATTTCTCCCGGAAAGGCAGGCTGGATGTAAATCCGGAAGTTATCCGGGTTTGGTCGGAGAATCTCGAAGGCGAGACTTTCAATTACAGGCTTGCGGAGGGCAATAGGGTAGGCGTCAATTATCGTGTTTCAATAAGAGGCGTTTTGCGCATAGGTGAAAACAGCTCCGGTGAGTTAACCTATAACCTGCGCAAGCGACCATTGGAAAAAGAACAGCATTTTCTCAGGGCGCAGGTCAAGTATGATTTTTAATATGAAGAGATTTCCTTTAAATATCGCCTCGTTCGTTGTAATCATTTTCGTCACTCTGATATCGAACGCCTCCGCATTAGATTTTGCATTTGAAGGAAACAGGACATTTACTGAATCACAGCTTAGACAAGCGATTGCATTCTCGGATGAAGCTCCCCCCGACGACAGCCTGAAATCAGTTCTTGAGCAAATAGCGATCCTTTATCAGTCAGCCGGATATTTTGATAGTTCTATTGAGGTTGATTCAACATTTATCGATCGTACCGATTCGGCATATAGAATTAAAATCGATGAGCAAAGGCAGTATACATTCGGGGATATAAAATTTGATGGTTTGCGGATTTACTCTCGGGATAATTTACTCGCTCAGGTCGGGCAATTAAGCGGCGCGCCCGCAACCACTGAGAACCTGAATCGGTACATAAAGCTTCTTTTGGATACATACGCGGAGTTTGGTTATCCCTACGTCACCATCGAAGTTCGCGGTATAACTCCCGACAATGTTAATTATACCGCTGAGGTTACCCTTTTTATCAATGAAGGTCCTCCGGTAAAAATCGACACAGTTTTAATATCCGGTAACAGCGTCACCGCTGATCGGGTTATCCGCAGGGAGATACAGTTATTACCGGGTGCTCTATTCAGTCGTTCCGAACTTGACAACTCGGTGCGAAGGATCAAGAGTTTGCGTTTCGTAACCACAACTCAGCAACCGCTCTTGTACTTCAGCGGACAGCCTAAGAAAGGCGTGGTGGTCTTCCACGTGGAGGAGCGGAAAACATCCACTGTTAATGGTGTTCTCGGCTATGTACCTTCAACCGGCGCGCGACAGGAATACCTCTCCGGTTCTCTTGACATAATACTCGACAATATTATGGGTACCGGAAGACGGGGAGAGATTCACTACAGATCCCCTAATCCCGACTCCCGCGAAGTTAATTTCTCGTATACAGAACCATACTTCCTCGGCACGCCACTGGATTGGACGCTGGATTTCAATCAGATCGATAGAGACAGTTCCTTTGTAAAAATATCCGCGCAATTAAGCCTTAGATATCGTTTAAGTCCCGCAACCGATTTGAGATTTCAGGCAAGCATGGAAAGAACCACTCCGGGCAAAGCCGACCTGTTTCCTGAAGAGAGATTTAGCGGATACTCTCTCAGCATAGGTTTGCAAGGCGATTACTTTGATTATTCTGACAATCCGCATGAAGGATACTCCTTCAGCGCTTTCGTAAGATACCACAAAAGGATTTACAGCCCTTATGATGATTACATTCCCCCTGAGCCAGAAGTAAACCGCACCGCCGGTGAATTGGAAAGCTCTTGGGCGTTTCCGTTAACCGGAAGAACTTTGGTCTTTTTCACGGGCGGAGCCGCTGCTATAACGCCGAGTGATAGATACTTACCGGTTTCCGAGAGGTATAATATCGGTGGCAGCTCAACCGTTCGTGGTTATTTGGAGGGCAGATATTACGGTTCCGCAATTGGGTATCTACGGAGCGAATATCGCCTTTTATCCGGTCGCGATGGTCGAATTTACTTGTTCGGGGATAACGGTTACTATTACTTCAAGAACAAAATGAATCAGGATGTTGATGATTTTCTGCATGGCTATGGATTAGGTTTCGCCGCAAAAACCCGATTGGGCTTGCTAATTGCCGAGTTCGCATGGGGCGAGAGCGATTCCTTCAGTGATGGCAAATTCCATTTCGGATTGGAGAATAATTTTTGAGATTACCGCCGTTTATTAAGATTCTGCGACCATTAAATGGGCTTATCGCATCTCTAACGGTATGGATATCATACTTTATCGCCGGAGGCGAATTTAATCAGTTAAGCGGAATAATCGCTGCAATTGCCGGCTTCTTATTCAATGGTTTCGCCAACAGCGTTAATGACATTATTGATATCGAAATAGACAGGATCAACCGTCCGGACCGCCCTCTTTCAAGCGGTAAAATGTCCCGAAAATCAGCGATAATCGAGTCGGGGATTCTGGGTCTATCAGCTTTGGTGCTGAGCGCATCTTTGGGCGTTAAGACATCAGTCATCGGGCTTATTGCTATTGTCTGCATGGTCACCTACAATATTAAACTAAAGAACATCCCGTTATTGGGTAATATAATGGTCAGTTTCACCGCTGCTTTGGCTTTCTTATATGGGGGGGCGGCGTACGGCGAACTATCTCCGGTTTGGCTGCCAGCGGTTTTCGCTTTTCTGTTGCATTTGGGACGGGAGATTATTAAGGACATTGAGGATATAAAAGGTGACAGTGCAATGGGGGCTAAGACTTTACCGATAGTATTGGGAATCGGACTTTCGAGGAAGCTGACTGCTATGGTTTTAGCCGTTTTTATAGTAGTTACGCTGTTGCCGATTATTTTACAGCACTATGGAATAGGCTATTCCATATTGATATTTTTAATCGATATCGTATTATTTGTAATAATTTGGGGATTACTGAGAGTTCGGGAGATTAACGCCGCAATGATATCCCAAACGCTAAAAGCTTTGATGCCGCTGGGTATAGCTGCTGTTTATCTGGGAGTAATCGGGCTGTAGATAGGGAATGTTTGACACCTAACTAATCGTGTGTAATGGGCAATTGACTTGACTTCGCTTAATCCTTATACTAAATTCGGATTCGAGCTATAATGGAAGGAGATAAATCATGAGTAATATATATGCAGTGGTTTTAGCCGGAGGACGCGGTGAGAGATTCTGGCCTCTATCACGTTCCAATAATCCCAAGCAATTTTTGCAGTTAACATCCGAGAAATCGATGATAAAGGAAACCGTTGACCGTATCATGCCTATGATTCCGATTAGCAACGTGGTTGTTGTTACCAGCGAAGATATGAAAGAGCGTATGCTCTCGCAGATACCTGGTATTCTGCCGGAGAATATTTTAGCGGAACCAAAGGGGAAGAATACTTGCATGGCGGTCGGGTATGCTGCTGCCTATATACATGGGATCGATCCGAACGCTGTTATGATTGTGCTTTCATGCGACCATTTAATCCGACCCGCTGAAAAACTGCTACAAGTATTCAAGGCTGCGGTGAAAGTAGCAGCATCAGGTGACTATCTGATCACTATCGGTATTGTACCGTCAAGAGCGGAAACCGGATTCGGTTACATTCAGGTTGCGGAACTTTTTAATACTGTGGAAGGTGTAGATGTTTATCGCGTCAAGACATTCAAGGAAAAGCCATCACGTATTGTCGCCCAGGAGTATTACTATGATCGTCAACATCTCTGGAATTCCGGGATGTTCATCTGGAGTGTTAAATCAATCCTAAAAGCGCTGGGAACCTATGCGCCCGGGATAAATGAATATTTGAAGAGCCTCCGCAAATATCTCGGAACAAGCAAGGAAGAAGAACACAAAAGGGAGATTTATGAGAATGTCGAGAACATATCAGTGGATTGTGCGATTTTAGAAAGAGCGGACAATGTCCTGACAATTAAGTCGGATTTTATCTGGGACGACGTAGGTTCCTGGCTGGCGCTGGAACGCTTTATGGAGCGGGATCGCCATAATAATGTGGCAGTCGGTAAAACCCACCTGGAGGATTCCTTTGAAACCACTGTCGTAAACGACGATAACGATGGCATCATTACAACATTCGGTGTTTCTGACCTGATAATTGTTAAGACCAACGGGATCGTCATGGTTGCTCACAAAACGCGCGCTTCCGATATAAAAGAGCTGGTCTCCCGGCTTTCCGAAATACAGGAGTTTCGGGAGTATCTATAGGAGTATAAATGAAACCTATCAACTCAAACTTATATTTAATCGTTTTTCTTGTTTCAAGTTTGGCGTTTCTCTCCTGCGCCGGCATAAGCCCGTATTATGAAGATGAAGCCAAAAAGGATGTGCGTATTAAAGCAGAGCGAAATTTTGATCCCCTAAATTTTGAAGGAGATACGCTGGTCGTTCCGCCTCCACTGGAAACCGAAAGAACGGACAACGGTTCCCCATTGGACAGATTTAATCTGGTGGAAGATGTCGCACCGGAGGATTCCGCTGAAACCTCGATACATGTTTATCGAGTTCAGATTTTCGCATCGAGGCTTTTACAGGAAGCTGAACAGGTTGAAGCCGAAGTGAGCGGTCTCTTCGATGAACCTGTCCATCTCGATTACGATGAACCGTATTATAAAGTTCGCATCGGTGATTTTAGAACTTTGGAGGAGGGAGAGGAGTATCTTGGCAAGGTCAGGGATCTGGGGTACGACAGCGCCTGGGTAGTTAGAGTGGAATTACAAGAATCGCCCTAAGATGTACTCCGAGAAAAGTTCGAATCCAAATAGCAAAAATTTTGATATGAGGGATGAAATAACAAAAGCCGCCGAAATTCTATTCAATGGGGGAGTGGTTGCGGCGCCTACCGAAACCGTGTACGGACTATTAGCAGATGCGACTTCCATTTCTGCAATTGACAAAGTTAGGATGCTTAAAGGGAAGCCGAAAGACAGCCCTATTCCGCTCTTCGTCCCACCCTCGGCAGAACTGAGTAGATTACTATCCCCTGTTCCTACAGTTTTAAACGCTATTGAGCGGAATTTCCTCCCGGGTCCCCTTTTGGTTGTAGCTAAGCCATCCAAAATGCTGACCAATCTCCCTGTTTGTATCGGTGATAAAATCGGAATCCGCAAGAGCAGCGCACCGGTCATAAACAAGCTGCTTAAACAGACCGGAATGTTCCTGACCGCAACCAGTGCGAACAGGCACGGACAGAAACCTGCGATTAGCGCTTTGCAGATTATAGAGAGTTTTAAAACTACCGAATTATATGTTATAGATAACGATAGTAAAACAGAATTGTCAGGCAAACCTTCTACGGTTATAGAAGTAAAAGAAGGTGAAATTATAATATTGCGTCAGGGCGATATATCAGCTTCGGAAATTGAGCGTGCAGTTGGCAATTATGACATGAAAATAAGGATATGTTAATTTGTCCGAAAAATACAAAGTACTGATAGTCTGCACAGGCAATACCTGCCGTTCTCCTATGGCAGAGGGTATCCTGCGCCACTTATTTAAAGAGAGAAGTATTGACAATATCGAAGTTTCCTCGGCGGGAACGTCTGCTGTGGATGGTATTCCTGCAGCCGAAAACGGAATAATCGTCTGCCGCGATTGGGGGATTGATATCAGTAACCATTTATCTCGAAAACTCACCCAGGGAATGCTGGAATCAAGTGATCTGGTTTTAGCCATGTCTCCCGATCATCTTAAGACTATTCGCAGCGTGTCGCCTGTTGATGAAAAGTTATACCTGGTCAAGAGCTTTCCGGAAAAACCAAATAATCTGAATATGGAAGCTGTTGATGATCCGATAGGCGGATCGCTGGAAATATATAGCCGAACATTTTTGGAGTTGGACGAGATCCTGCGCAAAGCGCTCCCGACCATTATCGAATTCAGTAAAAAGAAGTAAAATGCTGATTAGTCCAAACTATTTCAAATACATCATAAAATTACTTGTTTTAACCTTGGTTTTGATCCTTTCGATTTTCGTAAATATCAGGTCGGAAAATGAAGCGATCAGCCCGGATGAAATTGAAGCTTTCCCGAAGGACTCCTTGGCGGAATATATCGATAGTTCCGGCGTGAACTTTGATGATGTCGATTCGCTGTATGATAGCCCCGAATGGTGGACAAGAACTATTGAAAACAATGCCTGGGATGTTGACGAGCGCTTCGAATTTATCGTCCGTTATGGGCCTATCAAAGCCGGAAGCGCAGTGATGGAGGTTGACAAAATCGTCGACTGCGGCGGGAATCCTACCTATCATGTGGTATCCACAGCAAAATCAAGCGCTTTCTTCTCACTGTTTTTTAAGGTCGAGGATAAGGTGGAAACATACATCGATACCGCCGGCATTTTTCCGTGCAGGTTCGAGAAGCATATACGGGAGGGCGGATTTGAAGATGACAAAGTTACCAATTTTGATCAGGTGAACCATCTTGCAATCACCGGGAATGACACAATCAAAACCTACCCCTTTGTTCAGGATATGCTTTCCACTTTTTATTATGCAAGGACGTTGGATCTCGAAGTGGGCAAGCCGGTTTTCATTAATAATCATACGGACAGGAAAAATTACCCGTTGGAGATAAAAGTCCATAAACGCCAGCGAGTTAAAACTCGCGCCGGTACATTTAATTGCCTCTTGCTGGAACCGGTGCTGCGTACTTCCGCCATTTTCGAAAACAAGGGACGGCTTTTAGTCTGGGTAACTGACGATCAATTCAAGATGCCTGTAATGATGACCAGCAAAGTTATTATCGGTTCTATAACAACCGAATTAGTATGGTACCGTTTGGCTAAAATGTAACCCATAAGCGACCGGCGATGTAAAGGGATGAAAAGGCATAAAAAGATAAATCCGAAAAGTATCAAAACATATTCCTTCAATGAAAGGCCAACCAAATCTCAACTGGAGGCTTTCGCAAAAGTACCCGCCAGCAACTGGACAATGGAAGATTTCATTGACGGCTTGCCGCAATTCCTTAAGGCTAATGAGCTGAAAGGACTGATTTCCGATATCGAATCAGCAAAGGATAAGAGACGACAATGCATCCTGATGATGGGCGCGCATTCCTTGAAAGTAGGATTGGCTCCAGTAATCATCGACCTTATCGATAACGGATTCATCACTCATTTGGCATTAAACAGCGCCTGCGTGATCCATGATTACGAATTCGCTTTTTACGGTAGAAGTTCAGAGGATGTAGGAGATACTCTTCAATCCGGGATGTTCGGGATGGTTTCGGAGACGCCGGAATTTCTGCACGAGGTTGTATCCAGAGCATCGGGGAACGAAGGTCTGGGAACCATTCTCGGGCAATCCTTTATCGAAGCCGATCCCGAACTGATTGAAGTTTCGATTTTTGCCGCTGCGGTTCGCAACGAGATTCCCGTCACGGTTCACGTAGCTATTGGAGCCGATACAATTCATCAACATCCTGATTTCGATGCGAAAAAGTGGGGCAAACTTAGCGGTGAAGACTTTCTTATTCTTGCGGAAAGCTGTAAGGATTTGAACGATGGCGGCGTGGTTATCAATCTCGGATCGGCAGTGATATTACCCGAAGTATTTCTCAAAGCCCTGAATTTAGCCCGCAATATTCATGGCAAAATAGGGAATTTCTCCGCAGCCAATTTAGACATGATCCAGCATTATCGTCCGCTCACTAATGTAGTCAACCGCCCCACGCTACCTGACGGTAAAAAGTATACTATCACAGGACACTTCGAGATTCTCATCCCCCTTATCGCCTGGGCGCTGAAAGAAAATCCATAGCAGTTTCCGGTCAGCCGGTCAGCGCTGCAGCGCTGAC
>WJIR01000242.1 GCA_014730175.1 Candidatus Zixiibacteriota bacterium
CACGGAATGTATGCATTATCCTGGTTAAAGGTCCGCGAGAATCATCGGATTTACCGAAATTCCGGAGCGCTTTGTCCGAGATCAGCATCGCTATTGCCGGATTCAACGATACGGAAAGCAGCCAGGCTACCGCTATTCCGAACGCCACGAACAACCCGAACACCTGCACCGGTGGAATCGGAGTCAGCGCCAGCGAAAGGAAACCGGTAACTGTGGTTAGCGACGTAAATATCATCGGCACGAACAGCTCTTCGATAGTATGCCGTATCGTTGCTGCCTTCTGTTTATGAGCTTTGTATCTGTCGTGAAACTCTGAAATCATGTGGATAGAGTTAAGAACCGCTATCGGAATAAGAAATATCGGTATCATCGACGACATGATATGTACCGTATTGCCGGTTAATATCAAAAGCCCCATCGCCCATATTACCGACATCATCGCCACCACCATCGGCGCAATAAGTATTCGCATCTGGCGGAAAAACATCAGCATAAGCAGGAAAATAATCAGCATCGCCGCCGGAGCCGAATATGCCATCTGCGAGAACATCTCGGCGCCGAATGAATTCTCGGCAACCGGCAGCCCCGCTATATGATAGGTCTCATCACCGCCATATTTGCCGGTGATATCTTCTATCTCACCTGCTATGCGATGAGATATATCTTTGGATTCGATCGGTATGAAGAGCGCGATCGCTTTACCGTCCTCAGCCGCCAATTTCCCTTTGAGGATCGGATTTTTCATGATCCTGCCAAAAATGTAATCAGCCTCTTCCTGAGTTTCGATCTCTCCGCTCATCAATGTTTCGATAACGATCGAACCGCCGGAACCCTGCCGAATATCATCCACAGTCGATGGCGCCAGGATATCATCGGTAATAACGCCATCGATATCCTCGATTTCAGCCGTTATATTATAGATTCTATTTAATAAATCCGGATTAAAAGCGCCGCCTTCGTCAACCACGCCCACCGCGATAAAATCCGAAAGACCAAAGATATCTTTGGTTTCATGGTCAAAAATCCTCGCCGGTTCATCTTCCGGGAGCATATTTTCGGGATCGGTATCGATTTTTATATTGGGAAATTGTGCGGCGAAAAACGCCGTTATAACCACCGCAATCGAAATAATCACCCACGGCCGCTTTATGGAAAACTCTGTTAAGCCTTTTTTCATCACTATCTCCTTTCACTTCATTTTAAAACTCTTTAGTTTTTAGATGGGAATAAGGAGAAAATGATTCAGGATATTTTTTATTGATTATTTCGCATCACTGGGATCCCAGGCGCAGCGGTAATCGCGGTTGAATGAATCCAGGCGCGCCATATCACCTTCGCTGATTTCAAAATCGAAAACATCGGCATTCTGCAAAATATGCTCTTTCCGCGCTGATTTGGGGATCACAATAACATTTTTCTGCAAGCACCAGCGGATAAGAATCTGCGCCGGTGATTTGGAGTATTTCTGCGTGATTTCCGCTAACTTGGGATCATCCAGCTTTTTACCCTTGGTGAGAGGGCTATAGGCTTCCAATTTGATGTTGTTGTCGTTACAAAATTGGAGTAACTCTTTTTGATAAAGGTAAGGGTGGAATTCCACCTGGTTAACCGCCGGGATAACCTCGCCGTAATCAAAAACCTCCTTTAAATGCCGTATCGTGTAATTACTTACGCCGATCGCACGGCTTCGACCATCCCTATATATCTTCTCCAGCGCTTTCCATGAATCCTTCCGCAAATTCTCTTCAGGCCAATGGATTAGATACAGGTCAACATAATCCAGACCGAGTTTATCCATGCTGGTGTCAAAGGCTTTCAAAGCCTTATCGTAACCATGATCGCTGTTCCACAACTTGGTGGTGATAAATATTTCTTCTCTCGGCATACCGCTATCCCTTACCGCATCGCCGACATCCTTCTCATTGCCATAGAACGCGGCGGTATCGATATGACGGTAACCTGCTTCCAGCGCCCATGTTACGGCATCGCGGGTTTGCTGCCCCACGCCTGTGCGCCACACACCCAGCCCGAATATGGGTATTTCCGCATTATTGTTGAGCTTGAGTTTTGTCTCAATATCGAGTTGCATCTAATCCTCCTGTAGTTCCAATGATCTTGTTATAAACAGAAAACCACTAATACCGTAATTGTTCCTGTATGAACTCGTTTTTCGTATTTGCTGGCTAATTGACTTGACACAATCCTCGATAAGGGGTAAGGTTATACCGCATTGGACGTTCGAAAAGATTGACTGATAAAGTGCTTTATATACATAAACCGTTTCTAATATTACTTATTCTAACGCTGATACCGTTTTCCGCCCAGGCGGCAATCGATACTTATGATACCCCCAATGATGGCGGTAACAGTATTACTGTGACCTGGGGCGGTGAAGTGATCGCTCAATCCCGGGATAAGTTCACTTCGCTGGATATCCAGCGTCAAAAGGTAGCGGAATCCGCGGGATGGGAAACAGCGGCAGTGCTTCCGGTAACCGATTCAGTCTTCGTTGATGATTCCGTAAAGGACAATATTCCATATAAATACCGCATTGTATTCAGCGCGCCGGAAGGGGAAGCGCTCATTTTCGAATCGGAACCGGTGAAATCATCTCCTCAGTTTTTCAATACAAAACGGCTGAACGTTCTAATCGGTGTTATAATCTGCTGCGTTATTCTATTTTATTACATTTATGAGAGTAGAAAGGGTAAGAAATTCTATCTGCGACCTATCGGCGGACTGCAGGCTATAGATGATGCGGTGGGGCGTGCGACCGAGATGGGTAAGCCGATTTTATATTCGGCAGGGCGCGGGAAAATGCAGCGGGTTGCTACTATTGCATCGATGAATGTACTTTCCTCTGTGGCTACCAAAACAGCGGAATATAATACGCCGTTGATTTTCCCGAATAGCGAGCCGGTGGTTGCGGCGGTAGCGCAGGAAGTGGTTTACGAAGCGTACCTGAAAGCCGGTCATCCCGATCGCTACAATCCCGATGATGTTTTCTATCTTACCGATAGCCAGTTTGGTTACGCGGCGGCGGTCGATGGTATAATGGTGCGGCGCAAACCTGCCACTAATTTATTTATTGGCACATTCGAGGCGGAGTCATTGATCCTCGCCGAAACCGGAAACTCGATTGGCGCCATCCAGATAGCCGGTACCGATTCCACCATACAGCTTGCGTTTTTCATCGTCGCTTGCGACTACTTCCTTATCGGCGAGGAGTATTTCGCAGCATCGGGATACCTTTCCAAAGATCCGATGGTGTTGGGATCGTTAAAGGGGCAGGACTGGCTCAAAATTATCGTCGGTGGCGCTATTATACTGGGAGCGGTGCTGGAAACTGCCGGTATCGGATTTTTCTCGAAACTTTTTGGAATAGGCTAAATGTATCGCAGGATTCCACTTATCGTGTGCTTTATCTTCGGCGCTTTCATGCTGATCCAGTTTTTCGTACCGCATCGTGTGTCAACCGAATTCTATGAGATGACTCTGGAATGGGCGCAGATTATCTACGCTTTCGCGCTTCTGGTGGGGGCTTTGATGCTGATGAAACATCACGCTGTAAACGCAACCCGGAAATCATCCGATGACAGACCATTCAGCATAATCGTTATTGCCGGTATAGCGACAATGTGCATCGCCGGTTTGATATGGGGACATGGCGAGGGAACAGTCTTCAACTGGTTTTTCCAGAATGTACAGGCGCCGATGCAATCGACCATGTTCTCATTGCTGGCGTTTTTCGTGGCTTCCGCCGCTTTCCGTGGATTCCGAGCGCGAAATACTCAGGCGATTTTTCTTCTTATTGCTGCGACAATTGTAATGTTAGGCAGAGTTCCTATAGGGGAACTAATCTCCCCGGTTATACCACAGGTTGCGGATTGGATTCTTAATGTACCGTCAATGGCAGCCCGGCGGGGCATTTATATCGGCATCGCATTGGGTTCGATCGCAACCTCTCTGCGCGTTATCCTTGGAATTGAACGCACCTATCTGGGAGGTTCGTAGATAATGGCTGAAGCGAACGGGAAAAGATTTCATACCAGGCATTTGATATTCTTACTGATGGCAATAGCGGTTGTACTCCCTTTGATATTCAAACCTGGATTACCGCTGCGAGTAACCAAAGAGGTTCAAGATATATACGATTATATCGAGGGTTTGCCGGAAGAGTCAGTCGTTATTATCTCTTTCGATCACGAAGCGTCCAGTTTACCGGAAATGGTTCCGATGGCGGAAGCATTGTTGCGCCATTGCTTCCGGAAAAACCTGAAAGTATGTGGAATGGCTCTTTTAGCAGAAGGGACCTCTGTCGGCGATGCTAATCTCAGGCGAATAGGGGCGGAATATAATAAGGAGTATGGTGAGGATTACATATTCTGGGGATTTCGTCCTCAGCATGAGGTTGCCATTTTAGCATTGGGAGAGGATATTACCAGGGAGTTCAAAACCGATTATACAGGCAGGCCTATCAGCGGTTTCCCGATAATGCAGGGGCTCAGGAATTACCAAAATGTGGCGGCGGTGATTTCGGTTGGCGATGGCGATATCCCGATCTACTGGGTTAATTATGCTCAGGCGAGGTATGGCGTTAATATTATCCCTGCAATCACCGCAGTAATGGCAACCACCATGTATCCGTTTCTGCAATCAGAGCAGATAGTGGGTTTGGCTGCGGGGCTCAAAGGGGCAGCCGAATACGAAAAGTTGCTGAACCGCACCGGATTGGCTACCCGCGGTATGGACGCTCAATCAACAGCGCACGTTCTGATAATAGTTTTGATTGCGATCGGAAACATTATAATGTTCAGACAACGCGGGGGAAAGAGAAGCTGATGGATATAAGCACCACTATCGCAGCTATCCTCACCCTGGCTATCTACTCCTTCCTGTACCGGGATAATCCTGTCTATAAAACTGCCGAACATATCCTTCTCGGTGTTAGTGTCGGTTATTTCGTGGTGATTACAATCAGCAATACCATAATACCGAAACTTATTATACCTCTTTTTGTTGACGGTGAATTAATCTACATAATTCCGGCTTTATTGGGGATAGCGATGCTACTGCGGGTGACAAAGCAATTCTCCCACATCTCCAGGATACCTTTGGCATTGATAATCGGAGTGGGGGCGGGGATTGCTATACCGGCATATATGCAAGCGCATTTGATAGCCCAGATGAAAGCTACTATGCTCCCGTTAAGTAATATCTCGAACATCGTCATCATAATTGCCGTATTGTCGGTTCTGGTATATTTCTTTTTCTCCAGGAAACACGAAGGAGCCTTTGGTGTTACCGCTAAAGCGGGGATTTATTTCCTGATGATATTCTTCGGCAGTACCTTCGGCTATACGGTAATGGCGCGCATCTCGTTGTTAATCGGCAGAATACAGTTTCTTTTGGGGGATTGGCTGGGGATAATCCGGTAGGTCCAGTCCGGCGAGGGCTTGACGATTTTGTCGATCCGATGGTCGGCGTTCCGGCGCTGACGGCAAAATGGGTCATTTGCAGCGATCTGACGCCACCTTTAGCAGGCTCCTTCATCCTCTGACATCCTCTACCTCCTATTTTATGAAGTACATTAAGAAACCTATTGGATTTTCCCCATATCCTCACCCAACTTACCGATAATATATACAGATCCAAGAAAACACTGATTTAGGCGCTGGCTGTAATTTGTTTTGCAGCAATGGAATAGCGGCATGTTTCTGGAAGCAATAGCTGGCATACGCTTTGCATTGAAATCAGACTGAAATGGGGAGAGAAGAAATGAAATTGAAATTGAAAAATAATGCAGGATTCACCTTAGTCGAGCTGTTGATAGCATCCGTTCTGGCGAGTTTGATTACATTTATCGCTATGGATGCCTATCTTACTCAGAACGAACAGCTTATAGTTCAGGAACAGGTATCCGACATGCAGCAGCGCGGCAGGGCTACGATGGATGAGATAGCTTTTAATCTCCGTCAATGCGGATTCAATACGCCGGATAGCGTCGCTGCTTGTGTAATCGGGGAGAATCCCAACGGTCCTGATACGCTTACGATAAATCACCACGGTGATGATATCGTTTATTACGTGGATGACAGTGATAGCCTGAATCCTGTTCTTATCAAAGATGTGAACGATAATCCTCAGACTTACGCCGACGGAATCGAAGATTTAACCATAACGGCTATTTCTACGGATTTAGTACAGGTTGATGTAACCGCGCGCAGCACGAGTGTGGACGAATCGACGGCTAAAGATTATCGGCGAAGGACTTATTCCATGAGGGTTAAGCTTAGGAATTTATAGGGGGATATCATGTTAAGAAGGATTTTAAGGAATAAAGAAGGATTTACGTTAATCGAGGTACTGATGGCAATGATAATATTGACTATCGGGCTTCTGGGTCTGGCGCCGCTTATGGTGACGTCGATGACCGGTAACAGCTTCGCGCACGAACTCACGTCGGCGAATATCATTGCATCGGATTATATTGAGAATTTAAAAACGGTACCCAGTTTTTCGCCGATTCCGTTTATCGAAACTACTAACAATATAGATAATAAATACACGCGTCAGACCAGAGTCGATGATTCAACATCGGACGGGTCCGTCCCTGCGGGCTTATACTGGATACAGGTTACGGTAAGTTGGACAGACCAGCAGGGGATTGTCCGTTCGGTGAGTTATGATACATATAGATCGATAACCTTATAGTTTCGGTAATATCAAGGGGTAATAATGTTAGATTTAATACGAAATCATAATGGGAGTGCGCTGGTTGTTACACTTTCGATATTGGTTTTGCTCTCATTTATCGGAGTTTCTGCAGTTATAACATCCAATACTGATATGGGAATATCGGGAAACCAAAAACGTTCCAAGCAAACATTTTATGTAGCGGAAGCAGGGCTCGAAAGAGCGGTAAAAGAATGTATAGAAACAAACTTTATGGATGAGAATACGGCTCCCATGGTGGATCTGTTCAGTTGGCTGGATGCTTTCGAGGATTCGGTGGTGTTCAACTCCGCATCATTGGGGAATAATTGTAACTATACAGTGCAAATAGGAAGCATAACTGATCCCGGCTCTATTCCGCCATTCATCGATTGCAGAGATGTGGAGGTGACAGCTACCGGCAGCTATTCCGGAAGCGCGGAGTCGACCACGATTTCGGCGTTGGTTCGAGTCGGGATCGCGCCATCCGGCGTTTTTGATTATTCGTATTTTATGAACCATTTCGGATGGTTTGCCGGTTTCCCATCGGGCGGAGCTGTTGCCAACGGAAATGTTAGGGCGAACGGTCATTTCGATCTTTTGAGCGGGTATTTCACCGGCAATGGTAATCCGGCATACAATCCTTTTACGGGGGATATCGCCAGCAACGGCGGAGTTTATGCAGGTGGTTATGTGTTCCCAAGTAACGGGTCGGGCTATAATGGAATGGCGCAATATTCGGAAAATCGACATAGTTATGCAGGTGTTGATAACAGCATCTGGGATCAAGCTACTATCGATATGCCCAATTTAAACGATCCGACAGATGCTGATGGAGACGGAAATGTTCAGGAGCTGAATCCATATTACGAACAACTTGCGCGAGGCGAACTTGGCGGGGACGCCGGTAGGGTCGGGATCGATGATAATGGCGATGGTGTGCTGCAGGATTCCGAAGTGTTATTTACCGGAGCTTGGGGAGATAGTACAGGCGAAAACGGCAATGCGGTGCTTTCCGGAACCGATTCCAAGCCTATCATGGTGGAAGGTCCGGTTGTGGTTACCGGTGACCTGGTTGTTAAGGGCACGGTGAAGGGACAGGGTAGTTTCTACGTGGGACGAAATACCTATGTTGCCGGAACTATCGAATACGCGGATCCGCCATCGGAAAGACCGACCTACAATTATGGTTCGGAGACTCCCGAAGAATACGCGGAGCGAGTTTCCGACTGGATTGATGCAAATTCGGACAAAGATATAGTAGGTTTTCAGACCAGGGAAAATGTTGTGGTTGCCGATTATACTACAAGTTCGTGGCAGCACTATATTACCGACAATGGAGGATGGCTGCGAGATTATCGTAATGACGGCAGCGAGGATGTCGGAACCGACGGCGTGTTTGGTGATCAGACTTCCGACTCCAATCCTTATGGAAATTCCGAGAAAGAACGGGACGGTTATTGGACTGTCGACCTACTGAACAACAGCACCGGGGAAAGAACCACCGCTGATTTAAGCATTAACGGAGGGACTGTTACAATCCCAAGCGGGTTTTCGGTCGTGCCGGGTTCGGGTGAGGATGTCGATGGCGACGGCGATTATGATGGCGGATATTCATTTAACGATTTTGAGCTTTCCGGAAGTTGGGATCCAAACGATTATCTGAATTGCCCTACTGATCCGGATCAGAATTCATTTTCTGAATTCGCAGATAACAGAGTTGGGGACATAGATGGCGTTCTCTACACAAATCACGCAATTGCCGGTTGTTTTTTGGATAACTCAAACATTAACGGTTCATTGGTTGCACGCAATGAAGCGATGATAGTATATGGAACCAGTATTAATCTCAATCATGACGAAAGATTGACTAATTGGGGTAGTGGGGAATCGAACTACTCGATCTATCTCTCCCGTGTAAAGGGAGTTGCGACGGTTGCCTGGGAACAGGAATAATTGAATATGAAAAAGGGGGATAATTATGTTAAGAAATATTAGAAATCAAAACGGGAGTGCGCTGGTGGTTACGCTATCGATGCTGGTTTTACTCTCATTTATCGGGATATCAGCGGTAATTACGTCCAATACTGATATGGGGATATCGGGGAACCAGAAACGTTCCAAGCAGGCGTTTTATGTGGCGGAAGCCGGTCTTGAGAGAGCGGTAAAGGAGTGTATTGAAGCTAACTTTATGGATGAGAACACCGCGCCGATGGTGGATCTGTTCAGTTGGTTAGATAACTACGAAGATTCAGTAGTATTCAATTCGACATCGTTGGGTAGTAATTGTAATTACACGGTGCAGATAGGGAGCGTAACCGATCCCGGAGCGATAGCGCCTTTTATAGACTGCAGGGATGTGGAAGTAACAGCAACCGGTAATTATTCGGGAAGCGCGGAGTCGACCACGATTTCGGCGCTGGTCAGAGTCGGGATAGCGCCGTCCGGCGTTTTCGATTATTCGTATTTTATGAACCATTTCGGCTGGTTTGCCGGATTCCCGTCCGGGGGCGCTGTTGCTAACGGTAACGTGAGAGCCAACGGTCATTTTGATGTTCTAAGCGGATATTTCACCGGTAATGGAAATCCCGCTTATAATCCGTTTTCCGGCGATATATCAAGCGGAGGTGGTGTATATGCGGGAGGTTATGTATTTCCCACCAATGGATCTGGTTATAACGGAATGGCTCAATATGACGAAAATCGTCATAGCTACGCCGGTGTGGATAATAGTATCTGGGATCCGGCAACACTTCCAATGCCCAATCTGAATGATCCCACAGATGCCGACGAGGACGGTAATGTCCAGGAATTGAATCCGTATTATGAGCAATTAGCGCGAGGCGAATTAGGAGGTGACGCGGGTAAAGTTGGTGTCGATGATAATGGTGATGGCATACTGCAGGATTCGGAAGTATTGTTCACCGGAGCCTGGGGAGATAGCACAGGCGAAAATGGTAATGTAGTGTTATCGGGAACCGATTCCAGTCCAGTTATAGTCGAAGGTCCCGTTGTGATCACCGGTGATTTGGTGGTTAAAGGTACTTTAAAGGGACAGGGAAGTTTTTATGTGGGGCGTAATACCTATATTGCAGCGACAATCGAGTATGCAGATCCTCC
>WJIR01000243.1 GCA_014730175.1 Candidatus Zixiibacteriota bacterium
CTTACATTCAAGCTGATGTTTAACAGGCGTCTTTACTGGATCCCGGATGCAATGCCATTTATGAATTTAGGCAAAACAGTTTATGATCCGGAATTTCAGGTCGATAAGTTGCCCGATGATTTAGCATTACGAGGTAATATTGCTCTTGAGGGCTTAACGGAGATCACGGAGCGGAGAGGCCAAGTTGCGAAAGAATACATGAGTGCGCTATATGGATTGGATGGGATTGGGATTTTTCAACCTCCGAAATTCGCATCATGCGGATATCTTCGCTTTCCGGTCCTTTTAACTGACGAGAAAACAAGACGATATATATTAAACGAAGGGCATAAATTAGGGATATCGGGGATGTATCCGGGGACTGTTAGCGGTATTCCGGTATTAAAACCGAATTTAGCCGAGGATTTGCAGGATTGTCCTGATTCTCGCCGGATTGCCAGTACATTGGTTACGTTGCCGACGCATTTTGGGGTGAAAGATAGCGATATTGAAAGGACCGTTAGTTTTATACGGAAGAATCTGAAATCCGGGTTGAGGAAGAATACAACTATAAAGGAAACGAAATGGCGGAAGTCTTTAACTTCGAAGAATATATAAAGATGCGGCCGAGGCGGTTACGGCTTCTGGCGCCGATTTATAGGATATTAAATAAATTTACTCGCGAGTGGGTTTTTAGCTGGCGTATGAGGAACCGGCTTTATCGTCACATGGGAGTGCAATTGGCGAAGGATGACAGCGGTATATATATTGGCAGGGAGACCTGGATCGATGATATTTTCCCGGAACTCGTCAGAATCGATGAGGGGGTTGGGCTCGGCTGGAGATGTATTCTTTTTGTGCATAATACCTCCAGCTTTCCTCATATAGCAAGCCCGATTCATATCAAACACAAAGCGCTTTTAGGGCACAATGTAACCGTGATGCCTGGAGTGACAATAGGCGAATTTGCGCAGGTTGGCTGTAATGCGTTGGTTACCAAAGATATTCCGCCTTATACTGTTGCCGCCGGCGTACCAGCGAAACCGTTGCGGGAGGTTAAACGGGATGAAGTTGAAATGCGTAGGGTGTAGGGATTAGCTCTACGGAGTGTCTCGCCAGGGGCGGGGGATAAGCGTGTTGTGGTCGCTAAAACTTATAATCTACTCATAGGTTTAATTATTAAAACTACCGAATCAAAAACCATACGGAGGCCATCGGAATTCAGGCGAGATACCGATGACGAGAATCAAGCTATTCCGATTGTATGTTACGCAGAGGATTGGGGAAGGCTGCCGTCATCCACTCAGCATTTGATGAGAGGGTTATCTGCCACTCACCCGATACTATGGATAGATAGCCTGGGATTAAGGCCTCCCACAACCAGTTCCGGCGATATAAGCCGGATATTTTCAAAAATCAAGAGATTTACACAAGGTGTCAGAGAGGTGGAGCCGAATATTCATGTAGTTACCCCTTTGGTTATTCCTTTGTATAAATATTCGCTGGTTCGATGGATTAACAAGCATATACTGAAGTTAATGATAAAGGGATTCCTCAGGAAAAACGGCATCAGGGAATTTATCCAATGGTCATCCTGCCCCTCGTCCGCAAACATGATTAATTCACTTGGTGAGATTGCCAACGTGTACTACATCGGCGACGAATTCTCGGAATTTACACAGTTGGATAAGGGATTGGTTGGCAGACTGGAACGGGATTTACTGGTCAACTCAGACCTTTTGTTAGTAGTATCGGATAAACTGCAGGAGTCAAAATCCCGGTTCAATCCTTTGATATATAAGATTCCTCACGGATGTGATTACGAGCATTTTGCGCAAACGCAGCGGTTGACCGATGATGACATCCCGACCGATTTAAAGCATATTCCTCATCCCAGAATAGGTTACTATGGGTTGGTAAGGGACTGGTTTGATTTCGAGATGCTTAGAGATGTTTTCATCAAGCATCCCGAATGGTCGCTGGTTCTGGTTGGTCCCTGTGATACCGACACCTCATTGATCTCGGATTTACCGAATGTCCATTTGTTGGGTTCCCGACCGTATGAAAAACTTCCGACCTATTTGAAGGGATTTGATGTTTGCCTAATTCCGTACAGGGATATCGAGATAACGCGGAACGCTAATCCATTAAAATTACTGGAATATATGGCATCGGGAAAGCCGATTGTCTGTGCTGATTTGCCTTCAGTATATCCATATAAGGATGGTTTGTTGATAGCAAAAACAATCTCGGAGTTTGAAGAGGGGATAAGGACTTCTCTTGATGAGAATAATCCGAAAGCTATTGAAATTCGAGATGGTATAGCTTGCGCTAATTCCTGGCGCAGCCGTGTGGGTGATATTGAAACGATATTCGATAGCCGCATTTACGGATTTAGAAAAGGGAAACATGATTGCCGATATGAAAAGGGAGGAACCGAACATTCGCATCAATGTTGCGGAAAACCGGTGGTTATGCATTTAATTGCAGCAATGAATATAGCCGGAGCGGAGAAGGTTATCCTGAACTTGCTGAGCCGAAGTAAATCGAGTCGGTATGATTTGAGGGTGACATCGTTCGTGAGGGCATCGGACGGCGCCGGCACCGAATTCCTCCGGGCGGTGGATACGTATGGGTGTAAAATCGACCGGATTCCTATCTATCGCAGGTGGGACTATCGCGATATAAAGCGATTGATGCGGATTATCAAACGCCATAATGTAAAGTTCTTACATACTCACGGCTATCGATCGGATATAATCGGGATAATTGCGGCTAAGTTAACCGGCATCCCCGTTATTGCGACAGCTCATGGTTTCGCGGCTACTAACTCCAGATTGGAGCTAAACGAGAAAGCCGGTCGATTCTTCCTGCATTTCGCTGATAAAATAATCTCTGTTTCGGAAAGTGTCCGAGAGAGATTAATTGAATCGGGTGTTAAATCAGTGAAGGTTGATGTAATCGAAAATGCGGTTGATTTTGCATATTTTGCCCAACCTCCCGAAATTGATTTCCGATCGAAATGGGGAATAGGGAAAGGCGAGATAGTAATCGGTTCTGCGGGAAGGTTATCGGTGGAGAAGGCGCATGTTAATTTGATAAAAGCAGTCGGTATGTTGCCATCAAATGCACTTTCGCAAGTTAGGGTAGTTATCGCGGGGTCGGGAGCCGAGGAATCCATGATAATCGAGACAGCACGTAAAATGGGAATTCAGGACAGCTTAGTATTGGCAGGTTATATTGAGGATATGCGTTCTTTTTATCATGCTATTGATATTTTTTGCTTGCCGTCGTTGACCGAGGGTTCCCCCTTAACGATTCTCGAAGCTGCTGCATCGGGAAAGCCGATAGTTGCAACTGATACCGGGTCAATCGGTAAGCTGATTACGAACAACATTGATGGTTACCTGACCCAGGCGGGTGATGTGCAAAAGACAGCGGAATGTATCGAAAGATTGATAGCTTCGACAGAGTTGAGGAATTCACTTGCATCGGC
>WJIR01000244.1 GCA_014730175.1 Candidatus Zixiibacteriota bacterium
GAAAAATGGGCATGTGAACATCAAGGTGTACAATCTTTTGGGGCAGGAGGTTGCGGAACTGGTTGATGAAAAACTGCCCGCCGGAGAATATTGCGTTGATTTCAACGGGGATAACCTTTCATCGGGGATTTATTTTTATAACCTGAAGTTTGGTGATAATAAAACCATCTCAAGGAAGATGCTGTTGTTGAAGTAGGTAAGGGAATTAGCATAAATACTGAAACAATAATTATTTTATTACAGTAATTCCTTGACAAAATTATATGAAATATTTATATTATTATGTAGATTATAACAATTATGCTGTAGAGTAATATGCACGGGCGACGGAGAAGCCATAAATATAAACCGTTGAGGGGGGGGCAGTTAGAGATATACCTGAATCGCCAGCTCGCGGCCCACCGGTCGGTTTATAGTGATTGGTTTTTGAAGTGTTTAATCTAAGAGAATTATAAAGGAAATACGTTGGAGGTAGAATAAAATGAAATCGAAATCACTAATTCTAACTATGACGGCGTTAGCTACTTGGATTATACTTGCAACTCTCTGTGGGGCAGATGCCTATTGCGGAGTAAGAGTAGGAGGAGATGGCATCTATTGGATAGGCTGTACATACAATAAGAACGACAGATGTGAGTTGTACGAGGACGACTATACCTACACTGGTGTTTGGGACTATATAAGCCAAGCTGTGCCCCATCGTTACTATTTGCCATATATTAATGGGGATGCGGGATGGTACCGAATTAAGTGTATACACTATTTAACTCAAAACGTTACCTGGTATAGAGTCTACCTACCGGAAGATACAACTATTGAGCAAGATGTGTATCCGTGCGCCGATGAGAACCCTACGGGAGGGGATGAATGATATCCTTCGCCAAGCGGTTAGCACCATGAGTCTTGGTGAGTAACTCCACTATGCGTGCACTCCAATTAAATAATTGGAGTGCATTTTAAAGGAGAACAAAATGATCAGGGTGAGAATAATACTACTCCTGACACTTCTTTCAATCTTATGCGGTATCTCATTTGCTGAGCCGGTACTAATGCCCGGCTGGCCCTGGTATCATTTCAGCCCGGATACACTGAGATGGTCCTTAGGTCCGTATGATGGTTTGACACATCTTCAGTCTCCGGACGGTTTGTTTTCACTCATACCGTTTGGATTAGTGGATTCAAGCGTTTTTGTGCTTAATAGTGATGGGGATGTCCTTCCCGACTTCCCTATTCAATTAGAGGGACAGTTTGGCATGGAGGCTTTATTGATATATGACGCCGACAACGATGGATTAGAAGAGTTTATTGGAATAGAAGGGCACTGGGCGGGGTGTGGTTTTAACGGTAACACGTTGCACGCATTCAACGTCTTCGGTCAGGAAGCGCCCGGATTCCCGGTGGAAATAGAACAGCCGGAAGGCACTACCTTCCCCTGCCGTCCGGTATTGGCCGATCTGGATGAAGATACGACACCGGAGATTCTTTTTGCGGTTTATACGGATGCGAACGAGTGCGCGGATACATCATTTTTAGTTTATAAAATGAACGGGGAAAGGTATATTGGATTTAATGCCAGTATATGGCCCGATAGATTTGTGGCATTTGGACTGGGGGTCGGCGATTTAGATAAGGATGGCTATGTAGACATTGTCGCCGTTGCCGAAAACCATGTATTCGCATTCGACAGATTCGGGAATATACTTCCAGGTTGGCCTATCCAGTTTCGGCAGAATCAATACCTTGTTTATCCCGAGGGACACCCGGTATTAGCTGATATCGACAATGACGGCTGGCTTGAAGTATTGATAAGCACATATAGATTGGAACAGTGGGAGCCGGAGGGATGGTTGGAGGTTTATCGGCATGATGGTTCTATTCAACCGGGCTGGCCGTACTATTGGTCCAATGGAATGCCCAGAAGCGTACCGGTGGTTGGAGACATAAATAAAGATGGTCAATTGGAAATTATTGCTAACGGGTTCGATTTTAACCATGATTACTGGAATCTGATGTGGGCTTTCCAGCCCGATGGTTCGATGCTCTCCAATTGGCCCGTTGAAATCGAATATATCTTTAGCAGTAATCCCATAATTGCAGACCTGGACGGCGATTCATATCCTGATGTGCTGTTAGGCTCACAGCAATCTTATGGCAATTCTGATTCGACCTGGTCGCATTACTGGGCGTATGATTATTCAGGAAATTTACTGGACGGCTGGCCCCTAACCGTACGCTCCATTAACGGGTTAGAATCGCCTTGTATCCATGATTTCAATGGAGATGGTACCGCTAACCTGCTATTATCTTCTTGCGGTTCGGTAAGTTTGCACGAGGATTTGGGTGAAGAAGCCTATATTTATATGTACGACCTGGGGTTTCCCTTTGATAGTTCGACCGCGGAATGGCCTCAGTCGGGGCACGACCGATGGAATACAAGTAACTATGAATTCCGGGAACCGCCTATGACCGGACTGGATGATAATAGAAATCCACAGCTTCCAACATATTGCTGCTTAAAACGCAACTACCCCAACCCCTTCAACGCCTCCACCAAAATCGAGTTCGGGATACCGAAGAACGGGCATGTGAACATCAAGGTGTACAATCTTTTGGGGCAGGAAATAGCGGAACTGGTTGATGAAAAACTGACCGCCGGTGAATACAGCGTTGATTTCAACGGGGATAATTTATCTTCGGGAGTTTATTTTTATAACCTGAAGTTTGGCGATAATAAAGCTATCTCACGGAAGATGCTCTTGTTGAAGTAGTTAAAGTGGATCGGAATCCCGCGCTATCGACAACTCATTTGCCAACAGGCGTCAGGTGCGGCGACCTGACGCAATTCGTATGCAATGGCGTGGCATGTTTAGTTGATGAATGCGCAAGCATCCATCAGATAAACATGTTTTATTTTAGAAAGTAAGCGCGTCGGATTTCTCCATTCGGCTGTCGCCGAATTCCGAATCCGACTTACTTTTTGCGGGAGGATTTATCGACCGCTTCCGCCGCTGCGCTTGCGGTTGCTACTAACTCCGGCGGCGGCACCTTGTTGTCCTTTCCACAGCGAGGGCATTTTACCTTGTCTTTCTTATATTCCGGCGGCACTTTCATTCGCAACCCGCAGGCGCAGGCGATAAACGCATATTGATCCAGTTTCCGCATTAAGTCGCCCAGATCCCTTTTCTGCTTCTTATCATCCGTCTTTTCGGCCGGCTGCCCCTCTGTACGCGTATCGATTCTTTCCTGATCTTTTAGTCCGGAAGCCGGAATGACGTTATCGCTCTTCCCCTTGATTTTTGAATAAGCATCCTGATAATCCTTATAATTCACGCCGTGCATCATATTTCGAAGAATCCTGATCCGTTCTTCGGTGGGAGGGTGAGTGCTTGTCCACGAGGAAAACTGCTTTTTAACGTCGGCAAGTGGATTTATGATATACATCGGCGCGGTCACTTTATTAGCGGATTTCATCTGCATGTTACCTTTGGATATTTTCTCCAGCGCCGATGCTAATCCTTCGGGATAACGAGTCAGCCGGGCGCCGGTGGCATCAGCGAGATATTCCCGCTTGCGGGATAGTGCGAAATACAGGAGCTGAGCCATTATAGGAGCTAAAATAGCAAAAGCAATCGCAACCACCATCATAATCATCTGCGCCTGTCCTCCTCCATTCCTGTCCCGGGAACGATACCGCCGCGAATGTCCTCCGGTGAACCACAGACTCCGTAAAAACACCTGCGATATCAGAACCACCGCCCCCAGCATAACGCCCGACATTGTAACATAAAGTATATCCCGGTTGTTAATATGCGCTATCTCGTGCGCGATAACTCCCTGCAGTTCATCACGGTTAAGCCGCGACAGCAATCCCGCTGTTACCGCCACCGCCGCTTTATCCGGGCTCCTTCCTGTAGCGAAAGCATTTGGAGCTTCTTCGTTGATGATATAAATCTTCGGCATCTTAGGGAGGTTGGCGGCTATCTTCATCTCCTCAACCACGTTATAAAGCTGAGGATGGACTTCATGTGTAACTTCCTTTGCCTTACTCGCCATAAGCAGTATGGAATCGCCGGAGTAATAGCTTAACAGAGCTAAACCTGCCCATACAAAGAAAGCTATAGCCATCCCGCCGAAACCGGCGCCGGGGGAGTAAAATTCACCTATTACATATCCCAGGAGTAGAAGCACCGTCCCCATCAGGGATATCAGGATAAACGACTTTCTCTTATTGGCTCGGATTAATTCCCACATAATCAATCAAAACTTACGCGTGGTACATCCCTTTCTGTTTCATCTTCTATCTCGAAGAAATCGCGTTTACCGAAGTTGAACATACCGGCGATAATGTTGGAGGGAAACATCTGGATTTTGTTGTTATAAAACAGAACCTGGTCATTGTATCCCTGCCGCGCAAAAGAAATTTTGTTTTCGGTGGAGGTCAGTTCTTCCTGAACCGCCAGGAAATTCTGATTAGCTTTTAAGTCGGGATAGTTTTCCACTACAAGATAAAACTGGCTGATTGCACCGGATAATTCGGTTTCCTTGGCAGATTTATCCGCAACCGAATCGGCCTGCATTGCTTTAGCGCGAGCGTTGGTGATATTCTCCAGCGTCTGCTGTTCGTGCTTCATATAACCTTTAGCGGTTTCCACCAGGTTCGGGATCAGATCATGTCTCCGTTTTAGCTGGACATCGATCTGTGACCAGGCATTATCCACCTGATTACGCAATCTCACCAGGGAATTATAATTCCCGATAGCGAAAACGGCAGCCAAGACGATAATGCCGATTATAATTAATGCAGCAATCATGTATATTCTCCTATCTTTCCATTCTATTCTTGAACATCTCTTTAAGCAAATAAAAAACCGGATTATCCGGATCCAGCTTCCCCGACCGCAGCGTTCGTTCCAACTCACCAACGTCAAACCACAGTCCGTCGTCATTTATACATCGGTCGATCAGGATTGTTTGCTCGGTCGGAACTGAAACCTTCTCCATTTTCTTCAAACAGATGGGACACTTAATGCTCCTTTCGCCGGAATCCTGACTCATGCTGAACGATTCAATGAACTCGACCGCCCTGTTGTAGTCATTGAAAAGAAGCTCAAGTTCTCCGGAGTCCAGCCAAATACCTCCGCAATCGGTACAATGGTCTATTTCGATCTGTTCTAATTCCAGCGCGATAAGGGGATTTTTACATTTCGGGCAATCCATAATTCCTTCTTCAATGATTATGATTTAACTTTGGATTATAGGTCGTTTGAGCTATTTATGCAATTTAAAATACGGTTTTACCTGATAATCCTGTTAATTGAGATCATTTCGTGAAATGAATGTTTTATAATTTGCTCCGTGTTGTCGGGTGCCCCCACCCGACAGTAAATCAATGAACCAGAAAGGAGCGCAGTACAACCGCGATTTCAAACTGTATGCGGCTAAAATAAATAACTTGACAAATATGATACAATTGGGCTTTAATTATATTTATGGAAGTTGCTGCAGTCGCGAGAACCAACGAGAATCCCGGTATAGATAAGATCGAGGAGATCCTCGATCTTACCATTCCGCAGATGCTGGAGCGGAGCGTTCAATATTATGGCGATCTTCCCGCTATGCGAGCGTTTAAGGACGGTTCGTTCAAGACTATCAGTTATCGCGAGTTAAACCGAGAGGTTGAAAGAATAGCGGCGGGGCTGATTGCCCAAGGTATAAAACCGGGCGACAGGGTAGGTATTCTCTCCGAAAATCGTCCCGAATGGGGAATGACCTATTTCGCCATTCTCAAAATAGGAGCGATAAACGTCCCCCTCGATGCGTTACTCAAACCTACCGAAATACGTCATATATTGCGCGAATCCGGCGCCCGAGCTGTTATAACATCAGATAAATTCTTATCCGATTTCCAGAGCGGCGAAATGTCAACTCGCAAACTGGAATTTATTGCTGCAATGGATCATAGTAGCTATACGGATAATGATTCCGCCATACCGATGTTGCAATTAAGTGAATTGGGTAATGAAGGTATCTCGGAGAACTTAGTATGGCATGATAGCGATAAAGATGATACGGTTGCGCTCTTATTCACCTCCGGTACCACCGGACAATCCAAGGGCGTAATGCTGACTCATCATAATATCCTGTCCGATATTTATGGTATGTTAAATAGTATTTATTTTTATACCTGGGATAATTTTCTTTCGGTATTACCTATTCATCATGCTTTCGAATGCACCTGTGGGTTTCTAACTCCTTTGGCTGGTGGAGCCAGTATTACCTATGCCCGCTCCTTAAAATCAAAGGAAATACTGGAGGATATCAGCAACAATCAGTGCACTATAATGCTGGGCGTTCCTTTGTTATTCGAGAAAATGTATTTGGGGCTGCTAAGAGCGATAGAGAAGAAACCGCGTTCCACCAGGCTCATATTCAGCACCAGCCTGGGTGCGGTGAAATTCGTACGCAAATCATTCGGTTACAATATGGGGGGAAAGATTTTTAAGGGATTGCGTGAAAAAGCCGGTTTATCATCATTAAGATTATTTGTGTCGGGTGGCGCACCGCTTCCGCCGGAAGTTGGCGATGGTTTTGAGTCATTAGGTATAAAATTCCTCCAGGGCTATGGCTTGACAGAAACTTCGCCAGTCTTAGCTTTTAATCCACCTGAAAAGCCTAAACATGCGTCCATCGGGAAAGCAATTCCGGGAGCTGAATTGAAAATATCCGAACCTGACAGCCGAGGAATCGGTGAGTTGCTTGCGCGCGGTCCGATGGTTATGAAGGGTTATTATGAAAATCCCAAAGCCACAGCGGAGGTTTTTACCAAAGATGGATGGTTCCGCACCGGCGATTCGGGTTTTAAAGATACCGAAGGATATTACTACGTTGTCGGTCGTGTAAAAAACTTAATTGTTACTCGCGCCGGCAAGAATATCTATCCCGAAGAAATCGAAGCCTTGCTCCTCAGAAGCCCATACATTGCCGAAGTCCTGGTAATGGGCAGATCCTCATCGGACTCGGAAAAGCAGTTGGTAGACTCGGTTGAAGCGGTTATTGTCCCGGACTATGAATTCCTTGAACAGCAGGCGGAAATACTGGATAAGGAATTCACGCAGGATGACTTGAATTCGATTATAAAGGTAGAAATAAATCGTCTCTGTAGTGATATCGCCGAGTATAAACGTGTCAAAGCTTTCCGTATCCGTGAGGATGAATTCATTAAAACATCCACAAAAAAGATCAAACGTTACCTCTTTGTTCAACCGGCGGTGGACGTTGACAACGGCGCAGTCGTCAATATCAAGAAGAAAGATAAAAAGTAACCATTTTGAAAAATGGAATTAATGGGGGCTGGTTCAACCTCGGTCTTGCAATTGCTGTCGCGTGAGGGCGCCCTACGGCATATAGTATACTTATCCGGATTAAACTCCCGAAGGACAAGCCTTTGGCTACAGATTCAGAGTAATCGTGAATTATGCTGACTAAGTTTTCTTCAGCAGGATCATCGTGTAGTCATCGCTCTGAGGAGCGCCGCGGCGGAATTTGCCCAGATCCTTCAAGATTTCATCGGCCAGCTGTTTGGGAGTAAGATGCAGGTTTTGTTTGACAAGCTCAACCAGTTTCTCTTCGCCGTATTCCTTTCCCTTTTCGTTAAAGGTCTCGGTAACTCCATCGGTATAAAACAGTATCCAATCGCCGGGTCGCAGGAATGCGGGCTGCTCGATATAGGTTTGATTGTATACTATCCCCAAAGCTAATCCGCCCTCGGAGAGTTTTTCGATAGAACCATCGGAGCGGAATAACAAGGGCAGGTTATGACCTGCATTTGAAAACGTGAATATCGAATTTCGGGAATCAAGCACGCCATAGACCGCAGTTACGAAATTACTGCGCTCCATACTTTCGTAGAGAAGATTATTTACTTTGGAAAGAATTGTCCTGATAGCGTAGTTGTTGCGGATTTCGGCGATCAAGCTGGCGCGGAAGGCTGCCATCAAAAGAGCGGCGGGGATGCCTTTGCCAACCACGTCTCCAATTGCGATGCCGGTTTGGTTTTCGACAATCGGGATGAAATCATAGTAGTCGCCACCCACCTCGTGATAGGAACGATTAAAAGCCCAGACCTGGAATCCTTCTATCTCCGGTTGCCGAGATGGCAAAAAAGATAGCTGTATCCTGCGGGCGATTTCCAGCTCTTCGGCGAGCATTCTTTGTTCGAGGATTTCTTTGCTAAGATGGGCTCGTTCAATAGCTACAGCCGCCTGACCGGCGAATGCCTCGACCAGGCGAAGATCCTCGTTATCGTATTTATTGACCTGGTCAGATTCGATATTCAAAACACCAAGGATGTTATCCTCGCTTTTTATGGGAACAACCATTTCCGAGGATGTATTTTTTCGGAATTTAATATATCTGGGATCGATACTGACATCCGATACAATAACGCTTTTACCGGTTTTCCCGACCCAGCCGACCAATCCATCGCCGATTTTAAGTAGTAGATTTTTAAAAAGGACCTCGTCCTCGCCGCGGGTTTTGGATTTTTCCACTTCCGGTATTATATCACCGGTTTCCCGATCAACCAAGAATATACCCGCCATGTCATACTCAACCACTTCCGTTAAACTGTCGAGTATGTAGTCCAGTATCTCGTTAAGCTCCAAAAATGTATTCAGCTTCTTACTGATTTCAATTAGAAGCTCCTTTTCCCGGCTGTTTTTTTGGAGTTTATCGATAAGGATAGCGTTCTCGAGCGAAACAGCCATCTGCCCGGACAGCGCCATCAGCAGTCCCATATCATCATCGGTAAACTTATCACCGCCCTGAGGATTAAGGGCTTCGACCACGCCCAGAATTTTGTCATGTCGTCTTATAGGTACGCAGATTAACGCCCCGGTTCTAAAGTCTGCCATATTTTCCAGTCCCGTATAGAATCTGGGGTCGGAACGGGCATCATTGGTTAGAACCGGCTCCCCGTGTTCAGCCACCCACCCGGCGATCCCCTGTCCCAGAGATAAATGCGACGCCCATATTCTGGGATCCTCTTCGCCAGCCATCAGGTATAAATCAAGCTGTTTTAATTTCGGATTGATCAGAAATAGCGAGGCTGCCGAAGCATTCAGATATTTCACGGTGATATTTAGTATATTTTTAAGAAGCGGTTTGACATTTATATCCGAATTGAGTATCTCAGCCGCTTCGAGCAAAAGTGTTGTCTTATCCATCGGTTAAATCCTGAAGAGAACTTCTTCTCTTTCAAACTGTTTCTTTGCTACGTAAATTGAGAATGCCGCTAAAATGCCTGTGGAAACGAATACGAGGGTAATATGGTTCCAGTATATCTCTCCCATTAGGATTTCTTTAGCAACCAGACTTACATTTATTATCGGAATGAAACCCAGTTGGCTGCTGAATTCTATTCCGGGGACAAATGACACCATTGCCGGTAAGATAACGATAAACATCGCCGGAGTAATGTAACTCTGAGCTTCTTTATAGCTTTTTGCGAACAAAGATAGGGTCATCAAAACCGAAGAGAAAAGGCAGGCTACCGGTATCATCAATACAATCAGAATCAAGAATGAAAATATGTTGACCTTAATCGCCAGTTGAGTTGTACTCATCTGATTTATAC
>WJIR01000245.1 GCA_014730175.1 Candidatus Zixiibacteriota bacterium
GACTATTGCTGAAAATAGAAATTGTCGCTTCTGAAATTCCACGCGCCTTTTAGTTCCTCCATATTATTAGCAAAAATATACTGGATTCAATTAGAAGTCAATAAAAAAACGGTATCCCGAATGTATATGCAATTAACTTGTTCAGGATTGATGTGTAAAATGGTTGAGGGGGGAAGTTAAGATTATTTATATGCTGTCATCAATTCGATCCCGCCTTTACTCACAGCGGTCGTAAGCTTCTATCTCAAGTTTTATCAGTTCAACAACGTTATCCACAGCCTGAACCACTTCAGGCGACAGTTCGGCTCCGTTTTCGAAATTATTACCTTCGATCCCGAAAACTATCAGAGAATCCGGAAGTTGTTTCAACGCTTTCGCCAGCTCAATTGCCTGACCGATATTTATAGAGTGAGTGGAGAAATTAGTCAGCATTTCAACCGGCACCGCGTCTTTCAGCGCGTCAAAACGATGAATAACACCGCCGGCAGCATTTGAATTCGCCGCATCGATGATAAATACAAACTTACGGTTGGCAAAATACTCGATAAGTGATGTGCCATCGCTTACTCCCTCCAGCGTCTTCACGTTATTGATATTCATCCCCCTGATCCTGCGGACGGCTTCCAGCCCCGCGCCATCATCCGACCGGTAATCGTTACCGATACCTGCTACAAGTATGGGCTTGGAAGAATCCGTCATTCTACTTGCGGTCGATTTTTAGTTTTAGAAAATGGCAGGAGCAAGATATACAGGGATCGTAGTTTCTGATTATCTGTTCACATTGCCAGGTCAGTTTATCGTGAGGTAGTCCGATATTCTCGGGAATGAACTGCGCCAGGTCATTCTCTATAATCTTCTGATTCTGCGATGTCGGCGGGACTATATTTGCATCCTTGATTACGCCATTATCATCTATTTTATACCGATGATACAGCATCCCCCGCGGAGCTTCGCTGCACCCATGTCCTACGCCCGCCTTGGGACTAACTTCCACAAAAGGCGCATCGGGCATCTCGTAATTGTCGATTATACGCAGGGCTTCTTCGCATGAGAACAGTATTTCCACCGCCCGCACGATTATACTCTTGAAAGGGTTGGTACAGGTTTTCCCCAGTCCGGCCTTTTTAGCCGCTTCCCTGGCTACCTGCGGCAACTTATCGAAATTCAGACTATATCGCGCGCTCGGTCCGACATAATAGGCACCCCTGCCTTTTATTATCGAATGCAGGGATGTGGAATGCTCTATATGTTCCTCTTCGAAATGGTCGTAGAATTCGTCAATCGAAATGTCCAATCCCTTGCTGGATTTAATCCTGCCTTCATTGAATGGGTATTCATCGGGGTGGGACAAGGATACGAATTCGTAATCCCATTCGAAATCTGGAAACGGCAGCTTTGAGGTCCATTCTACCGTCTTCAAAGCAGCATCGCGCGCCCATTTCAACGGTTCGGTTAATTTCGAAAGTTCTTTTTTAGTTGGTACCTTATAGAATCCGCCCACCCGGACATTTATCGGATGGATTTCTCTCCCGCCGAGAAGGATAACAATATCGTTACCGATTTTTTTTAACTGAAGACCCATCTTGACTATATCAGGATGGTCTTTTGCCATGCGGATAGCATCCTCGTAACCAAGGAAATCGGGAGCATGCAGCATGAATAAATGTAGCCCGTGGCTTTCAATCCACTCGCCGCAGTAGATAAGCCGACGTAATTCCCGAAGCTGTCCGGTCACCTCAACTCCGCATGCTTGCTCCATGGCATGCACCGCGCTCATCTGGTATGCTATCGGGCAGATTCCGCAGATACGGGCAGTAATATCCGGCGCCTCGGTGAATTTCCGATCGCGAAGGAAAGCTTCGAAAAAGCGGGGCGGTTCAAAAATTCTCAGTTGTACGTCCCTTACCTGGTCTCCATCAAGTTTTACGTATAACCCGCCCTCGCCTTCAACTCTCGCCAGATAATCAACTTTGATGGTTTTACGTCTCATGCGATTCACTCTCCTTGCGGAATGCTTCGGCAAATGCATTGAATGTACGAAAATAACGGACGATATCGTCGTCATCGACATCCATCATTTTCTCGAACCATGACGCGAGCGAAGATGTATTCGGTGTTTCTTTGGGACCATAACATCCGTAGCACCCGCGGTTATATGAGGGGCATATAGCGCCGCAGCCGGCATGGGTCACAGGTCCCAGACATGGTGTTCCGTGGGCAACCATAACGCATACGGTGCTGCGCCTCTTACATTCCATGCAAACGCTGTAGGAATGGATATTCGGCTTTCTGCCGTTAAGAAATGCGCTAATCACCTCGATTAGCTGATTTTTATTGATGGGACATCCCTGAAGCTCGTAATCTACGAAGACATGATCAGCGATCGGGGTTGATTTATTCAGAGATTCGATATAATCGGGGTTGGCATAAACGATGGATACAAAGTCATCCACGTCCCGGAAATTCTTCAAAGCCTGTATTCCGCCCGTCGTAGCGCAGGCTCCTATCGTTACCAGATACTTGGAAGCGCGGCGCACTTTGTGTATCCTCTCGGCATCATGAGGAGTAGTTATCGAACCCTCCACCAAAGATAAATCGTAAGGTCCTTTTATAACGGCGCGGGATGCTTCCATAAACATCGCTATCTCGATGCTATCGGCTACTTCAAGCAGTTTATCCTCGCAATCGAGCAAACTCAACTGGCATCCGTCGCACGATGCGAACTTCCAGACAGCCAATTTCGGTTTACGTTTTGCCATGTCTACAACTCACGCTTCGTGAAAAGGTCTGCGATTTGACTATACGGATATACGGCTCCATCTTTACATATAAAAGTTCTTCCCAATTGACAATGTCCACACAATCCGATACCGCATTTCATGTTCCGCTCCATGGATACGTAGATTTTGTTTGTGGTAACTCCGCGCTTCTCCAGTTCCAGAACAGTAAACCGCATCATAATTTCCGGACCGCAGATCATCGCAACGCAATTCAAGGGATCGAATGGTGAGCGTGGAATAAGCTGAGTAACAACGCCAACATTTCCTTTCCAGTTTCCGGTAGCTCTGTCCACTGTGATATACATCTCAAAGTCGAAGCGACTGCGCCATTTTTCCAAAGTTTTCTGGAATAAGATATCCTCCGGTGTCCTGGCTCCATATAGGAGTGCGATTTTACCGTACTGTCCTCTATTGGCAAGGAGATGGTATATAACCGGCCTGAGCGGCGCCAAACCGATTCCCCCCGCAACTAAAACCACATCCTCCCCTTCCGCTTCTTTCACAGGCCAGGCGGTTCCGAATGGACCCCGCACACCGAGTGTGTCCCCGGCTTTCAGTTTGTTCATGGCTTTGGTGACATTGCCGACCGCGCGGGTGGTGTGTACCAGTTTGCTTTGTTTCGCAGGATCACCGCTGATAGAAATTGGCACTTCGCCGACACCGAAAACATAAAGCATGTTAAACTGCCCCGGTGCGAAATCGAATTTGTTCGAATTCCCGCTCGGAGTAAGTTCCAAGGAGAAGGTATCATGAGTGTCTTTTATCGCGCGGTTGACTCGGAAAGGACGGGTGATCATCGGCTCGGTCAAATTAATCTCGTTAGTTTTACTATCAGACATGGTCGCCATAGATGTCCATTAGCTGCAGCCTGGTCGCCTCCAGTCTCTCGGCTATAATAGCGTTAAATCGCTTCATAATTTCGTATCCGAGGCGGTAATCTTCATCGCACTTGCCGCGCAAGCACTTCCCATCCAACGCAATCGCCCTGGTTACCTCCAATGCCCTGGCGTCGAAATGCCATTTGTACGGAGGCACCAACCACGACCATCCCAAAATCTCACCAGCCTCCCTGGTGCGGATCATAATCGATCCCTTACCGGCAACGAAAGTCTCTATCATCACCTTTCCATGACGGATAAGGTAGAATGATTCCGCCGGTTCTCCCTCTCTCAGTATAAACTCCCCCGGTTTAAAGGCGACGTTAGAAGCGCATCCCACCAGCAGCTTTATATATTCAGGTTGTAACCCGGCGAAAAAGGGATGTTCACTTAAAACTCTTTCCAGGTTTTCCATAATATCCTCAACAAAAAAAGTTATCAGCTACTCTCGATTAACTGTTTGGCTTCCTCCGCGATATCTATCCCGACCGGACACCATGTTATACATCTGCCGCAACCGACACACCCGAACATTCCGAATTGGTCTATCCAGGTGGATAACTTATGAGTTAACCATTGCCGATAACGGGATTTGCAACTGGTGCGGATGCTGCCTCCGTGAACGTAGGTAAAATTTAATGTATAGCATACATCCCATTTCCTGGTTCTATTTGCTTTCTCTCCGGCTATATCCGTAGTATCTTCGATATCCGCGCAAAAGCAAGTTGGGCATACTAAGGTACAATTTCCGCAATTCAGACACCTTTCAGCGATCTCGTCCCAATATAAACTATCGAGATTCGCCCAAATTTTCTCCTTTAATCCATCGGTATTAAGAATCTTGCTCATATTGGCGATGGTTTGTTCTATTGCCTTTTCAGCCGTCTTAATCTCGTCTTCGGATGCTGATGATAATCCGAGTTCGCTGATGAGCTCTTCGCCGCTCCGCGAGCCGGTATCAACCAAGAAATAGTGTTTTTCACCATCGGAGATTTCGGTTAGAGCAAGATCGAATCCGCTGTATGCCCTCGGTCCGGTGCCCATGGAATAGCAAAAGCAATTCTCTCCCGCGCGCGTGCAGTTAACCACAATTATCAAGGCGTTATCGCGCGCCCTTTTATAATCGAGATCCACATAAGGACCTTCAGTCAGTATCTTATCCAGTATTTCTATCGCCTTCAGATCACAAGAGCGGACTCCCAGGAAGGCGTATTTCGGCGCCGCCGTTCCATCTTCGATTACGCGGAAATTTTTGGTATCCATCTCCGCTTCGAAAAGCTTTTTATCGGCGGGATATAAATATTTTTTCCACGATGAGAAACCAACCACATATCCAAAAAATCTATCCTGCTCATCGTTCGCCAGTCGGTACGAACCGGGTTTTTGATGATCTATCCAACCCCTGGTAATTTCATCGAATGATGCTATCGGGTCATATTCTATAGATTTATCTCGAATAGACGGAGCAATGACGTGATATTCTCTTTGAAATAGTATATCCAGTAGGGATTTTAATTCCGTGGCTTTAAGAATATAGTGTGAAATCTTTTTGTCCGTTTCCTGTGGCATTCCCATACTCTTCACTAAATTGCATCTGACATATATACTATTTTCAAAAATAAATCAACAGATTAATTTAAACGGACAATTCATAAAAATGATGGAATTTATGAGTAAATCAGGTAGCGGTCCGGTTTTGTGCATTGTTCGTTTCGTCTTTTTCCTGAAGGAACCTCAGGTTCTGAACGATGTATATAAATATAGCCCGGATAATTCATAAAATAATATTAATTCGTAGCCGAAGGCTTGTCCTGCGGTAGCTCTAGTGAAATAGAATATTTACAGACTGTAATTGAAGATTACAAAGAAATGCCGGAAGCGCAAGGCTTCCGCTACCGGTGACTAAATTTATGAATAATATGGGATAGTAGTGTGTTTAGTTTATTTCAATTCTTGACTTGAAAGTCCGTATTTTATATTTTTGTAGCTTAATTTATGTCGCTAAGTGTCAGAAAGGAGTTAGCATGATAAAAAGATGTTGCCAATATATTGTCTTGATTCTCGTTACAATAGCCATGAGTACGCATTCCTTTGCAGTGAATGACCCCACTAAAACCGGAACAGCGAAAAGTAATCAGCCGGACAGCTCTTATACCGGCGGTAAAATTGCTTTCGATACCGAAGCCTGGGATTTCGGTTACTCACCGGGGAATGCCCTCGTCAGGCATATCTTTACCATCAAAAATAACGGGGAAGAGGATCTGCGCATTTTGAAGGTCAAACCTACCTGCGGGTGTACATCGGCGCCCTTGAAGAAAAAAGTATTGGCTCCCGGGGAGCAGACAGAGCTTGATGTTGGCTTTAAAACCCTGAGATTTAAAGGGGCTGTGGAAAAACATATAAAAATAACGAGTTCGGATCCGGAAAATGGTGATGTCAAGCTGGCATTTACCGCTATTGTCGATGAACCGCATCCGGTATTGAGGATATATCCTGATAAATTTGATTTCGTGCAGATAAAGGAAGGGGAGAGCGCCGAGCAGCATGTGAATATTACCAATATTACGGTTCAACCTGCCAAACTGTATTACGTCGATACACCCTCACGGGATTATCTGGAATATGAACTGGAAAAAAACGAGCTTCAACCGGGTGAAACCGCAAAGTTAAATGTGAAAATCAAGGAAAATGCCCCAAACGGTGTTCTAAGGGAATCGATAACTTTCGCGCTTGAATCCGAGGATTCGGCGAGAATCAGTGTTCCCATCAAAGCGGAGATTATAGATAAAACTTACGGTTCGAGATAATTCACAGTGATAACGAAAGCGTGAGCCGATACCCTTCGCTTTCGATATTCTCATCATACATTCTTAAAGTCGTCAAAATATAGTCGGCGGAGCATGATTCTATCGTTTGGATCTAATGCGCGAGATTTTTTCCGACAGGAGTAAATCAAACAGCATTATTATACTGAGGATAATCGCTGCCATTGCGAGGCTGTTAATCTCTAAGTTCACGCCCTTAATTAAATTACCAACAAAATCGAACGAATTTCTCAGGAGCTCCGTTTGAGATTTATGTAAACGTATCAAACCAGGAATCACGCTGCGTATATCCAAAAAATATAGTGCGCAGGCAATTGAAGCGAACACTGAGAATATCGACACCAGCAATTCCGGACCAATTTGTCGATATTTCGATAAATTGGAACTGCCTATTTTCTCCATCACGGAATCAATGGAAATATCGGATAGGGAATAGTCCGGATCTTTTCCTAACTGTGCATACAGGTTTTTATATTGTGTAAGCTGATTTCGGCAATATTCGCATTCATCGATATGGACTCTAATCCTTTCAGTATCAATCTCGTGCTGTTTGTCCAGATATAATTGAAATTCTTCATCAGTTAAATGATGGTACTTCATAATTCCTCGCGCTGATACTTGGATTCTAAACCCTTTTTGAGCATTTTTCTTCCGCGGAATAAGTAGCTCTTAACTGTCCCTTCCGGCAAATTCATCACGGCTGCAATCTCATGGTAACTCATTTCCTGCAAATGAAATAAACTGAGAACCACGCCGAACCTGGCCGGCAGCTTATCGATCTCCTTTATCAAAATGCCGAATGTATTATCATATTCAACACATTTCTGAGCTGATTGAGTCGATTGATAACCGTTAATTGAAAAATCGTCCTCAATCCGGACATTGTCATCTATATCGATCTTTCTCCGATTTAATTCGTCAATGCAGGTATTATAAGCGATTTGCGCTATCCAGGTGGAAAGTTTGGAGTTGAATTTAAAGCTATTAAGATTGCGATATATTTTCAGGAAAACCTCCTGCGATATATCCTGCTGTTCCTGAGGATTTTTTATCATCTTAAAAACAACGTAGCAGACTAATTTCTGATACCGTTCCATAAGAATTCTAAAAGCATCTTTGTTTCCGCGGAGGATATTATTTATAACTTCTCGATCGCTGTTCATCAGTCATTCCTAAAGCATTAGACTGAATATAGTGGAAATTGTTGCAGTTTGCTTGCGAAAAAAATCGAGCGCGAGTGTTCAGCATAATCCACCTTTCCAAGCTAACTTCTCGTAGGCTGAATATGATACCGGAATTATTGTTTGATTCTATCGGCAGATTAAATTATAATGCACCAAGCATGTAATGTAACAGGAGTGTAATATGAAAATATCGATAGGCGCTGACCATGCCGGATACGAGCTTAAAGAGAAGTTGAAGCAATATATCCAACGGAAAGGGCTGGAGACGGAAGATATGGGAACGGATTCCACGGAGTCCACCGATTACCCGGACTACTCATTTAAGGTAGCGAAATCGGTTGTCAGGGGTGACAGCGATTTCGGAATCCTGGTTTGCTGGACAGGAAACGGAATGGCGATAGCCGCAAACAGATTGAAAAAGGCGAGGGCGGCATTATGTCTTAATGAACGTATGGCGGAACTGTCCCGGCAGCATAATAATGCCAATATCCTATGCATCCCGTCGCTGTTCGTTGATGAAGAGAACGCCTATAAAATTCTCGACAAATTTCTGTCATCCGAGTTCGAAGGCGGACGGCATGAAAGGCGCGTGAACAAAATTGATAATTACGATTGATAGATAGATTTCAAACGATAGAAGTGGAGATTTGGTTATGATGTCTAATTTAAAAACGGTCGACCCGGATATATACGCCGCAATGGGGGACGAGAGACGCCGTCAGGCGGAAACTCTGGAACTGATCGCTTCCGAGAACTTCGTTTCCAAAGCGGTTCTGGAAGCTATGGGATCGGTAATGACCAACAAATATGCCGAAGGGTATCCCGGTAAAAGATACTATGGCGGATGTGAATTCGTGGATAGGGCAGAGGACCTGGCGCGGGACAGGGCTAAGGAGCTTTTCGGCTGTGAGCATGCGAATGTCCAGCCGCACTCCGGTTCGCAGGCGAACATGGGGGTATATTTCTCCATGCTTCAGCCCGGCGATACCGTATTGGGTTTGAACCTGTCTCATGGCGGTCATCTCACCCATGGCCACCCGATAAATTTTTCCGGCAAGTTCTTTAACATCGTCGCCTACGGTGTGGATGAGCAGTCCGAAGTGATTGATTATGACGAACTGGCAAAAACCGCGAGAGAAGCGAAGCCGAAAATGATTGTCGCCGGCGCTTCGGCGTATCCGCGTATCCTCGATTTCGAGAAATTCCGCAAGATCTGCGACGATGTCGACGCCCTCCTGATGGTCGATATCGCGCATATCGCCGGACTGGTGGTAGCCGGAGTTCATCCGTCACCGATTCCCCATGCCGATTTTGTCACCAGCACCACTCACAAGACCCTGAGAGGTCCTCGCGGCGGTTTAATCCTGTGCAAAGAGCAGTATGCCGCCGACCTGGATAGAGA
>WJIR01000246.1 GCA_014730175.1 Candidatus Zixiibacteriota bacterium
CAGTTGAGGATATATACGAGATTATGGCTTCATCGGTACCGGGGGCGAAATTCGGTTTTGCGTTTTGTGAAGCATCGGGACCCTGTCTGATCCGTTCGGCGTGGAATGATGATGAACTTCGGGACGCCGCTGTAAAAAACGCCGAGAATATTGGCGCAGGCCATAGTTTCATAATTTTTATGCGGGAATGCTTTCCCATCAACGTTACGCATGCGCTTAAGAGCTGTTTTGAGGTCGTATCTCTCTACTGCGCAACGGCTAATCCGGTTCAAGTACTTGTTGCGGAAACCGGGCAGGGGAGAGGGATTATCGGCGTGGTTGATGGTTACTCTCCGAAGGGTGTCGAGACATCGGAGGATATCGATGCTCGGATGAAATTCCTGCGGGATATAGGGTATAAGATGAGTAAGAATTAGTTTTGGAAGATGATTTTATACGATAAAGGACTGTACTGCAAAGGCGCTGATCTCTGGATGGATTCCAAACGGGTGAAACCTTTTTGCTACGTATCACACGCCCATTCGGATCATGCCGCCAGACATAAAAGAATTATCAGCACACCGGAAACCGCCGCTTTTCTGTCGCAAAGATTCAACGTTCTTGATATAGAAACCGTTCCATTTAATCAATGGATACAGCACAACGGCGCGCGTTTTAAGCTCTTTCCCGCGGGGCATATTCTGGGATCATCGCAGATACTGATTGAAACCGGTGATTGCCGGATAGTATACACCGGAGATTTCCGTTTGGGAAAATCTCGCAGTTGCGAGGATGCCGAGGTAAATAAATGCGATGTGTTGATAATGGAGACGACATACGGCACACCGGAGTATACCTTTCCTGATCGTCTGGAAGTGGAGGAGGAATTTGTCGCTTTTATCAATCAGGCATTGAACAGAGGGCAGGTTCCGGTAGTGATGGCTTATTCTTTGGGTAAAGCTCAGGAAGCAATCGCTATACTGTCCAATGCCGGAATCAGAATTCAGGTTGAAAAAAGTATCTATAAATTGGCGAGGATCTATGAGAGATTCGGAGTTCAGTTGGGAAGATACTCAAAATTTACCGGCGCTGATTTCGGCGCCGCCCTGATAATCCCACCCCATATGAAGAATTTTAAGAATATTCAGGCGATTCCAGATAAAACACTGATATTCCTGACCGGATGGGGAGCCGGTGATAAAATACAGAGCCGGTTTAGCGCCGATAAGGTTTTCATCCTTTCGGATCACTGCGATTATCTGTCCCTAATGAGATACGTTGAAGAAACCAGTCCCCGCAGAATATATACATTGCATGGTTTTGAGGCGTTTGCGGCGTATCTCCGAGCGCAAGGCTACAATGCCGTTGCTATGAAACCGGGTGTTGAGTATCAACTCTCGCGCCCCATTTTCTACAACAACCTCGACCTTTTCAAATAATATGTCTGCGATAATAGTCGGCGAGAAACTCACCAAAAAATATAACAGACTTGTTGCGGTTGATTCGGTCGATTTTTCTATTGAAGAAGGTGAGTTGTTCGGATTCTTGGGACCGAATGGAGCGGGTAAAACCACCATTATGAAGATGATTTACTGTTTCGTCTATGTTACTTCGGGAAAACTGACTGTTAAAGGTATTGATGTAATGGAGAATCCGAGGAAGGTGAAGGAGCTTCTCGGAGTTGTCCCGCAGGAAGATAACATCGATCCGGATTTGACCACGTATGAAAACCTTATCACTTATTCCAGATATTACGGAATTCCCAAGAAAGTGGCTCAGAGACGGGCGGGTGAACTGCTGGAGCTTTTCTCGCTGGATATGAAAAACACTACGCCGGTTGAACATCTTTCGGGCGGGATGAAACGGCGCTTGATATTAGCGAGGGGACTAATTAATGATCCTCAGGTGCTGATACTGGATGAACCTACCACCGGCTTGGATCCACAGGCGCGCCATCTGGTGTGGCAGAAACTACGAGAGTTAAAACGAAGAGGGATCACGATTCTGTTGACGACGCACTACATGGATGAAGCTTCCTATCTATGCGACCGGCTGGTGATGATAGACCATGGCGAATTTATAGCCGAAGGTGCACCGGGGAAATTGGTCTCACAGATTCCGGGAAAGATGGTAGTGGAACTGCAGGAGATAGATGAAGCCTTATTCGAGAAAATAGAACCGATCGTGGGCGGTAATACCTACGAGCGGTACGGGGATTCCGTGTATATATTCACTGATCAACCCAAGCCTATTATAGAGGAATTGTCGGAATTGAATTTACCGCGAGTGATTGAACGATATACTGATTTGGAAGACCTGTTCTTGAAATTAACCGGTAGATCATTAAGAGAATAATGGATAGTACCGAATGATAAATATCCTTTTCCCAAATGTATCCGGCAGAGCATTCAGCGTCCTGTTGCGTCACCGGGATGTATTTAAGAAAATGTTGAAAACGCAGCTTATACCGCCGTTTCTCGATCCTCTGTTTTACCTGCTCGGCATGGGTTACGGCTTGGGAGCGATGATTCGTGATATCGAGGGATACAGTTACGTTGAATTTATTGCGCCGGCTTTGGTGGCATCCGCGATGATGACCGCGCCGTCTTATGAATGCGGTATAGGGGGATATGTCCGGCTATATTATCAGAAAACCTGGGATGCGATGATAGCCACTCCATTATCTATTGAAGATGTGGTCACCGGTGAAATCCTTTACGGAATCTCAAGAGCACTACTGCAGACCACCGCAATTCTGATTGTAATCGTACTGTTCGGATTGGTGAAATCGCCGTTGGCGATATTTGTTCCTTTTGTATGCGTACTGGGCGGCGCAATGTTCGGCTCAATTGCGCTTAGTTATATATCACGAATACCGAACATTAATTATATTGACTACTACTTTACCCTGGTGATGACCCCGATGTTTATTTTCGCAGGGACTTTCTTCCCCGTCACCCAGCTTCCGGAATGGGCGCAAAAAGCCGCCTTTTTTATGCCCCTTTATCATGTAGTTTTGGTTACCAGGAGCTTCGTTACGGGAGATATCCATCCCGATTTATGGCAAAGTATTGTCTGGATTATTATTGTGGGCGCGTTTTTCTTCGGTCTATCCCTTAGATTGATAAGAAGCCGGGTGATGCACTAAGTCAAGCGCTTGCCTTCCTTAACCAGGCGCCGATCAGTGAACCGAAGCTTAATTCGAATAGCCCGAGAATAAGCAGCCATAATAATTTTTCCATCATTTTTCCTCCGGATTTTATCAGCATTTGTTCCTCTATTATATAAGTTCTTATAAATGGTGATTTCTTACAAATTAATTTCGTAATCGATTTCCTTATTATTGGTATTCTGTTCAGTAAAAGCTACCCTGAATCATTCATAAATTTTCTGATCGGTAGCGGAAGCCTTGCGCTTCCGGCTCTTTTCTGGACCCCGAATTCCAGGCTGTAAATTGTTCATTGATGTAAAATCCCCGAAGGACAAGCATTCGACTACGGTTTACTGGCTTCTATGAATTTTACGGGCTATATGAAACCGGTATTGAACTTTTAGCTGAAAATTGACGATTTCGTAGATATGCCGGGTCAATAATTCCTTGTTTCCGCGCCGGATATTATTTATCTTGAATAATTAACTAACTTACGCTGATAGTATACATAGAACATACTGGCAGCTAAGACTACGAACGATTTCAAAAGATAACGGCGAAAGGATAAAATATGGCGTTAGATAAAAAAGTTGCGGAACAATCGGTTCCTCAAAGAGTGGACATTGAAGAAAGATATAAGTGGAATCTTAAAGATATTTTCGAGAGCGAAGAAGAGTGGGAAGAAGTCTATCAGGAAGTTAAGTCTTTGATAGAGAAGGCGAATGATTATTCCGGTAATCTCAATTCGCCCAACACGCTTTTCGAATGTTTGGAAACCCGGAGCAGGATTCAAATGCTCTGTCATAGTCTTTTCCAATATGCCAAGCTTAATCAAGAATTGGATAACCGCGTTTCCAAATTTCAGGCGCTGACTGAAAGAGCGGCAGCGCTTGCCTCTCAAGCGGATGCGGCATACTCCTTTATCGAACCCGAGCTGTTGGAATTGGATGATAAGCGACTCAATGAACTGGCTTCCCAGTTCCCGCAAACCGATATGTATGATTTTTTCATCAAGGAGTTGATCCGTTCTCGCAAGCATATTCGTTCTAAAGAGGTGGAAGAATTACTTGCACAGCTCAGCATTGTGTCTCGTGGTTCATTTAATTCATTTACCATGCTTGATGACGCTGATATCAAATATCCAACCATCAAGGATCCCGATGGCAATGATGTCAAACTGACCAAGCAGAGATACTCCAAGATACTGGAATCATCGAACCAGGACTACCGCAAGCGAGCGCACGAGGCCTTTTATTCGGTCTATAAGGATCATGTTAACACAACCGGCGCGCTATTAGCTACTTCTATTAATAAAGATATCTTCTATTCAAAAGCGCGGAAGTATGAGAGCAGTTTGCACCAGGCGCTGGATGCCCATAACATCCCGGTTGAAGTGTATTACTCCCTGATAGAATATACCGAATCCGATCTATCAGCTCTCCATAAATGGACAGCGCTCAGAAAACGGATTTTAAAACTTGATAAGATTTATCCTTACGATATGATGTGTCCGCTTTTTCCGGATCAGAACTACGAAGTCGAGTATGATGACGCCATTGTTGAAATAGTGGAGGCAGTCCAGGCGCTCGGAACCACTTATGCCAGAATTCTCAAGGAAGGATTCGAGAAGCGTTGGATCGATGTTTACGAGACCGAAGGGAAAGGCAGCGGCGCGTTCAGTTGGGGGAATTATTCTGTACATCCCTATGTATTGATGAATTATAACGATACAATAGACAACATGTTTACATTGGCGCATGAAATGGGGCATGCGCTGCATAGCCGTTTCTCCGACGAAAAACAGCCTTTTCCTAAAGCCCATTATGCGACCTTCGTTGCCGAAGTTGCTTCCACGCTGAACGAGGGATTACTATTGATTCACCTTCTCAAGAAAGCGACCGACAAGGGGCAGAAACTGTTCCTTCTTGACAGGCATATCAGCAATACTTTCGGGACATTTTTTCATCAAGTCTTATATGCTAATTTCGAGCATCAGATACACAAGTTAGTTGAGGATGGCGGTGCGCTATCTCCGGATCAGATGTCTGAAATATGGGAGGGATTAACTAAAAGGTACTACGGTCCTGATATCACAATGGATGAGTACTCCAAGTATAAATGGTCAAGGATTCCTCATTTCTATATGACCTATTATGTGTATCAATATGCTACTTCGTATGCCGCATCCCAGGCGATACTGGATAAGTTCGTTAAGGGTGAGAAGGAAATAGTTGATAAGTATCTGAACCTGATATCATCGGGAGGCAGCGATTATCCGATAAACCTGTTGAGGGAATGCGGCGTGGATATGACATCGCCGGAACCGTTCAAGGCGACATTAAAGCTTTTCTCCGAACAGGTCGACGAGGTGGATCAGTTGACGTTGTAGAACCGCAGACGTATGATGAGTCCGCCCGAGGCATCCGGAGCCACGGGTAGGACGGACATTCCTGTCCGGCTTAAATCCGTAAACTTTTAGCGGCATTCGAGGACGAATGCCGCTCACGAATCAGTCCGAACCACAGGGATTCGGACCTACTCCTACAATTCTATCTCATAACTCTCTTCAGGTTGGGGAACCGTTACATCCCAGCCGAGTTTGCCCTTTATTTTTTCGGCGAGGGCTTGGGATGCTTCCGGCTCGCCGTGGACGATGAAGGTTTTATCCGGCGGTTTGTTGAAACCGATCAACCAGGCTAATATTTCATTATAATCGGCATGGCCCGAAAGTCCCTTCAAGCTTTCGATTTTGGCATTAATCGGTATTTCCTCACCATGTATCTTAACGGTAGGGTTGCCTTCGACAATATGTCTGCCGCGAGTTCCGGTGACCTGATGGCCGCTGAAGAGCACCGTGTTCCTTTCATCCGGTAATCTTAAGGCGAGGTGGTGTAAAACTCTTCCGCCGGTTGCCATTCCGCTGGAGGCGATGATTATAGCATCTTTTTTTATCTTGTTTAATTCTATCGATTTCTGGCGCGACGTACATAGTTGTAATTTGGCTGGCTGGAAAATTTTCTTACCCTGGAGTGTTAACAGCCTGCTGGTAAGGCTTTGGTCGGAAATTCTTCGCTTGAAAATGCCGGTGGCATCGATCGCCATCGGAGAATCCACGTATACAGGCAGAGACGGTATCAGTTTCTGTTCCTCCAATTCTCTGAGCATGTACAGCAGAGTTTGGGTTCTACCAATGGCAAATGACGGGATTATAAGCACACCCTCTCTTCCCATGCTCTCGTTGATTATCCTGACTAAATCTCCTTCGGTATCTACCCGTTCATGCAGGCGGTTACCATAAGTAGATTCCAGAACTAGGTAATCAACATTAAATAGTTGCGAGGGTTCTCTCAGGAATTGAGGATCCGGCCTTCCGATGTCTCCGCTGAAGAGTATTTTACGGGATTTATTTCCGGAAACTTTTTTTATGTCGACAAAGGACGAACCGAGCAGATGACCGGCATCTTTGAACTTAATCCGATATTCGCCCTGGATATAAAGGTCATCGCCATAGTGCTGAGGTTGAAACTGCTTTAGCGCCGATTTAGCGTCCTGCACGGTGTACAAGGGCAGCGCAGGTTCGTGTTTGGAGTAGCCCCGTTTATTTGCCCACCGAGCATCTTCCTCCTGTATGTGAGCGCTGTCCTTAAGAAGGATATCGCACAGGTCGTAAGTGGCGTAAGTGCAGTGGATTGGACCTTCAAAGCCGTCATGACATAACCGGGGTATATAACCGGAGTGGTCTATATGGGCATGGGTCAGTAAAACACGGTCAATCTCGTAAGGCGACGTATAGAAAAACTCCCAATTCTTTAATCGATGTTCTTTTTTACCTTGAAATAAACCGCAGTCGATAAGTAAGGTTTCTTTTTCCAGTTCGAGCAAGAATCTGGATCCGGTGACGGTGCCGGTCGCCCCGATGAAAGTTATTGCAGACATTTCGGATTTCCTGATTAAAATTATCTTCTACGTTATAAATCGGAATAACCAAATCTCACTGTAATTTAGATAAAACAGATTAAATTGCAATGGATATAACAGGCTAATTATTTTAAAAAATTTGGTATGTTGCGAATAATTTGAATTCGGATAGTCTGTTTAATGATACAGATATTGGTTGCTTGCGAAAAAAATCACAATTTGATACATTTTTACTTGATATTTTATTTTGACTTTTGTAAAATGGGCTTCTTATAGATAGAATACGTTCAAAGAGAAAGGTTACGGATGGCGAAAAATATTGGTAAAGTTGTTCAGGTGATTGGTCCTACGGTGGATTGCGAGTTCCCATCGGATTCGCTCCCAAACATTCTTAATGCGATCAAAATTGAAGATAAGGAAAGGGATATTGATTTAACTGTTGAGGTTGCGCTTCATATCGGCGATAACATGGTTCGATGTGTCTCTATGGCATCTACCGACGGATTGGTGCGCGGGATGCCGGCTGAGGATACCGGTCAACCGATAGCTGTTCCGGTGGGTGAGGCGACTTTGGGACGGCTTTTTGACCTTCTGGGGAAGCCCCTCGACGATATCGGTGAGGTTAAAGCTACGGATTACTGGCCTATTCACCGTCCCGCTCCCGATTTTGAAAACCAGTCCACCGAAACTCAGATTTTCGAAACCGGAATCAAGGTTATTGACTTGCTGGAACCCTATTCGAAGGGTGGTAAAGTTGGTCTGTTCGGCGGCGCCGGAGTAGGAAAAACCGTTATTATCCAGGAGCTAATCAGAAATATCGCCACCGAGCATGGCGGTTATTCGGTATTCTGCGGCGTAGGTGAGCGCACTCGTGAAGGTAACGACCTCTGGCTGGAGATGAAGGAATCCGGTGTTCTGGCGAAAACCTGCCTGGTGTTCGGGCAGATGAATGAACCCCCCGGAGCGCGTCTCCGTGTGGGATTATCCGGGCTAACCATGGCGGAGTATTTCCGCGACCAGGAAAACCAGGACGTATTGTTGTTTATCGATAACATTTTCCGTTTCGTACAGGCCGGTTCGGAGGTATCAGCGTTGTTGGGTCGTATGCCATCAGCAGTGGGCTATCAACCCACATTGGCAACCGAGATGGGGCAGCTTCAAGAGAGAATCACATCTACAAGAGCCGGTTCGATTACATCGGTACAGGCGATTTACGTGCCGGCGGATGACTTAACCGATCCGGCTCCCGCAACTACATTCTCGCACCTTGATGCGACCACCGTTCTTTCGCGTCAGATAGCGGAACTGGGATTGTACCCGGCAGTTGATCCGCTCGATTCCACCTCGCGAATCCTCGACCCGAACGTTGTAGGAGAAGAGCATTATGCGGTTGCGCGCGAAGTGCAGAGAATCCTGCAGAAATATAAAGACCTTCAGGATATTATCGCAATTCTGGGTATGGAAGAACTTTCCGAAGAAGATAAGCTAACCGTCAATCGCGCCCGCAGGATACAGAGGTTCTTGTCTCAGCCGTTCTTTGTGGCTGAAGCTTTCACCGGTTCTCCGGGACGCTACGTGAAACTGGAAGACACAATCAAGGGCTTTAAGATGCTAATTAACGGCGAATGTGATAAATTACCCGAACAGGCATTTTATATGTGCGGTCCGATCGAGGAAGCGTTTGAAAATGCCGAGAAGATGAAATCCAAAAGTAGCGCCGCATAGAGATAGGAAAAACGATTGCACACGTTGATTATTTTCGGAGAGAAGAAGGGCGAAATAGCCCAGGAATATCTTCAATATGACGTTGAGGAAAACATTATTCCGACGGTTGAGAGACTTCCTTATCAACGTGGCTATGGGTACTCCATAGTTACCGGCAATATCCATGGTGATCTCAAGGCAGATGCGATAATCGAAGTTGCGTTTACCAGTATAGATGATATGGAAAGAGCGGTGAATTCAGCTCAAAAGGCCGAGTTGGTTGAAAGCTGTAATAAGGTTTTCAAGGAGGATTCCCTGCGGATTCTGTCAACGCATCAGGTTTAGAAAAGGTAATGTATGTATAAACTATCAGTTGTTACACAAGAAAAAGTACTGTTTGAGGAAGATGTCAGTTCTCTTATAGCTCCGGGGGCGCAAGGCTACCTCGGGATTTTAACCGATCATGCCCCACTTATCACTTCGTTGGTTCCGGGCAAACTGACCATAAAAGATACCAGTGGCAACGAAAACTTTTATGCCATTTCCGGGGGGTTTCTTGAAGTATCCAATAATCGGGCGACTATTCTTGCCGATGCGGTTGAACCTCTTGAGGATATCGATTTATCAAGAGCTGAATCGGCTCTTCAAAGAGCGCGGGAAAGGTTGCAGAAGCAAGAAGATATCGACCTTGAACGAGCCCGAAAAGCAAAGGAGAGGGCGGAGAACAGGTTAAAGCTTAAGAAAGGGCGGTAAGAGTAACACGGACTTTCAAACGAAATGCGCGGAATCAACCGCGCATTTTTTTTGCCATTCTTACCGGCTTGGTGCTTAACCTGTATCAGTCATAGATTTCGTCGCTGATAGCGGAAGCGCGCCAGAGACGCATAAATTTTGTGCTTCCGGCTCCTTTCCGGACTCCGGATTCCAGACCGTAAATTGTGTATTGCTGTAAAATCCCTGAAGGACAAGCCTTTGGCTACGGTTTACGGGCTTTTATGAATTACACGGGTTGAGAAATCTTACTTTCGTTTGCTGCCTTTTGAGCCCTGGGAGTATATTCGATCGGTATCCTTATCTCCAATTGAACTCCGTCTTCCCAATCGGGTACCGGTGAGGTAACCTTGATGGACCCGCTATGCGCTTCAATCGCCATTTTGCAGAAGGCTAATCCTAATCCGTAACCTTTACGGGTGATCTCCGGTCTGTTCTCCACTTGTGCGAATTTATCAAAGACGTTCTTCTGCTGCTCTTGTGGAATGGTAGGACCGTGATTGGCTACTGACAGATGAAAATCATTCGGATTCTCTTTCCAATGAATTTCAATTTCGCTTTCATCAGGAGCGAATTTAATAGCGTTATTAAGCAGATTTTGGAATATCCTCTCCAGTAGATCAGGGTCGCACTCAACTTCCAGGTTTTCCTTTCCTTCTAATTTGACAGATAATCCTTTTTTCAGGAAATTGGTCTCCTGTAACTGCGCAACATGCTTGACGAGGTCTGCTATATTGGTAACCCTGGGATTTAACTCCAGCATACCGGATTCCATTCTTTCGATACTCAGGAGGTTTTCCAGCATTTTAGCGGCATTCTGTGCGGCGGTGTAAGCACGATCAATGAGCGGACGTAGACTGTCATCGATATTTTCATCGGTTTTTATTAGATCCAGATTTCCTATGATGCTGGTAAGAGGGTTGTTCAGGTCGTGTACTACCATATTAGTGAGATTTCGCTTAAATTCCATCAGGCGCTTGACCTCATCCGAAAGCTGTTTGGTTTTAAGATATCCTCTGACGCGCGCCATCAACACTGATTCGTTTACCGGTTTCGGAATGAAATCGTCAGCTCCCGCTTCGATGGCTCCAACATGATGCTCGGTATCATCCAATGCGGTTATAATAATAATTGGAATCGAGCTATATTTAGAAGAGGCTTTCAGTCTCCGGCATACTTCCAGCCCATCAATCTCGGGCATCATAACATCCAGAAGAATGAGGTCGGGCGGCATGTTATCAACGGTTTCCAGAGCAGTCTGTCCATCCATCGCAGTGATTAGCTCATAATCCTGCCGATTCAGATATCCTTTCAGCAGCTCAAGATTAAATTCTTCGTCATCAACTAACAATATCCGATGTGTCTTGTTATTTTCCACCTGATTAACTGAATTGTTCATACTGTTCTCCCCAAATGGCTTGAGCTTCCGGCTATTTTCTAATCCTAATTCCAACCGTTCACCGAATTATTGTTTTTAAGCTCCCGAAGGGTAAGAACGCCAGAGGCGTGTAAACCTTCGGCTACGGTTAAAAATTTTATGAATTATCCGGTTTAAGCTTTGGCTTTGCTTTTAACTCTGTTTCTCGGTCTATCCAGCAAACCGCATATCTGTCCCGGCAGTTCATTGACATCGATAGGCTTGCTAATATATTCAGTGAATCCCATTTCCAGGAATGACTCCCGGTCGCCTTTCATAGCGTGGGAGGTTAAGGCAACCACCGGTATATATTTCGTGTTAGGATTCTCCTGAAGTTTCTTAAATACTGTTATTCCATCCATTTCCGGCATCTGTATATCCAGCAATATTATGGAGGGCTTTAAATCCTCCGCTAATTTAAGAGCGTCCGTGCCGTTACTTGCTTGATAAACGGTAAAATCGGCATCTTTTAAAGTTTCGCTCACCAGTATGAGATTCGCTTCTACATCGTCCACTACCAGTGCTGTTTTACCGTCGGCTTTTGTTTGCCGTATCTCTTCTGCTTCGCTGCTATCGGCTTCCGGTATGGGGCAGTATTCTACAAGAGGTATAGCAAAGAAGAATTTACTCCCCTTCTCAGGTTCACTTTCCACCCAGATTCTACCGTTATGCATTTCCACGAATTTCTTACAGATTGATAATCCGAGCCCGGTACCTTTATACTTTCGGGTGTATGACGTTTCTACCTGCTGAAACTCTCCGAATACCATGTCCTGATCTTCCTGCCGTATACCTATCCCGGTATCCCAAACCGTGACAATTAACTCATCTTCCGAGATTTCAGTGGTTAAGCCTACCTTTCCGCCTTTCGGAGTGAATTTAACGGCATTGGAAAGGAGATTGAAGACTACCTGCCTGATTTTTTGTTCATCAGCGACGACGGAGCCGGCGTTATCGAAGTTTTTGATCAACTCGATTTTATTTTTGTAAGCGACTCCTTTTACCATTTCGAGGCTTCGATTCAAGAGGTCATTCATATTGAAATGACTCGGCTCGAGCCTAGTTCTACCGGCTTCGACTTTAGCAAGGTCGAGAACATCGTTGATTAGCGCCAGTAGATGTTTACCGCTCTGAGACACGATAGTGAGGTATTCTTTTTGCTTGTCCGGATTGTCCTTAGCCGAACCTTTGAGCATCAGATCGGTAAAGCCAATAATCGAGTTAAGCGGCGTGCGCAGCTCATGGCTGATATTTGCCAGAAAGGCGCTTTTGGCGGCATTGGCTGTTTCGGCATCTTCTTTGGCCTTTTGCAATTCGTCTTCACTTTTCTTACGATGCGTGATATCCCGCACTATACCGACAGCATGCCATTTCCCTTTATGCTCAATCGCTGACAGTGACAGTTCGATAGGAAATTCGCTGCCATCTTTTTTGATCGCAGGAAGTTCTTTGGTTTTACCCACCACATTACCCGTTCCGGTCCGCTGGAACAATGGGAATGCTTGGCGGAATTGAATCCGTAAGTCCCGAGGTATTAGCAGGTCGTGTAAATCCCTACCAACCGCTTCATTTTCGCTATGTCCGAAGATATATTCTGCGGCTTTGTTCCAGAATGAGATATTACCCTGGGGATTCATAATGATGATAGCATCATGAGCGGAATCAGTGATTGTGCGGAAACGTTCTTCACTTTCCTTGATTCTATCCTCGGCTAATTTTCGTTCGGTATTGTCTGTAATAATATCTCCGATGGAATGCGGATTTCCATGCTCGTCCCGTATTAAGAAGTAGTTTTCTATGGTTGAGATCTGCCTGCCTTTAGCAGAATATACAGTCAACTCACCCATCCACTGACCTTTCTCCATCACTGTGGGGATAATCTCATTCTTTATAAATTGCTGGGTTTCATTGGAGTAAAACGAGAGGAATTGTGATCCGTATAGCGCATCCGGATCGTCTATTTCCATCAACTCGATTAACGCCTGATTTATATAAGATATTTTCCCATCAAGCGTTCCGATCCCGAATCCCTGTCCCGCGGCATCCACCATCTGCTTAAAGATCACGATCTGTTTCTCCGCGGCTATGCGCTCGGTAATGTCTTTAAAGAAGCCGACGTTACATTTCCTACCATTTATTATCATTAATGTGGAATTCACATCGGCATAGAAGATCTCCCCATTTTTCTTAAGGCAGGGAATCTCTGGAGCCAAAGTTTTTTCTCCGTTGATTTGGGCTTTGAATTCGGCATTCACAAACTGGAGCGATTCTTTGGGATGAAGATTAGCAATAGTCAATTCACGTAGTTCATCTTCCGCATAGCCATACATCTGACAATAAGCCGGATTGGCAAATATCGGCTTTTTGGTCTCTATATCGACCACCAAAATCCCTTCGGCAGCATGTTCGAATAAAACCCGATATTTCGCCTCGCTTGTTCTTAACGCTTCTTCAACCGCTTTTAACTCCGTTACATCAACCATTGCGCCAATTAAACCCGCAACCTCCCCGTCATCGTCATAGAATATGGCTTTGCGGATGTTATACTCCCGAGTGACGCCATCTGCGCAAATGACTTCAGCATCGTAATTTTGCATCCCGGGATTCTCAAACAGCATTTGATCTTGACGCTGATGACTGTTTACCCACTGCGAGGAGTCCGATCCCTTCAATTCAGGTAATGTTTTCCCTATTATACTCTGCTCATCCAAACCGATCACTTTATCCGAAAACGACTGGTTGCATCCAAGGTACTTTCCTTCCGTATCTTTATAAAATACAGGATCGGGGAAAGTATTTATCAGTGTCCTGAGGAAACTTATCTGCTGTTTTAATTGCTTTTCTTTGGAGATTCTCTCCAAAGCATTGGCGACTATATCCGCTACTATGCGTAAAAGCTTAATCGAATCGTCATTTACTTTTCCGGAGGTGTTAAGCATGCTGAAGCCCATACCGCCCAGAACATTCTGAGTGTGAACCAACGGCACTATCAGTACTGCTTTAGCGCCAACTGCTTCTAAAAGTACTCGTTCGGAGGTAGCTTCCGAGGGAAGGGAGGCAACATCGGGTATATACACATGTTGTTGCTTTAATAATTTCCTTTTCCACATAGGGAATTTATTGACTTCGAGGCTATGCAACTTTTCTTGTTGTGATTCTACGCCTTCCGCACACCAAACATGAGTCTGAATCATATATTTACGGTCTTCGGATAACTGGAAGATGAAGCATCTATCAACCTTGACGAACTCCCCAATTTGTTTTAAGGTCGAATTTAATTGGTTATCGATTTCATCGGTTCTAATCTCCAGGAACTTTGCAGAGAGGGAAATAATCAGTTCTTCGAATTCCATGCGGAACTTAAGTTGTTCATCGGCTTTCTTTCGATCGGTAATGTCCTTAAAGAAGCCGATTGCGCATTTTCTTGAGTTAATCTCCGCGACCCCCACATTTATATCGGCGTATATAATCTCACCATTTTTCTTCAAGCAGGGGAAATTGGGATTGAATTGGTTCTGAGTAGATAGCAGAGATTTCAGGTTCTCTCCGATTTCGGTTTTGCATTCCTCGGGATGAATATCCGGGATGGTGAGTCGCTCCAGTTCTTCCCTGGAATAACCCAGTAGATTGCATACGGCTGGATTTGCGAATAGAAGGTCTCCGGTATGAACATCAGCAACCAGAATTCCCTCCGACGCTTGTTCGAATAGCCGCCGGTATCTCTGCTCGGATTCCTTCAGAGCCACATGCATCCTGTTTTGCGCGGTTATATCGGAGATCACCGCCATCATTGCATACATTTCATCAGAATCATCGAAGAGCGGATAGACAGCGATCTCGGCTACGAACTCATCTCCATCCTTTCTAATCAGATTATCCTCACCTCTCAGCGAACGGGGTCGACGCCG
>WJIR01000247.1 GCA_014730175.1 Candidatus Zixiibacteriota bacterium
CCCTTACCCGTCTTCGCGTGCGGCGAATCCACGCTCTCCCTCGTCACGGAGAGGAGAATTAGAATTAACGCCCTCACCCGTCCCGCGCTTCGCGGGACACCCTCTCCCTCGTCAGGGAGAGAGGAATAAGGATTAACGCCCTCATCCGTTCCGCGCTTCGCGGGACACCCTCTCCCGCTGAACGGGAGAGGGAAAAAGGTTAGAATAAAATGATTTATATAATTAGAGAATATCCACTCAGTTCCCCTTCTCCCATTTAGTGGGAGAAGGGGTCAGGGGATGAGGGGGGTTATCGTGGCGGCAGGATGTCGCACACCAAATTCACTTCGCTGTCGGGTACGGCGACCCGACAGCACCCCGTGATGATCCCCGAAGGGCAAACCTTCGGCTACAAGTTTTCGCTGGAAGCGGTCAGGGTAGGCGACTCGATCGCACTTTGAATAGTGTCGGGCTTCTCCATTCGGCTGTCGCCGAATTCCGGAACCCGAGCTACTGTGCTGTCATTGTCTCGATGAACACGAAGCTAAGCGTGGGGCGATGAAGCAATCTTTTTGAGGTTTGGAGGTAGTTCGCAGGTACCTAACCGGGCAGCTCTTACCGACAGTAGAGCGAATTTCTGCATACCTCAGAATTGTTTTATACTGCTATTAGCAAAACCGAGAATCTAACTTTGTTATTAGTCCGGGAAATTGTTGCAATTCCGTTGCAAATCATTTAATTGGTAGGTTTAGCAATTATTCGTAATGCGAAAGGAAATCAAATGATTAAAATAGCTTTCAGCGGCGCTCAAGGCACGGGCAAAACCACTATCCTTAACAGGGTAACTGAGATGTTGATTAAGGACGGAAAAACGGTTAAAGTTCTTCCGGAATTGATTCGTGAATGCCCATATCCGGCCGATGCAGAGTCTACTTTTTCGACTCAACTCTGGGTGTCATCACAAACTATCCTCTACGAAACCGAATTGGGCAAGGAGATCGACTACCTGATAGCTGACCGCCCCATAACCGATATCGCGGTTTATAAGGAGTTAGTGCGTGAGAATAGAGGCTTAAGCGACACCGAAGATAAAATCCTGAGTTTCCTGATAGAAACCTGGCGTGTTACCTATGATCTGTTTTTTGCGGTGACAGTTCCGGTAGAGATCTGGATGGAGCGGGATATCGACGATGGTTTCCGCAGTACAGATCCAAAGATATATAACTTCCTAACAGAACGGTTCGCAGGCGTGGTGCCGGAGAATGCATATCATATCGAGAATATCGACCTCGAAGAAAGTGTGCAGAAGGTTTATAATATTATCAAGGGCTTTACGCCGGATTCAGCACATTAGCCAAAAACTACCTGAGCGGCAAATCCATCTCACTCATCAACTTTCCTACCGGGTAAATATTTATCCGGTCATCCCAATAGGGCGAATGCCGGTAGAAGAAATCCAGACGATCGTGCGGGGAAGCGGCAAAGGAGGAATCTGATTCCAATTTCTGCTCGAACTCCTCCTTCAGCGCCGGATTATCTTGCATCATCTGCCGCGCCATCTCCTCCATTACATAATCTTCGGCATACTCTTTCTGCTCGAAGATGGTGTCGAAAAATCCCCAACTGACAAAGGAATCGTAGCCCTGGGGTTCCAGAAGCTGAGCGATAACACGACTGGTGCGCTGATTGCATTTAACAACAGCGCTGCCCTGGGGGAACGTTCTGCGTTCGATTATTTTCTCCACTTCAAACTTAACCGGATGCCTTCCTTCGTAAGGATGTTCACGCCATTCGACATCGGAAAACCGGTAGCTCTCGACCTCAAGTATCAACTCCTCAGTCAAACGCTTCACATCCGCGCCATGCAGCATAATTATCTCAATTTGCTCCAGCCACTGAGGGGGAAGGACGTATGCGTAGGGTATTTCTATTTCTGCATAAGGTTCAGCCTGGTAATAAAATGGAATCTTGTAAAGCCTGGGATTGTCTCCCCACTTGATCCATCTACCGCCGGAAACATCGCTATCCACTACCTCGAATTCCACACCCTTGAAATCCACCATCTCCGAATCTTCCCCGATCTTGTAGCGAAGTGCATAATCTACTCCAACCATTTCTTCAGCGGTCTCCCGGTCACCGTCTCTAAGAGCTTTCAGGAAAACCGAAGGATTTTTACTCACAATCTCCAAGGTGTGCAAAAGGATATAATAGGTGGATTCAACCCGCGTTTTGTAATCCTTGAGCATGTGTGTTTCCACCAACAGGAAAGGTCGATTCTGAACCGCACCGTAACCGTGAGAAAAACGTGGCGGGGCAACCCAGCTCATAAGTCCCTTTGTGATATCAAAGTGATCTTTTGGTATGATGTATCGAATAGTGGGATATCCGGACTTTTCCATTTTCCAATGCAGTTCCGGAAGGTATGCTTTCTTAAGCCAATTACGCACCGGTTTTACCATATTCTCCCGATCGGCAACCGCATAGGTGATAGCATATTGATAATCGGCGCCATTGGTGGTATGACAGTCAATCAGGAAATCCGGCAACCATCGGTTAAACAATCTCAACCAGGCGCGCATCTCGGGAGCGTCCGCCTTAAGGAAATCGCGATTGAGATTGAGATTCTGAGCTGTGACTCGCCATCCCATTCCCTCCGGCCCATTTTGATTGATTCTATTATAAGGTCCGAAACGTTCATGACCATCGACGCCAAAGATCGGGATAAATAGTACAATCACATTATCAAGGAGTTCATCGTGCTTTTTGTGAATTATCATATCCCTTAATAGCGTTAAACCCGCATCCTTACCGTCCGATTCACCGGGATGAATACATGCTTCGATAAGCACAACCGGCTTGCTCCTCTCAGCCAGCGGAACCGGCTGAAATCGTCCGTCCTTGTCAATTATAAGCAAGGGCAATTTCCTCCCTTGAGGAGAAATGCCGAAATCGGTAAACATCACTCGGTCGGACTCATCAGCCAGACGTTGGCAGAATTCAACCGTTTGGTTGTATCTGGGTGTTTCAAGGTAGTTGGATTTCTCGTAATAGGTAAGCCACTCTTCTTCCGGCAATGCCGTTTGCTGCAATATTAGAAACGTGAAAAGAAGTCCCCAAAAAATAACTGATCTTCTCATTTTAAATCTATCCTCTTTACTTCGGGTTTCCCGCAACGGCAAGGTAAATAACGGTTTCCTTAATTCCGTCAACACCGATTATCTCGTTTATTTCTTCGTCATAGAAAGCTGCGATTGGGCAATTGTTCAAGTCCAATGCCTCAGCCGCCAACGCCAGGTTCTCTCCTATATGCCCTGCATCGAGATATATGTATCGATATGCTCGTTGGCCATATTTCCATTTGCATCGGTCAACAACTGCAGTCCAGATAAAAACTACATTAGCTTCCGCTACCATAGTTTGGTTCAGCGCCGCATAAGCTAAGTCTCGCCCATACGATCCGACTTTCAATTCATCAAGGCAATGCTCATCAACGCTGTAATGATAAATTCCCTGGGGAATATCAGCGACATTGTTGATTAGCAAGTAAGTTTCGACCGGATAAAGCGCTCCGGCCGATGGAGAAGTACGAAATGCCAAGTTTCTAAATCTTGCTGAGACACCCTGCGTTGCCCATAATAATTGGGACAGCATTTTTTTCGAAAGGGGTTTATTGCTGAATGCGCGCCGACTGCGACGATTGGCAATTGCTTTCCATAGCGGCACACCGGCATCCTTGTCGGGTGAGGGAAGAGCTACACTGGTTGAATCCGGATATCGTTTGTATAGTTCTGGCTTTTGAATCCGTACAGGAGGCTCATTGGGAGCCACATTTCTGATATACTTACTTTCCTTCTGAAAGTTATCACCAAATCCGTCAGAATCGTTCATAGTTAGATTTTAAATAATCAGGGTGAGTTTAGCAAGTATTACTAATGGCGAATAAGAAAGTAGCTGCAATTCCCACCGATCGTAATTACAGCTACTTCCACATATTGAGTTGTTAAATAAGAGGTAGACCTTAATACTGCTTATTCTGTCGGAGATGACTACTTTATATGCTTGTTGATAAGCTTGGTCATCTCAAACATGCTAACCTGCCTCTTGCCACCAAAAATCGGACGGAGTTTGTCATCGGCATTTATCATGCGTCTGTTTTTAGCATCCTGCAGCCCGTTCTTTTTGATGTAGTCCCACACCTTTTTCACCACCTGGGTTCTCGGCAATGGCCTACTGCCAACTATAGCCGCTAATTCGGGTGATGGAGTGAGGGGCTGTTTGAATGCTGCCGGAGCCTTTCTTTTGGATTTCTTCTTAGCTGTCTTTTTCTTGGTCGTTTTCTTTTTGGACGTTTTCTTCTTGGCAGTCTTCTTCGCTACCTTTTTACCGGTTTTCTTCTTGGTAGTTTTTTTCTTAACAGCCTTTTTCTTGGTGGATTTTTTCTTGGCTGTCTTTTTTGCGCTTTTTTTCTTAGCAGATTTCTTTGCGACTTTTTTCTTAGTGCTCTTCTTCTTAGCCGCCATTATTCCTCCTTTAACCAAAGGACTTTGGTTTCTCATTAATTGGTACTAATAACTTTTCTGATAAAGTTCTATCACGTTTTAATATCTTTTTCAAGTAAAATTTGTGGTTAAAGTGATATTTTTTTCTTTTTTTTCGTTTTACCCCCCAATTCGCATGTTCTTAAGGATATTTCGGTTAAACCGTGGATGTATTAACTTTGTAGAATATAAATATGAAAAGGGATGGAATAGGGTGAGTGCAACAGCTTATGATTTTCTGAATTGTTTTAATGATGGTTTGAGGGGGCGATACTTAGCCTTTATATGCATACATTGTATAGGCAATGCAAAATGATCTCCGATCAGTCATCCTTTGCCCCGTTATCGATCCAGTCCCTAATATTCTGAATCTGCTCAGCGCTAAGAGGATCACCGCCGAGCGGCATACGAGGAGTGATAGTACCTTTAATTCGATCAACCAGGACACTATTATCAGCATTACCGGGATCAATAATTTGTTCATCGGAGGTCGCATTCTCGTAGGTTGATAGATTTAATCCCCCATCGCTGCGACTTATGTGGCAGGGAGAGCATCTTTCGGCAAAAAGCGGGGCGATATCGTTCGACCAGGTAGGCGCTTCTTCCGGATCCATCGAATTGTCTCCATTTGTTGCAACCTTTTCGCCGAGGTCAAAGCAACCATTGGTAAAAAGGGCGAAAGATAACAACATAAACAATAAACCTGATTTGAAAGACGATTTTCTTAAATGCGTGAAAAGCATGCTAACTCCGTCCTTTTTTCTACTTAGCCATGGCGGTAAAATCTATCCTCACTTTTTGTTCCTTGGAGAGTTTCATAAAAAGAAACTTAGGGCGCGGGATATCATAATCCTTCAGCAGGACAGTGAATTTAGCCGTGACGTCAATACTGTTATTTGCTGAATCCCACTTTGTCGTAATTTGCGGCTCAATTGTGCGGGTTACTCCATGTAGTGTGAAGTCTCCGACCGCGGTAAAACTTACCTCCTGTCCATCCGGTAGCTGACCATTCGATAGTCCTTTGATTTCCTTGAGCTTGAAACTGCTGGTGGGGTGCTTATCTGTGTGCAGGTGATCTTCATGCATATCGCCATCTCTGATGCTATTGCCGGTATCGAGATCAGCCATTTGAACTTCGAAATTCGCCGATGGATTATCGTTGATATTTAGCGGGTCAATGGTAACTTCACCGCTGATTTTATTCGTGACTCCTTCGATAGTCTCCAGCGGAGCTTTCGATATGAACTCAACCTTGTTTGGTTTACCCTCCGTTACCACATAAGTCGTTCTCTCCGCAGTAGCTGAAACCACTACCAAGAAGGTTACGAAGAGTGTGGCTACAAAAGTCATTATATGTTGTTTAGTCATTGTATTTCTCCGCGATAGTATGCTTGCTGTTAAAACCATCCATGCAGTTGGATTTCTCCGGTCCCGAACTCATCACCTGATTCTCTCTTCCATTCATAAGCGGGAATAAGCTCCATGTATCCTGTCAGGTAGAAATGGCTTGCCATTCGTATACGGTAATCGTAGCCGGTTTGGTAGTCAATATCAGGATCATAATAGTCATATATCAAATCCAAATCCCATCCCTGACGTAAATGAATCACTGCTTTTTGCGTTGATACGAATCCGGTAGTTGAATTAACCATTAGATCACCTTCGGCAAGATATATCAGTCTTCCGATCTGAAAGCCACCAAATAATCCGGAATAACGATTCAAAGGGATATCGTCACCGATTTCAGCATAACGATAGCTTCCCCCTACCGTCAGGTTTAATCCTCCAAGCGTAAACCGGTGGGATGCCCTGGCAGTAAGCGCTTTGGCTTCATTAACGTCCACGATGGTTGTTGGCTTTCCATTGGTGATGGCAAGTGATATATCTCCGGTCATCCCTACTATACCTGCCTCAACCCCATCTTCCTCTCCTTCCAATCCAAATCCCAGCTTCTCGCGAACGAATGCTTTGTGTTCTGCCAATCGCCATCCGTAACCGGGAATGAAACGTCCGGCCTTTATGAACGTGTGATAGGGCAGTCCCTGGATCAAGGCGTAAGCTTCAAAATTACCCCTGAGCCCTTTGTCAAGATACAACAGCAGATTCTCGCCCGGGATGAAACCGGCGTAGAGGTCTCCCTGCATGCTCATAAAGCTATTTTCGCCCTCATCGACAGCGTAGAACAGCGTACGGAAATCGAAACCAACCTGAAAATTGTCGTTAATTAGCGGATTGACTTTATCTTCAATCGCCATTATATCCTTTTCAGGTTCCCAGGGAAGATCGCTATAACTAAAAAACTGAGCTCCGAAAAGCGCCCGCATTCCCCCTCCGACCGGATTGTGATGACAAAGCTGGCAATTCTGCCCGTACCTTACCGAAAACTCCGGGAGCGCCTCCAGGTTTGCCGAGTACAGTATAAAAAGAGCAGCGCTAAGCACGAGCGCTGCTATTAAAATATTCCTATTCTTTCGCTTTAACATTCAACATACTCCCCGCGCAATATGCCTATTATAATCCCGGATGGTCGAATACATAATCGTTTGCGGCACCTGCGTGGCAGTCGATACATCCAGCCAATTGTCCGCGATCACTCAGGCTGCTATCTACCGGATTAAACATGAACCATTCCCAGTCTCCGCCGGAGGAATTATAATCTCCGCCTCTTTTCACCATGGCAGTCCAGCCGCCATCGGGGGGATATACTTTGTTACCGTTATCCCAGTTGAAGACTTCCTTTATGATGGTGGTTCCCACGGGATATTCTCCGTAATCTTCGTCGAATTTTCCGCCCGGCTGCCAGCGATAAGTGATACGGGAATACATAGTATCACCATGTGCGAATCCCTGCAATCTTGCATCTAATCCGTAAGTGCTGTCGATTTGTTCCCAGTTATCGGGTCCGTCGGCAAAGAAGTCGTACTCATCGCCATCCTCAACTACGAATTCCGATGGATGATTAAACACATAATCATCGCCGAGAGTCTCGTCGGTTTCAGTGGCAGCATGACAGTCGTTGCAGGCGCCGTTCATCATATCCGCTCCCCTATCATTTATGACACTTAAATCCGGAGCTATATTAAACCATTCCCATCCGTTATGGTCGGAGTTGAAATCACCGCCTCTTTTAACCATCGCCAGCAAATTACCGTTGGTGAAATCCTTCTCCCCGTTGTCCCACTGGAAGGTCTCCTTTACCACTATTGTTTCCTGGTCATACTCACCATCCGAAATCTGTGCACCGGGACTGATATATACCTGACGTACAAAGGTGCTGTCGTTAGCTGCATGAGCCGCGCCCCCTAAAGTATTAAAATTCGTGGGATATATTTCATAATCGATCTGTTCCCAGCTCCCATAATTCGTAAAATCCTGCAGAGCGGCTTCGAAATCTTCCGATCCCATTATGTCATCCCCGTTATCCGAACATGCGCTGACCACCAGTAACGCTACCAATGGCAATAGAATTGCTAATCGTGATAAACTCTTATTCATTTTTCATCTCCTTACTACTTTCTTTCGCTTTGAAGCAAAGTGTTGTTTTATGGCAAGCCCTTGTAACTTAGCCAACTACAATTGAGTTAAAAATTGTTCCACACATTTCAAAATAAATTAAGAAAAGGATTCACCTTTATCTACATTTACATACGATATAATCAATCGTACGGATGGTAAACCCGCAATTTTCCCAGATTTCATTATCTGTAACGAAAGCCTAAAGCGCCTATGTGTAGTTGTCCTTGCGGGGTTATAATACAGATAGTTAATAAAAAACAAGGATGCGCAGCCGATGTCTTTCCCTCATCAAGCGGATTTATATGCCTTCTGGCGTGCTGCTCCCTCGGTAGTTCAGTAGAAGTAGGTCCCGGAGAGTACAATTACTCCCCGGGGTTAATGGTGATGAGGATTATTTCAACAGTGTGATCCGTTTAATCAGGTGTTCATTGCCAACGGTTAACCGGTAGAAATAAATTCCGCTCGAATAACCGGACGCATCCCAATTCACTGTATGAGCTCCTGCCTCTCGATATCCTTCAAAAAGCGTAGTTACATACTGCCCGAGCGTATTGTATATCTCGACTCTCACCTCAGAAGCAGACGATATTTCGAATGTAATTGTGGTTTGTGCATTGAATGGATTGGGATAAGCGGAGATTACCGACGATCCCGAGGGCTTTTCAGTCATGGCTTCTTCGTAAATCCACGCATTTTCCAGATTCCAGCTATCGTTAGCTGAAGCGATTGATGACGGGATAACGCCGAAGCGGAAATTAGCCTGATGTGCGACAGTCCAAGGATAATCTCCGCAATAGGCTATATAGTCATAGCTGCCATAAGGCGCGAATCCGGGGATATTTTGTCTGGCATTCAATGCCAGCAAGGTTTGACCCGGATTAACCGGCAGGTTATTGAATCTCTCGATCGGACCGTAGAGCAGACCATCCGGTGTCCTGATATTAATCCAAACATCCACCACTTGCGACTGGTTAGTATTGTTGGTAAGGATACCGGTGAATCTAAAATTGCCGCCTGCCCGGACCACAATCGGTGGATTACCGGGTATCATCGAGATACCTGTAATAGGATCCTGGTCGCTTTCCCACCAATAAACGGCATCTCCGCTGTAGCCACATGTACCGGCTACGTCGACGTCGCCATCATTATCGATATCAATGGGATAAAGCCAAGTGGGGCCCGAAATACTCGGTTCAATAGTCTGTATTGTGAAATTCTGATTTCCATCATTCTCCCACCACTTGACAGGTCCATTACCCCCACCGGAACCGGTAGCGATCACATCCATGTCGCTATCCCCATCTATGTCGATCCCATGTACGCCTCTCGCGGAGGGAAAGTTAGTATCGATATTGTGTTTGGTAAATACTTCGCTTCCGTTATTCTCCCACCATGTTACATCACCTCCAAGATAGGCAGTACCCAGAACATCAATATCCCCGTCATTATCCATATCTGTGGCGAAAACTTCGTTAGCGCCATCAAAGGTGGCGTCTATGGTGTGCTTGGAGAAATTCTGGCTTCCGTCATTTTCCCACCAGGCAATTTCATCCGCGTAAAAAGCGGCTCCAAGAACATCATTATCGCCATCGCCATCCATATCGATTGCATATACGACTCGCGCACTGCTAAAATCTGTAGCGATATCATGTTGTGTGAAATTCTGGCTGCCATCGTTTTGCCACCATGTAATCCAACCTTGTGAGGATGCAGACAATATGTCAATATCATCGTCTCCATCAAGGTCGATAGGATAAACATGCCAGGCATCGTCATAATCAGTGGTGACTGTATTCTCAGTGAAGTTCTCGTTGCCATCGTTTTCCCATATAGTTATCGACGAATCAGTACTTGCGGCTCCCAGTATATCGACATCCCCATCATTGTCCATATCTTTGGCGTATACGCTTCGAGCATCTGTGTAGTCACTATCAATTATGAACTTAGTGAAGTTTTGGTTACCGTCGTTTTCCCACCAGGCGATATCATTAGCATGCAGACCGGCGCCAAAAATATCCACGTCGCCGTCACCATCCACATCCGTCGCATATACCTCCGAGCCGCCATCAAAGGATCCATCTATGGTGTGACGCGTCCAGTTAATTTGCGAAAATGCCGGCGCGGTAAGAAATGCCGACAAAAACGCAATGATTACTAAGTGTTTCATTTTTTCCTCCTATTCTTTGTAAATTTTATTTCCAAATACATTGGAAGATGAGAAGATTTAGAATTGTATGGAAATGCTACATCGCTCTTTTGCGGAAGTTCATACGTGTTATCGCATTTATATTCCTAAATATATGTTATCATCAGGGATTAGTCAATAATAACTTCATAATTTTATATACCTACAAGAATATTGTAATAACTGCTGCGGGGAAATCTCTAAAATAGGGTGTGATAAATCAATGGAGATAATCTAAATGACAAGAAAAAAGGCTGCCCGTGTCAGACAGCCTTTAATTCGGAATGAGAGTTATTTATCTTCTACTGACTCTTCGCTTCAAATCCCTGTCACCGCGAATACGGAAGATGATATCCTCCAATGCTGCCGAATCAGCAAAGGCTTTGGTTAGCATACGAGCGCGCAACTGCTCATCTTCAATTATCCTGGTGAGAATCTGCTCGGATAGGAGCTGGTCACTAAGGCTGTGGTCTATCATGGATGTCATCATACTTGAATCCGCCATCATTTTCTCCAGCAACGCAGCTTTCATTACGGGGTCATTAAAAATACGTTCTTGTGCTGCTTCCTTATCGCACCCACCGATGCTTAGCAAAATCACAGTCGATATGATCATTAAAGTGAGAATAATATAGGATCTACGCAAATCTCCTCCTTAGTTTTTCAATTTTAGTTTTCTTCAATTTATAAGGAGATTAAATAGGACGCAACAAAAATATGCCTTCGTAAATATGATTTGACAAAACAGTACGTAGAACTTATAGTTTGGAAACAAAAGGGGCAGTAGTCACGGAGGGGGCCAAGGAGGTGGATGCATATTCACCGTATTCTAATACTCTTGGCACGAGGTGGTAATGGAAGAAGAGAAACAACATCTGAATGCTTATCTCAAACAGCACGGATTAAAAAAATCGGTACAAAGGGAAAGGATTTTGGAGGTCTTTCTCGATATCGAAAATCATCTAACCGCCGAAGAACTTCTCGAACATGTCAAAAAGAAATATCCGGAGATCGGGTATTCCACGGTTTACCGTTCGCTGAACTTGATGGTCAAAGCCGGATTAGCAAAAGTGGTGGATATAGGCGATGGTTCAGCACGCTTCGAACATGCCTTCAGGCACGGCGAGCACGATCACCTTATATGTGAGAGATGCGGTAATTTAATCGAGTTCAAAGATCCGCGATGCAAACCTATTATTGATGAAGTTGCAGAGCAAAAGAAGTTTGTCGTAAAGAGACATCGTCTGGATATCTTTGGGATATGCAACGACTGTATAGATAAGACAGAAGAAGAATAGTCAATCCAGGCGTATTGAGGGGCTTTTCTTGACACCGCGGGCATACCGGAGTATATTGCCGGTATGGTGTTTACGATTGGGAGCTACTTGCCGGGCGATTCTATCTTGCATAGATTCGATCCCCGATTGAAACTAATATCCTTGCTGTTAATTACCGCTACCCTGCTTCTGGTTAAATCATTTCCGGCATATCTCTTTATGTTGCTGCTGATTTCAATAGCTATCGTTACCGTTGGAGTCGGTTTATCCTTACTGTTTAAACAGTTTAAAATCTGGGGATGGCTTTTGGTTCTGACCGTTGTTTTGCATCTATGGACAACCGGCGGAACACCTTTCGTCACGGTTTTCGGAAAGAACTTTACATGGGAGGGCTTATGGCAAGGTTTACTTTTCGGTACGAGGTTTCTCATCTTCATCTTCACGGCGTTTTTGCTAACGATTACTACATCTCCATACGAATTAACCAGGGCGTTTTCGGCGTTGATCTCACCGCTTAGATTCCTGAGAGCGCCGGTCGATGATTTAGCCATGGTTATAGGTATTGCTTTTCGATTCATACCGGTGATTTTTAACGAAGCTGTGGAAATCAAATTCGCTCAGGAAAGTCGGGGCGTGGATTTTTCCAACGTTAACATTCTTAAACCCAAGAGATTCATCCCATTATTGATACCGTTGTTTTACTCCATATTCAGAAAAGCGGATGATCTGACGGACGCATTGATTTCCAGAAACTACCGCCCGGGCGCAAAACGAACTTCTCTGCGCTCCGGCAATATAACTTTGTTGGATTTATCTCTTTCATTGGTTATAATAGTAATTTGTATATCTTTGATTCTGTTAGCATAGGAGAAGTTATTGGCGCGATATCGAGTTACACTGGAATATGACGGAACCGAGTTTGCAGGATGGCAGGTTCAGCCGGGTCTGAGAACGGTTCAGGGCGAACTTGTAGAAGGTCTTGGTAAAATACTCGGGGAGACGATAAAAGTAACTGGAGCGGGTAGAACCGATGCCGGTGTGCATGCTTTCGGTCAGGTTGCCGATTTCTATATAGAGAAAGAGATAGAACCGCTGAAATTCCTTTTTAGTTTAAATGCGGTTACTCCCGATGATATCGCTGTTAAAAATTTGCAGGAGGTCGAACCCGGATTTAATTCTCGAAAGGACGCAAAATCACGAATTTATACTTATAGAATCCATGTCGGACCTACTGCTTTGAACCGAAATTTCGTTTGGCAGATAAATTACGAACTGGATTTGAACAAGATGCAGGAAGCGGTCAAAGCGATAATCGGGCAGCACGACTTTTCGGCTTTTGCAGTTCAGAAATCATTAAAGGAAGATAACCGGTGCGAAATAGCAGACGCATCATGGAACAGCATCGGGATGGAGTTGATGTTCAACATCGAGGCTAATAGATTTTTACATGGAATGGTGCGTTCGCTGGTGGGAACATTCGTTGAAATAGGAAAAGGGAAAATACCTGTGGAGGATATGGAACGCGTTTTAAATAATGGCGATTATTCCTCGGTGGGAGCCAAGGTTCCCGCCAGGGGTTTGTGCCTGGTTAAAGTAAATTATTAAAATGTTGGATAGTTATTTATGAAAATTATCGAAAAGATATTCGGAACGAAACATGATCGGGATATCAAAAAGATAAATCCAATCGTTGATGAGATAAACCGGTTTTATGATGAATTCGATTCGTTAACCGATGAGGAACTTCGGGGCAAGACCGATGAATTTAAAGCGCGCCTGTCGGAAGAAGAAACTCTCGACGATCTGCTGCCTGAAGCTTTTGCGGTGGTAAAGCAAACCTGCAAACGGCTCTGCGGTAAATCGTGGAGCGTGTCCGGTATAGAAACAACCTGGGATATGATTCCTTATGATGTTCAGTTGGTCGGTGGTATTGTGCTGCACCAGGGGAAGATTGCTGAAATGGCAACGGGTGAAGGTAAAACTCTGGTTGCCACCATGCCCACCTACTTAAATGCTCTCACCGGTAAAGGCGTCCATATAGTCACCGTTAACGATTACCTGGCGAGGCGCGACGCTGAATGGATGGGCGAAATACACAAATTTCTCGGATTGAGAGTAGGCTGTATCCAGAATGATATGGATCCGCCGGAACGCCGGGAGAATTATAAAAAGGATATTATTTACGGCACCAACAGCGAATTCGGTTTCGATTATCTCCGCGACAATATGGCGCAGAGCGCGGAGGATCGAGTTCATCGTGGGTTCCATTACGCCATTATCGACGAGGTGGATAGCGTACTTATCGATGAGGCACGGACTCCATTGATTATCTCGGGCCCAGTATCGGTATCAACTCATCGCTTCAAGGAAATGAAACCGCTGGTCGATAGGCTGGTGAAAAAACAAACGTTGCTGGTAAACCGCCTTATAGCCGAAGCTGAGGAACTCCTGAAGGAAGGTAATGAATACGAAGCCGGCATAAAACTTCTGGGCGCTCAGCGCGGCGCGCCTAAGAACAAGAAATTGCTGAAGCTTTATAAAGAGCGCGGGATGAAGAAACTTGCCAGTACAGTGGAAATGGATTACCTGAGGGATAAAAGAATCCATGAGATCGATGACCAGCTTTATTTCGCTATCGATGAAAAAGAGCACAGTATTAATCTCACCGAGCAGGGAATCGGTGAGATGGATCCAAAAGACCAGGAGCTCTTCGTTATCCCTGATATCACCGAAGGTTTATCCGAAGTTGAGGCGGATGAAAACCTCAGCGAAGAGGATAAGATAAAAAAGAAGCAGAAGCTGTATCAACTACATGCCGAACGTTCCGAAAAGAATCACAATATCAACCAGCTGCTGAAAGCTTATTCGCTCTACGAACGCGATGTTGAATATGTTGTGCAGGATGGCAAAGTGATGATCGTCGATGAATTCACCGGCCGTCTTATGCCCGGAAGGCGTTATTCCGATGGGCTTCATCAGGCGATCGAGGCTAAGGAAAACGTCCAGATCGAACGAGAATCCCAGACGCTGGCGACTATCACCCTGCAGAATTATTTCCGGATGTATGACAAACTCGCCGGTATGACCGGTACCGCCGAAACCGAAGCCGAAGAGTTTTATAAGATTTACAAATTAGATGTTACCTGTATCCCCACCAACGAGCCTGTGCGCCGTATCGATTACGATGATCTCGTCTATCGCACCAAGCGAGAGAAGTACAACGCTATTATTGACGAGGTCATAGAAAAATACAATCAGGGGCGTCCGGTTTTGGTTGGTACGGTTTCGGTGGAAGTATCCGAGACGCTTTCCAGAATGCTAAAGCGAAAGGGGATTGCTCATTCGGTACTGAATGCCAAGCATCATCAGCAGGAAGCGGAAATTGTCTCCAAAGCCGGTAGAAAAGGCGCGGTTACTATCGCTACAAATATGGCGGGACGTGGAACTGATATCAAACTGGAGAAAGCGGTCGTAAAAAGCCCAGACTGTGTCATGGTGGAGGCTCCCGATGCCGAACCATGTCCCCATTATGATAATTGCGAGATTAATGTGCCATGCGGATTGCATATCATCGGCACCGAACGCCACGAGTCCCGTCGGATTGACCGTCAGTTGCGGGGACGTTCGGGCAGGCAGGGAGATCCCGGTTCATCGCGTTTCTTCCTTTCTCTGGAAGATAACTTAATGAGATTGTTCGGGAGCGACAGGATTTCATCGGTTATGGACCGGTTGGGAGTTCAGGACGGCGAGGTTATTCAGCACGGAATGGTGACGCGGGCGATAGAGAAGGCGCAGAAGCGTGTCGAGATGCAGAACTTCTCCATAAGAAAGCATCTACTCGAATACGATGATGTTATGAATCAACAGCGTGAGGTTATCTACAGCCTCCGGGCTCAGGCGCTGGAAGGCGAGGATTTATCGAAAGAAGTGCAGCGATTGGTGGAAGAGAATATAGACCGCATCCTGGAGCAGCATTGCGGGGATAAATATGCCGAGGAATGGAATATTATCGGTATAAAGGAAGATGTATCGCGTTTGTTCTTACTCAACCTCGAATTCAAAGAAGAGCAAATTCCTGACCTTACGTTAGACCGGTTGCGGCAGTTAATCCTCGATGCCGCCAAACAGATATTCGAGGTGCGAGAGCAAACCTACGGAAGCGAAATAATGCGCAAACTGGAACGATTCGCTTTCTTGCGCGTCATAGACGAACGCTGGAAGGAACATCTCTACGAAATAGATCAGATTAAAACCGGTATCGGATTACGCGCTTATGGTCAAAAGGATCCCCTCATTGAATATAAGAAGGAAACCTTCGGAGCGTTCGAGAACACGCTAAATCAGATCGACCGCGAGGTGGTGGAGTTCGTATACAAGGTGCAGCTCCGTCAGGCTGAGGAAACCAAAGAGAAGAAACCTGCTGAGAAGCAGATGGTCGCGGTTCACGACTCCGCTGTCAACATGGGTTACAGCGGTATGGGGGAAGCCGCCAAACCTCAGTCAAAGGTAAAAACATTCAAGCGAGAAACTCCAAAAGTCGGGCGCAATGATCCTTGCCCCTGCGGTTCCGGCAAAAAATATAAGAAATGCTGCGGCGCCGGTTAAAGTCGCGCGTCAGAATTTTCATTATCATCAACTAACGGGCTTTATTCTTTGCGGGCAGACGGGGAGATCTGCCTGCCATAATCACTATATAAGTCGTCGGGTGAGGGCACCCGACGACACTATCTGGATTAATGCTCCCTTGAAAAGTGCGGTCGGGTGCCCACACCCGACCGCAATTAAATTACTTCCTCACCCTGGTCACATTATAAAACACCACGCAGGTTACCACAAAAGCAATCAGCGAAAGCCAGGGACCGAATGCGCCTACCAATCCGTCCATGTTGGCGTCATTAAATGTCTTGAATGCCGGCAATGCCACGATCAGTCCGGCGGAAGCTACTCCGATAAAAGCGTCCCCCGCAACTAAGCCCGAACCGAATAATATTCCCTTTTCCTCACGTTTCTTGAATACATCGAGTGGACTCATGCGTCGAACGATCATCGATATTATCCCGCCCGCCATGATCGGTGTCGATAATGCCAGAGGAAGATACAGCCCGATGGCGAACGGCAACGAATTGATCCCCACCAATTCGATAGCAGCGGCGATCATTATGCCGACTATGATGGTTGTCCAGGGTAGGTCGGCATTCATCACTCCTTGCACCACCACCG
>WJIR01000248.1 GCA_014730175.1 Candidatus Zixiibacteriota bacterium
ACTATACAACATTCATTTATTACCCCCTTCTATAGTAGATATAAATTCGTTGATTAAAAACATTACGCCCGCCTTTTTAATTTTAGCAGGTTAGGGATTTCTACGTGCTGCAAATATAAATGAATAAATGTTGATATGTCAGGTGGAATTATGAGGAATAGTAAGTTATTTTAGTGATATTTACAGAATTGTTGGTTGTATAGGTGACGAGATTTCCAATTTTGAATTCCATATAAAGCTTAGTTATCTGTAATGTTTGTTATAACACTCGACAGCTGATTCGATTATAAAAAAACCCGGGATTTGAACCCGGGTTTTTAGTTTTTGGGGGGATAAAGGCAATTTTATTTTATCAAAGTCATTTTCAAAGAAAAGCTGTTATTATCATCAGCATACTTAGCGAAATAAATACCACTGGGAACGTTTTCTCCCGCTTGATTCATACCATCCCAATAAGCTTTGCCGGATTCATTGGGTGTAATCTCGCGAACCAAAGAGCCGCTCAGGCTGTAGATTCTGATATTGCCTCGGGATATTTGCTTCGAGTTACTTATTTCGATAACGGTAGTGGAATTAAAGGGATTGGGATAATTTGACATGATAGCCGATTTTACCGGAACCGCAGAATCGTCCATGCAATCATCATCGCAAACCCCGGATGAAGTCATCACATCGAAATACTCGAAAATTTTTCTGAAGAGATCCTGACGGTTGTTGGGATAGAGATCATCATCGGTATTTTCCAGATCGAACTCGGTTACAACAATGTGATATTCAGGCCGATCGCTGGCTGCCGCCACGCATCCGCAATAAACATCATCCTCAAGGACGACTTCCATCCCTGGGCCGAATGGCATTAAAGTGGACGCCAATCGATCCGTGGCGAATCCGAAATCGTAACCATCCATCCAGGTATTATCCACTCCGGAAAAGGTTCTAAATGTTGGGACGTCGCAGGTTACCCAGTTTACCGGGAGGTAATCCTCGAAGAACCATTCGCTTTGCAGGAATTCATACCACAGGTCATCATAAAGGTATAAATTTCCGTCATCTTCAAGAAACGTAGCGATTTTTGTCAGGACCTCATCGGACAAATCGAGAGTGGGACCGATAAAAAATATGGTCTGGATGGTGTCTATATTCTCATTTAGGTAATTGATGAAATTAGCATCATAATCAACAATCGTTGAAATTATGCCCAGCCCATCGAAAATCTCTTCGTATTCTTCGGCTGTACTAAAATTCTCAGCGAGAGCTGTTATGAGTACATCATTCTGCGCCGCCTTGCTTATATTAAATGAAAATATAAGCAGGAATAGATTTAATATAATTAATTTTATCTTCATCAGAATCTCCCCTCTTCATTATTTATACTTGCAATGCGCAATTCCCATTCCGCAATAAAAAACATTTGACCTCCTTTGCTTCCGTTATAATAGCTATTAAATTAACAGATGTCAAGTTATAATTCTACGTAAATAGCGGAACCATTAGATTGTCGGTGTCAGTCTTTGGAATAAATTTATGCAGATTTTTGCAGATATTATATCTGATACAGCATTATATAAACAGCAATTCCGGAGAGAGAAACGAATAGCCACACGGGTAAAACCAGTCTCGCTATCCGTTTGTGTTGTCCATACTTACCCTTGATCCCGAACCAGGCGACGATGATGATAAATGGGGACATGACAGCTGCCAGAAAAATGTGGGGGATCAGGATCGTGTAATAGAGAGTTCTGGTCCAATCATAATGCGGATAGGGAACAGAACCGACATTTTTGTGATAAACGGAGTATGAAAGCAGAAATAGGGCTGATGCAACCAGCGCAGATAACATCATTCTTTTATGCTTGAGAGGATTTCCCTTCCTTATTTGATAAAATCCTATTATCAGCAGGATAAAAGCACACAAGTTCAGGATAGCGTTGAGTTCAGCTAAGTTACTATAGTTCATTCAATTTTTTTTACCAATTGCCTGACATCGGATATAAGAATTTTCATGCTTGCTTCATCTGTACCGCTGTAATAGCCGCGGATTTCAGCATTTTCATCTACCAATATGAATTTGGTGCTATGCATCGATGGGAGATTCTCAGCCGCCAAATGGAAACCTTTCTCTGAGAGTTTTATAACAGCAGCTAAGTCAGCTCGCAGAAATCGCCAGCGGTTATCGGTAACACCATGCGCTTCAGCATATTGATTAAGCACTTCCGGAGTGTCAACCTCAGGATCTACCGATATCGACACCAATTGCACCTGGTCTGAGGTGGAAAATGCCTGGTACAATTCCGCCATATTCGATGACATTACCGGACAAGGTCCTCGGCAACTGGTGAAGAAAAAATCGATAATGCTTATCTTACCCAAAAGTTCATCTCTCCCGAACTGTTTGCCCTGACTATCCTTGAAGGCGAAATCCGGGACCTCGCCGTAAGTTGGAAGGTTGGAGCGGGACTGGTTTGCTTTTTCTATAACCAAAAATGCTACAATCGCCAAAAAGGTGATGATCGGTATGATTATCCATAGCTTTTTGGGGACTTGCTTATCCAATTTCACTCCCCTTAGTATTCCTAACTGCAGAATATGTCATAAGAGCCAATCCGATATATAAACTGGCTAACCATAGATGAAAGACCTGCATCAGTGGTGGAATGCCGATAAATAACAAAACCAATCCCACCACGATTTGAGCGCTTATGAGAATTATCATCCCCCATGCTCCCAGAATGGCAAGTGATGAAGGCAACTTACTCTTTTTGATAATGTTATTGCCGAAGTATAATGTCATTCCGAAAAGGAGAAAACCGAGTGTGATATGTAAATGCTTGGTTCCCCCTACTTTTGCCAGCCATTCCAGTTCGGATAATAATGGATATCTCTCGGCAATAATCTCAATAGACGCTCTAATTTGTGTACCAAGGAATATCTGCGCCACCGATACCCACCAGGCGATCGCTATCCAGATGTCGGTTCTCTTGAGATAGACACTCGTTTTCTCAGGGGGTTTCTCAATATAATACGCATTCAACGTAACATATACCAAGATACTTACGATTATCAACGCCAGCACAGTATGAACAGTGACCGCCAGCGGTTCGAGTTCCATACGAATTAAAACTCCACCCTGGATTCCCTCCAGTATTACCAGAACCAGCGCCAGAAGCGAACCCCATAATATTTTGGGATAATGCCGGTATTTCCTCACCGCCCATATCGCCAGAATCAAAATCAGTAATCCAACCGCCATCCCGCATAGCCGGTTGAAATACTCGATCCAGGCTAATACAAAATTAAACCTGCTGGGATCGATATCGGACGGAAGCTGATCGACGCTGGTGGGCGGAATCCATCTGCCGAAGCATTTAGGCCAGTCGGGACATCCCAGCCCCGCTCCCGATACCCTGACCAGCCCTCCGATAAAAATCAGCAGATAAGTAGCGGCGGTGGTGACAAACGCGTATTTGCGGAATCCTTTCATGGCATCATTTTAAACCAATAAATCCCAAAGGTCAATACTTATATGTTGTCATTTATGAAGGGAGAAGACCAACAAGATAATTATAAATTATCTTGCGAACAAAATGAATAGCCAATAGATTATATGCTCTGTAATGAATTGACTAAAGAATTTAATAAAAGACCCTATTTATGGACTTTTTCAAGAAAAGCCAGCTTCCGGAAGCCGGTCAGCCCAAAAAAGATATCCCCGACGGTTTATGGACCAAGTGTAAAAACTGTGGTGAAATCATTTACGTTAAAGAACTTGAGAAAAACTTCTGGGTCTGCAATAAGTGCGATTTCCACTTCAGGATATTAAGCGCAGATTATATCCGATTGATACTGGATGATGGCAATCTGGAGCAATTTGACAACGACGTCGTTTCCACCGATCCGCTGGAGTTTAAAGACACCAAGAAATATCCTGACCGAATCAAAAGCGCGGTCAAAAAAACAGGATTGAAGGATGCAGTTGTATCCGGTATCGGAGCAATTAATTCCAGGCCGATCAGTTTTGCGGTAATGGATTTTAATTTCGTAGGCGGTTCCATGGGTTCGGTAGTAGGGGAGAAGATAGCCCGAACTATAGAAAGGGCGCTGGAGAAGAAAATTCCGTTGGTTATAGTGTCAGCATCCGGCGGAGCCAGGATGCAGGAAGGAATCCTGTCGCTGATGCAGATGGCGAAAACATCGGCGTTGCTGGCGCTTTTATACGACAAGAATATCCCGTTTATATCCGTGCTTACAAATCCCACCACGGCTGGCGTAATGGCATCGTACGCGTCTCTGGGAGATATCATAATTGCTGAACCTCAAGCTCTTCTTGGATTTGCGGGACAACGGGTGATTAAGCAGACAATCGGGCAGGATCTGCCGGAGGGATTTCAATCCTCGGAATTCTTCCTGGAGCATGGATTTATCGATTTTATCAGTCACCG
>WJIR01000020.1 GCA_014730175.1 Candidatus Zixiibacteriota bacterium
ATGAGTATCCTGAGCCAATATGTACTTTATTTCCGTGGTGGCGTTAAAGGGATTGGGATAGTTATTCAGCAATGCTGATTGCTGAGGAATATCTCCAGTCAAGTTATCAAACCAACCCCACAGATTCCAATTATCCGCAGAACCATTCGCCGGCAGGACTACTTCGAAATCAAAGGATGCGGAATCCTCAGCGCCATCGGGGAGATCACCGCAGTAAGCGATATAGCCGTATTCGCCGGGCGGAGCAAAATGCGGTACATATTGCCTTACGTTGGGAACCGAGATGGTCTCATTCGGTTGGAGGGGAACATTGAGAAACCTCTTCACAGGACCGTATAATCCATAGTCGGGTACATCGACCATCAGCCAGACATCGGTGGTTTGGGGACTGTTGGTATTATTGGACAGGATACCGGTGTAAGTGAAAAAATCTCCCGGATGCACAATTATCGGCGAGTTATCGGGGATCATATCCACCGAGCAAGCCGCTGTAGGTTCACCACCGGTAGTTGTGTGTAATATCGTCCCGCCATCACCGACTATGTAGCCATTATAAGTATCAACCATGCAGACCGAGTTGTAGTCTCCCGGAACTTCGGCATACTGGAACGACCAATTCTGCCCGCCATCGGTTGTGCGCATGATAACTCCATTTAAGCCCACCGCGGTTCCGGTATCGAAATCGGTGAAGGAAACATCGGTTAATGTAACATAAGCTCCGCTTTGCAGCTCAAACCAGTTATAACCTCCGTCGGTAGTCTTTAATATGGTTCCCAGATGGCCGACGGCATATCCGATTTGACTGGCATCGGAAATGGGAAAATCTATCCCGTACAAAGCATACGGTGACCAATACACCGTTTCCCAGGTGAGACCGCCGTCCCATGTCCCAACGATCGCACCTTCGCCGTTCCAGGCTCCCGCCACAGCGAATCCTATATCGGCGGTGTTAAATATCGCATCGTACAGGGTGCCCTCGTGGTTCTGACCACCATGCTGCAGGTAAAACGCCACATGGTCAAAGGTATCCCATCCATCGGTGGTATACGCTACCAGCGGCTGGAAAATCGAATTAACGCCGACTGCCCATCCGTAACTTCCGCCAAGATTGTGGACGCCATAATAACTGAGAATCCAACCGTCCTGGAGCGTTTCCCAATTGTCCCCGCCATCGTATGTTCTCAGGATAGTCCCGCTATGACCGGTGGATATTCCGAAATCTTCGTATCCAAAAGAGACCGCAAGCAGTTCCGCAGATATCGGCAGTGTCTGTGCAACCCAGTCCTCTCCCGCGTTTTCGGTGTGCAAAACCGTAGAACCGCTGCCGACGCAGGTTCCCCATTGCGGATCGAGGAATAAGAAATCAACCGAATGTAAATCCTGCTGCGTGCCACTTTCCTGAGGCTGCCAACCGGGGGCAGCGGAAGCTGTCTGCACAATGACAATTGATAACAGCATTGCAGCCGCAATCCTAAAGGTCCTTCCCATAAGATACTCCTTTCGACAATGGTTTTTAATAAAACAATATAGCAAAAATAAATTCAACTCTCAAAACGGATATATCTTCATTCTAAGTAGATTCGCGGGATAACTTATTTTATTATATAATTATTAAATATTTAAATGTCAAGATGTTTCTGTCCGTGACGGCATTTCTAATTTCATTATCTCGCCGAAACAAGAAGCCGTTTACTCGAAGTTTACTCACAGTACACTTGCTTTATGTTATCGAATTCATTATAAATAAAGAGAATACCCCTTGAAATCATAAACAGGGAGAGAATATGAAACGAATTTTCCCTCGCACCTCGATAATTCTGCTTATTATTTTCACCGCAATTTTGTCAATTGCGCAATCGGAAAACAACAATGAGATATATAATATCGTACACAAAGTGGATCAATTGTATCGCTCAAAATCCAGTTACTCCGAGCTGGAGATGGAGATCGTCACTCCGCACTGGGAGCGTACGCTCTCCATGAAAGCCTGGACCGAGGGTACTAAGAAAACCTTTATCCGAATCACTGCACCCAAGAAGGAAAAGGGAGTGGCTACATTGCGTATCGGCAATGAGATGTGGAATTATCTCCCCAAGACTAACAAAGTTGTCAAAATTCCGCCTTCGATGATGATGAGCTCCTGGATGGGTTCTGATTTTACTAATGACGATCTGGTTAAGGAGTTTTCACTATTTGAGGATTATAGCTATGAGTATACCGATGTTGAAAATCCCCAAAATGGTTTAGTCTATATCAACTGCATACCACGTGAAGACCTTCCGGTGGTTTGGGGCAATATTGTAATGGCGGTTACGCGTAGTGATACATTACCTGTATGGCAGAAATATTACGATGAAAAGGGCGAGTTAATGCGGGTATTGGAATATGACAATGTAAACCCCTTCGATGGTCGCAAGTTACCCAGCGTGATGGTGATGATACCCCAGAACGAAGAAGGTCACCGAACAACTCTGAGATACGAGAAGCTGGAGTTTAATATCGGGATTGACGAAGAGATTTTCTCACTGAGAAATTTAAGGAAGCAGATATAAGGACACCTTATGCTTAGCCTTAAAATCGCCTGGCGGAATATTTTTCGGCAGAAGAGAAGAACGCTCCTGACGGTATTGACGATGCTGGGCGGCTTTACCCTTTCTGCAATTTCAATCGGCTGGGCTGACGGCACTTACAACAGGATTATCGAGATGTTTACCCGTAACCGGCTGGGGCATATTCAGGTTCACGCGAAGGGATATCTCGATAAGCCTTCGCTCTATAAGAATATCAAAGATTATGGAGATGTTGGCAAAAAGATAGCGGAAACCAAAGGAGTAATGTCCTGGACACCGAGATTCTTCACGGCGGGATTGGCATCAATAGAAGATAAAAGCATGGGGGTGCAGATTGTGGGAATAGACCCGGTTCGGGAAAATGAAGCTACCCGTTTCAACAAGAAAATAATTGAAGGCGATACATTTTCAGAGAAAGCTTCCCATCAAGCGATTTTAGGAAAGGGATTAGCTAAGACACTAAAAGCAGATATCGGGGATGAGGTGGTTATTATTTCTCAAGCAGCGGATGGATCAATCGCTAATGATCTATATACTGTGACGGCGATCCTGGAAAGTGGTAATATGACGCAGGACAGGAGTACATTATATTTGCATCTCAAAGATGCGCAGGAATTATTCGTTCTTTACGACGCCGTGCATGAGATTGCTATTATCGCAGAAGAGCTGGGTCAAGTAGATGAAGTAACGGAAAGGATAAGGACTAAATTAGATAATCCCGAATTAAAGGTTGCTCCCTGGCAGGAATTTGCGCGTTCCTTCTACATTGCAATGAAAGCCGATAAAGAGGGCGCCTGGATCATGCTTTTCGTGGTCATACTCATCGTAGCCATAGGCGTTTTAAATACAGTTTTGATGAATGTGCTGGAGCGCACGCGGGAATATGGAACCCTGCGGGCAATAGGAACGGCGCCACTTCAGATATTCAGGTTAGTGATTTACGAAGTTGCAATGATGGCGATTATCGGGGTAATAATAGGCACAATTATCAGCATACCGGCGAATTATCTTTTATCCTTGCAAGGTATACCTATGCCCGAGCAATTTACTTACGGCGGTATCGAGTTCACGCATTACTATTCCGAAGTTAACTTGCATAGTCTGTACCTTCCGGCGATTACAGTTGTTCTATCCGCATTGATAGTCAGCCTTTATCCGGCGACTCGTGCCGCCAGAATTGCGCCAGCGAAAGCATTGCGATCTCAGTAATTCAGGAGCAAACGAAATGTGGCTTCATTTGAAGCTTGCTATCAGAAATATCTTCAGGAATAAACGCAGAACCTTTATAGCAGGAAGCGCTATCGGTATAGGCCTTGCCGCTTTGATTTTCTCGGATGCCTTGATAATCGGCATGGGAAACAATATGATCGCTTCGGCGACGGAATCATTCATGGGTGAAGGGCAGATTCATCGGGAAGGTTTCCGCACATCATTTGATGTTGAAAAGACCATTGTTAATCGTAAGCAGATCATCTCTAAGCTCAAAGAAGAATCGGTGGTCAAGCATTTCACCGAGCGGGTGGAATCGTTCGCCATGATAACTTCACCGGCAAATCTCAGCTCGGTAATGATGGTTGGGGTTTCGCCTGATACCGAAACGCATCTCTCCCAAATTGACGAAGCCATCACCGAAGGTTCGTATTTTTCCGAAGGCGGAAAACGCCAGATCATAATCGGCAGTAAACTTGCCGAGATTCTGGAGGTCAGTTTAGGGGATCGTGTTGTACTCACCACCGCTCAAGCTCATACCGGTGATCTGGCACAGGAGATGTTCCGTATTTCGGGAATTTATCATTTTAATATTAAGGAAATGGACCGGGGAATGGCTTTCATTCGCTTGAGCAAGGCTCAGGAGATGCTGGGTATCGATGGTAATATTCATGAGATAGCTCTTCGTTTTAATAACAGCTCCATCGGACGAAATCAGGATCATCCTTTCTGGCAGGAGTATTCCGGGGATGTGAACGATGCCGCGAGTTGGTCGAAACTGATGCCGGAACTGAATCTGATGCTGGAGGTTTCACAATTCGCTACTTATATCCTGGGTATAATACTATTCGGAGTAGTGGCGCTGGGCATTATCAACACGCTTTTCATGTCATTGCACGAACGTCTGTTTGAGTTCGGAGTTATGAGAGCGGTGGGAACTTCGGCTTTCCAGATGGGTAGGCTTGTTTTTTTCGAGGCGGGAGCACTGGCATTCATCAGCATTATAATAGGATGTATAGCGGGACTGATTGTAACTTATATTGTCATGCAGACAGGAATCGATTACACCGGCATCGAAGTATCCGGGGTTACTTTTCGGCACCTTCTATATCCCGTACTCAAAGTCGACCAGTTTATAATATATCCTTCAGCAGTTTTAATACTAACGCTAATAACAGGCTTGTATCCATCCATATATGCTGCTAAGATGTCACCGGCGGAGGCGATGCGTCGGAGTTTATAGGAGAATCACCGAATGGAAAACAAGAATAATGATTTAATAGTTACACACTCGCTGGTTAAAACCTACCAGGATAATGGGATTCCCGTTAAAGCGGTCAGGGGTATTGATCTCACCATCCAAAAAGGTGAATTCACCGCAATTGTGGGACCGTCGGGCTCCGGCAAAACCACATTCCTTAATATCATATCCGGACTTGATGTACCCACCGACGGCGAAGTATGGTTAGCGGGTAAAAAGATATCCGAAATGAGCGGTTCCGAACTTTCCGATTTTCGCCGTGATCACATCGGTTTTATCTTTCAGGCTTACAACCTGATACCGGTGCTGACGGTGGAGGAAAATATCGAATACATCATGCTGCTTCAAGGCGTTGACAAAGAAGAACGGCATAGACGGGTGCAGAAGATATTAACGGAAGTCGGATTGGACGGTTACGCTGATAGACTACCGACAAAGCTTTCCGGTGGACAACAGCAGCGCGTTGCCGTAGCGAGGGCTATTGTTTCCCAACCTTCGCTAATTTTAGCCGATGAACCGACCGCGAATCTCGATTCCCAGACCGGAGTGGAGCTTCTGGATATGATGAGGGAACTTAATAAGAAAAGCGGCATAACTTATGTTTTTTCCACGCATGACCGGATGATAATGGAAAGAGCTCGCCGTCTGATCACTCTCAAAGATGGAAGAATTGACAGCGACGAGACCAGGGAGTAACAGAAATTTGTACTTAATGGGAGAAAAACATAGGATAGCCGGCAGCTTCGTATTATTGGTCCTGGTTCTTCTCTACCTTATACTTATGACGGGTAGTTCATATCCGCTTTCGATATCCGGCTATTACAAAAACTATTCTACAGCGCTTGATATTCCCGATATAGAAAACATTTCGTTTTATGAGGATCAACCAATCGCCGGTTCGGTCAGTAATCGATTGCGGCTTAATCTTAGCCATCAACCGAATGATTGGAGCCGGCTTGAGTTGGCTTATGATCTGGTTCCCAGGATTCAAGATGAAATATTATTCTCGGGACGGTTATTGACATTCGATACCGGTATATCCGGTTATCGAGCGAGCGATTTCGATGAGCAGCTTTATCCTGACGAAAATGAACCGGTTTCCAGCTTTGCGGTCTTTCATAACCTGGATAGGTTGCTTGTCACCTTACGCGCGCCGTTTGCAGATATATATCTCGGCAGGCAGGCTATCGCCTGGGGATCAGCACGAATTATCAATCCCACCGATATCCTGCGTCCCTTTACATTCAATGAGCTGGATGTGGAAGACCGCAGAGGGATAGACGCTCTTCGGGTGAGAATTCCGATCGGCTTGATGTCTGAATTCGATGCCGGATATGTTTTCGGCGATCAGTTCAAGTTCGAAAACAGCGCCCAGTTCCTCCGCACTCGCCTTTATTATCTCAGAACAGACATTTCGCTACTCGTCATTAGCTTTCGGGAAAACCTGCTGGTTGGATTCGACTTAACTCGAGCTATCGGAGGCGCTGGCGTCTGGCTGGAGAGCGCCTATGTTTTCACGCATGCTCTCGATGACAATGTTACGGCGTCGGATGATTACCTGCGCTCAAGCGCGGGCGTTGATTACAGCCTCGGCGATGGCACCTATCTTTTCTGCGAATACCATTATAACCAGGCCGGCGAAAACAACAGCGACAGGTATATATCATTATCCGATGACATAGCCTACAATGAAGGCGCCGTTTATTTGCTGGCAGAACATTATTTGGCTGCCGGAATCTCCCATAATATTACTCCCCTGATAATCTTAAATGGTGAAGTTTTAACGAATCTAATTGATCCCTCTGCCTACTTGATGCCATCTGTCAAATACAATATCGAAGAGAATTTCTACCTTTCGGGCGGCGTCTATTTTGGACTGGGGAAAAAGCCGGAGTTCAATCCGATGTCTCCAGGTTTTATTGAAATGCCCTCGGAATTCGGATTCTACCCCACCATGTATTACAGTTCATTCAGGATATACTTTTAGCAAATGAGATAATCTCATTCAACGGAATCATAACTCCGGTAGCCGAAAGCTTGCCCTTCGGGAAACATCGGGAGGTCGGACATTCTTGTCCGACATGATAAATCCGCAGCCGAAGGTTTACACGCCTC
>WJIR01000249.1 GCA_014730175.1 Candidatus Zixiibacteriota bacterium
GGCGGAAACGTAAATCCAATAACAGGTCCAAGTTCCGGTTCTTCGTCCGGTAGTGTGCAATCGGAGATTATGCTATAATATGCAGATAAAACTTAAAATCACATATCTCAGATACTTTTTTCAAATAGCAGTAATAGGAATCCTTATCTATCTGGCTTTTGGTTATGGTGAGAGAACATTCGAAGCGTACTGTCCTTTTGGCGGAGTAGAAGCTTTGTATGGTCTGTTTACCACCCAAAATTATACCTGCGCTCTGGCAGAAACCAATCTGGCAATGTTTATCGGTTTGGTGGTTTTAGTGGTACTAAGTAAAAAGAGTTTCTGCGGTTGGATATGCCCTATCGGCGCTTTCAGCGAAGTTCTCAATAGAATCGGATTCAAAATCAGGAAACGAAAACACTACGTAAAGGGCAAACTTGACTTCTTTTTACGATTACTCAGGTATCCCGTACTGATTCTAATTCTTTATTTTACTTATAAAATCGGCGACCTGATATTTAGGGGATATGATCCGTTTTACCTGATTTTTTCAGGTTTCGGGCATGGTTCATTAGGAACTCTTAGCCTTGTCTTGATGTCAGGTATATTGGTAGCCAGCGTTTTTATCGCTATGCCATTCTGCAGATATTTTTGTCCATTAGGCGCTGTGCAGGATTTTCTATCTTGGGTGGGGATTGTAAAAATTCATCGCAATGCGGATTCCTGCACCGAATGTGGTCTCTGTAACGAAGTATGTCCTCAATTAATCGAAGTCTCTGAAAACCAACGGATTAATCATATCGATTGCACCAATTGCCTTGAATGTACGGAAGCATGTCCCGAGGAAAACTGCCTGGAGGTGAAAGCGTTTTAATGATAAGAATTCCGAAAATACTCATTCCGGTTTCACTGGTAGTGATTATCGCCCTTGTGGTTGAATTCTCTTCGCTGTTAGCTCTTCCGTCAGCCGAATATTACAGTACCGATCCGGTATCCTCCGATAGGATTGAAACGGTTGAGATGATTGTCCGGGGCGTTAAGTGCAGGGGAACATCGGAATTCTTTATAGATCGGATTAAGGATACCGGCGGAATAATCTCCATTAAAACCTATGCCGGTGTAAACAAATGCGTAATTGGATACAATCCTGATCAGACGGATCCCGAAAGACTTAAGGAACTTATCGAAGCTCCCTATTTCCATCCGGAAACCAAGGAGTGGATGGAGAACATCTTCGCGGTTGTATCTATAGAAGAATCCAATACGCAAGAATAGGTAAGAGAATTCATTCGGATCTAACTATATCTTGTCTCATCCATAATATTCATAAATTTCCTGATCGGTAACAGTAGCCTTGCGCTTCCCTCTCATTTCTGGATTCAAAACTCCAGACTGTAAATTGTTTATTGTTGTAAAATCCCGGAAGGATAAGCCTTCGGCTACGGTTTACTGGCTTTTATGAATTATACGGGCTAAGAATGCTATATGGTGATATCGAGGTCTTTGCCGTAGGCGCCTATATAGAATCCGGTCATCCACCACATCATTATGGCAAAGAAATTCGGGAAGTTTTGAACTAATTCCCATTTCCGGGGATCATTAGAACCGAGTGTACGCCTTAGAATGCCGATTACTTTGTAGATGGTAAATAATGGTATGAATGCCCAGCAGATCAGTGGTCGATTAATGATGCCATAGTTTTTCATTACGCCCTGCTTTCTAAACAGCGCGGAGAATTTACCGAGCATTACGGTATTATAGCGTATTTTACTGATAGCCTTCCGGTTTTGGTGATAGACAACTACTTTGGGATTAAATAGCGTTTTTAGTCCCAGCTTCTCCAATTTCGACGAAAGCACCACATCTTCGCCTCCTCGATGCACCGGAAAGCCTCCGGCTTTCATGTACGGTTCCTTCCTGCAAATGAAATTGCAGGAACCCGCAAACCAGCTGCTACCCTCTTCGCGGTACGGGGAATGTTCGCTAAATTCAAAATAGTACTCCGCCCGGCTCCATGAGGTGTCATTGTTTGGCGAATTGCCGATTGCGCCTGCTATTAAGTCATGTCCTCTATCAATGGTCTTCTTTATCTCCTCAAGCCAGTTGGAGGGGATTTCGGTATCGGAATCGGTAAACGCCAGGTAATCGGCTTTGGCATGTTCTGCGCCATAGTTCCGCGCCTGCCCCGGTGTCAACCTATCCTTGGTGCGAATCAATCTAACCTCAGGAAATTTGCGCACGATATCCGCAGTGCGCTCGTCGGGCGAACTATCTACAACTATAATCTCGTGTTCAAAGGTTGCATACTGATTACATGCGCCTTTAAGACAATCCTCAATGGTTTTCTCGGATTTATACGCGGGGATAATTACTGATATAAGAGGTTGTGCCATGTTCAATTATAGAGTCCCGGAGGTATCGGTTCGCCATGATGAACTTGCTCGAAGAATTTACTGAACACCTCCACCTTACGTTCTATTGTGAAATTTTCAAGCAAGCGTTTTCTGGAATTTTCGGAAATCTCCTTTCGCAAGTTTTCGTCGCCAAGAAGCCTGCATATACGGTCAGCCATCTTTTCAGGATTCCTCGGGGGAACCAGGTAGCCGTTGTAGCCATCGAGAACTATCTCATTCGCCCCTCCCACGGCGGTGGAGACCAGCGGATTTCCGCAGGCTGATGCCTCCAGTAGTGTATTAGGGAATGCTTCGGTATCCGAGGCTAACACCGAGATATCGAAAATCGGCAGTATCCGAGGAACATCGGTGCGATAACCAAGCATGATTACGACCCGTTGTAGTTCGTATTTCTCTATCAGCTTCTCCACCTTTTCTCTTTCGGAACCCTCGCCCACCATCAGGAATACCGCATCCGGGAACTGTTTGTGAACAATCGCGGCGGTTTCAACGAAAAGATCCGGACCCTTAAAAGGATACAAGGATGCCACTATACCGACTACCGGCTTGCCACGAGGGATTCCCAACTCATCATAGATGTGCGGTTCCGGCTTCTGAGGCGAAAACTTTGAGCTGTCTATTCCATCGTGAATAGCTATAATCTTGTCAGCCGGATAGTTCATTTCATCGATCAGGTACTGACGCAAAGCCATAGATGAAGTTTTAAAATATGTGGTTAAGGGATGAAGGAAGGAATTAAGTAACTCTATTCGAGCAGTTTTTCGGTCCAATCTGCCGAAATGAAAGAAAGTGTTAATAATTGATTTAACTCCTGCCATACGCGCAGCCAGCCTTCCGTAGAAAAGCGAATCACCGAAACCGCCGGTGCAAACGATATCGGCGTTAATTTTACGGATGAAGGCTTTGATATTCATCAAACCGCTAAGATCAAATTTACTCCGGTTGAGTAAGTTCGGAAATACGTCTAATCCGGCGTCCCGGAAAGGTTGCGAAAAAGGTCCGGCATCCTTTGTGGTGCCAAGTATGAATTCGAATCCTTTATCCTTCATCCTTGAAAAGGTAAGTAAGTTCTGAGTTTCCTCGCCACCGATATACAAACCGGTGGAGAGGAAGAATATTCTAATAGGCATCGATTATAGAGAATGCAAGGTTAAGTGCAGTAAGCGATCTTCAGACAACTGATACAGGCTTGTTAAGTTTCGGATACATCCTTATTCTTACGGTACATTATCGCTATAGGAATGATAACGCAATAACCCAGGACCAAAAGGATGGGGGCGATGGTTAAGGATCCCATTTTAAGAAATACGAAACCTAAGGCTATTATAAGGATGCCTATGATAAAAAATATGTAATTTGCAGAAGTAAAACCTACTGAATCTCCGGATTTACTCCCTGCCGATTTTGCTTTTGCAACCATAATCTACTCTTCCTCGCTTTAATTAATTGACCAAAACTAAGTGGTTGACCTGAAACGGTCAAGTTTTTTTTATAATAAATCGGTCAATTATAAAATACTTGACGAAACTTTATTTATGTGGTGTATTTGGATGATTGACGATTCCAAACAATGATAACCGATAAGATAATAATTTATAGGTTTGCGAATAACAAAGATTATTTTTCTCATTTTTTGCTGCTTGTTACTCCAGTTGACCTGTTCGGTTGATAAAACGCCGGATCAGTTAGAGATTTTCGATTATCGTCCCTCGAGAAGCAGTCCCAAAATACTGCTGATTGATATCGGTCCGTTCAATCAAAAGATCTTCAATTCCATGATGTCCGAAAATAGGCTTCCCAACATTAAGGAGCTGATGCAACGAAATTCGAAACTGTCATTTGAGCAATCTCCGGACCGATATGTCAATAATACGGTGGCAGCGGCAGAAATATTTACCGGGATTGATTCGCCGTTTAATGGTGTAGCCACCGCATATTGGGGTAGCGAAGGCAGCCGCAATTTCGTAGAATCGACCCTCAGGGAGCTAAAGGTCCCAACCTTAGAGGATAAACTCTCGAAGAATAAGATAAACAGTATCTATATCAATTATCCACTGTTCCATCCGGTTAACGACACATCGGTTGTGGTTATTTCAGACCATTTTTTAATATGCCCCGAAGATGGAATTTTGCCGCGACAGCTAAAGGATGCGATGGTAGTCCACGGATTAATTCCCGAAGATGGAGGCATCGAAACCCGAATAAGAGAGCTATTGGAATCGGAGACAGCTATAGAGAAAGCGGATGTTGAAGCGCTGAACAGGTTTATCAGTTATCCGTTAAGCGAGCGCAACCTATCTGAGCTGGTATCGGACAATGCAAATCCCGGAGCAAAGGGTCTGGAAAGATGTCTGCGGCTTTTAGCCTGGGGACTTAGAAAAGATCGGATAATACTGGCAACGGTGGAGTTGCTCAAGGAGAACTATTTCTTACCTGAGTTTATGGCGATAAGGCTGGGATCGTTGGAATTGGCTCAGCTTTTCTTTATGCGGTATCATTTCGCGCGCGGTTTCAATATCACCCCGACCGAAATGGAGAGGTTTGGGTTTGTGCTGGAACGATGCTATGAATATCAGGATGAATTGATCGGGAAGATTGCTAAAAAGGTTTCCCGACGATATGATATCATTCTGGTTAGCCCTTACGAACTCATCCCGGCTACCGAGTGGGAGGGTAGGAATAAATCCGGACTCGAAAAGCGTCTGACTTATGAAAACTCTTATCCGGTCGCCGTAAGGATAAGCCCGTCTAATTTCGCGCACGCGATAAATTCCGGTTTTCAACCGAAATTCGATATCATTTTTAAACCTCCCGATTATTGGCCGCTCGAAAAACTGCCTGAATCCGACAATACATTTATTTTAAAAATATTGCCCCAGAATCTTGATTCCGCTAAGATCAGATCGGTGATATCAGCGCTGCAGAATTGCTCCAATGCTCAGGGTAGATACTTATTCTCTACTGTCGAATTGACCGACAGCCTGATGCAAAAAGTAAGCCTGGACTTGCACGGAGTCCCTGAAGCTGGCGATATATATGACGCTGATGGCGCGCTTATTTTCGTGGATGATTTTCTTCGCAAATTCCCTCAGATCTGCGCTTTCCCGGTTAGCGGCGGATTTGCGATAACTAATTTTATCCCTGAAAAAAACGATAAAGATTCTATGTACGCCGTCAAAGACATACACAAAATTATTTGCGAAAGGTTTGAACTAAGTTCAACCGAATATGGTATAGACTCATTAGATGGCGATTTGCCGATTCCAAAGGAAACCGGATGCGAGAAATATATTAGATATCAATTGAGTGTCTTGGGATATATTGAATAAAACGGAAGAATTAAAGGATAGACAATAATATGAAAAACATCGGGGTGTTTACCAGCGGCGGCGATGCACCCGGGATGAATGCATGCATCCGCGCCGTGGTGCGTACCGCATTACATCTTGATATCAGACCGTTCGGAATCCGATACGGATATGAGGGGATGATCGAAGGGGATATCTTCGAGATGAATGCCCGTTCCGTCTCGAATATCATTCAGGCAGGTGGGACGATTCTGGTTTCCGCGCGGAGTCAGGCGTTCAAAACCAAGAAGGGACGAGCCGAGGCTATTGATAACCTCAAAAGGTTCGGGATCGAAGGCTTGGTGGCTATTGGCGGTGATGGAACAATTCAGGGCGCAGAGAAATTATGTAATGAAAGCGATATAAAAGTAGTTGTCTGCCCGGGAACCATCGATAACGACATCTATGGAACCGACTACACTATCGGATTCAACACCGCGATAAACACCGCTCTGGACGCCATCGACAAGATACGCGACACAGCCGGAGCCATGGACAGGCTGTTTCTGGTTGAAGTGATGGGAAGGCATTCGGGATTTATAGCCCTGGATGTAGCGATCGCCGGGGGAGCCGAAGGCGTGCTGGTTCCGGAGGAGAATAAGGGTGATCTCTCCAATGTTTACGAGGTGCTGGAAGAGGGCATCAAAAAAGGCAAAAGAACAAATATCATCGTGGTTGCCGAAGGAGATGAGATGGGCGGTGCGGAAGCGCTTGCGGCGGATCTGTTAAAGAAGTTCGGTATTAAATCATGGGTCACTGTTTTGGGACATATTCAACGTGGTGGATCCCCAACCGCAAGGGACAGAATCCTGGCTTCCAAGCTCGGAAGCGCCTCAGTCAAAGCATTGAACAAGGCTAAGTCCGGAATTATGATCGGTGAAGTCAATGGTGACATAACTCATACCTCCTTCAGGGATGCCTATAAGAAAAAGAAACAATTGAGGAAGGATGAATTGGATTTAATCAATATATTAGCAAATTAGAGAATGAACATGAATCAATGTAAAGTGCGGAGGGCATAACATGATACAGACAATTAAAAGCAATTATGGTATAGAAAATCACGGAATAAAAAATCCGGGAAGACTATATTGGAACCTGAACACACCATCGTTATATGAACAGATCATAAGGCGGCGTGAAGGCTCTATCGCCCATCTCGGTCCGGTGGTTGTGCGCACCGGTCAACATACCGGAAGGGCGGCTAAAGACAAATTTATCGTCGAGGAACCGAGCAGTAAGGAATTGGTTTGGTGGGGAAAGGTCAATAAACCTTTCACTCAGGAGCATTTCGAGCGGTTATTTTATAGATTGATGGCGTATATTCAGGGTAAGGACCTCTACATTCAGGACTGCTTTGCCGGTTACGATCCCAAATATCGCATGCCGATCAGGGTAGTCACGGAAAATGCCTGGCATAACCTTTTCGCAAGGAATATGTTCATTCGGGCAAAGCGCGAAGAACTTGAAAAACATGTGCCTGAATTCACCGTTCTGCACGTGCCTAATTTCCACGCATTGCCGGAATTGGACGGAACCAACTCTGAGGCATTTGTCATACTGAATCTTGGCGAAAAGCTGGTGATAATCGGCGGTACCGGGTATGGCGGAGAGATAAAAAAATCGATCTTCACAGTTTTAAATTACCTTCTCCCGCAGGAAAAAGTGCTTTCCATGCACTGCAGCGCTAATGTCGGAGTGGACGATGATGTTGCTTTATTCTTCGGTCTTTCGGGAACCGGCAAAACGACGTTATCATCGGTTGCGGACAGAAAGTTAATCGGCGATGACGAACACGGTTGGAGCGATGACGGGATATATAATTTTGAGGGGGGATGCTATGCCAAGGTTATTCGACTCTCCAAAGAATCCGAACCAGAAATTTATGAGACAACCCGTAAGTTCGGAACCATACTGGAGAATGTTACTTTCGATCCGTTGACACGTCGCCTGGATCTCGATGATGATACATTAACCGAAAACACCCGAGCAGCGTATCCTATAACACACATCCCTAATGCACTGAGAGAAAGCATGGGGGATCATCCCAGGAATATCATCATGTTGACAGCGGACGCATTCGGTGTGATGCCGCCGATCGCCAAGCTGTCAACCAAACAAGCGATGTACCATTTTATCTCGGGTTATACTTCAAAATTAGCCGGAACCGAAGCCGGTATGGGTGATGAACCGATCGCAACTTTCAGCGCATGTTTCGGCGCACCTTTTATGGTTCTGCATCCGTTCGCCTATGCGGAATTACTCAGCCAGAAAATAGAAGAGCATAAAGTAGATTGCTGGCTATTAAATACCGGATGGACAGGCGGTCCTTACGGTGTCGGCAGCCGAATGAAAATTGAGATTTCCCGCGCTCTCGTTAATGCAGCGCTTTCCGGAAAGCTCAATGATGTTGAAATGCGCGAAGATCCATACTTTGGGTTCCAGGTTCCGAAATCCGCTCCGGGAGTTCCCTCAGATGTGCTTGAACCGAGGGACACCTGGAAAGACAAGGAAGCGTTTGACAAGAAGGTTGAGGAATTAGTCCGCAAATTCATTGAGAACTTCAAGCAGTTTGAGGATGAGGATAAACTTAATCTGAAAGAAGCCGGACCGAAGTTGCAGAAAAGCGTTGCTTAGCCTGTATTATTCATAAATTTCACTATCGGTAGTGGAAGCCTTGCGCTTCCGGCTCTTTTCTGGACCCCGAATTCCAGAACGTGAATTGTTTATTGTTGTTAAATCCCCGAAAGACAAGCCTTCGGCTTCGGATTCGTGGTTTTTTATGAGTTATCCGGGCTGGGATAGGTCGGTAGCTTGCTGCCGACGTTTATCCCTTTTATGAGTCGTCCGAGCAAACTTGCTCTTCGATTCATGAACATCGGGCGGGTCAGGGAATTACACTCCACTAAATTGTACGTCCTTGAAGACCAGCGTAGGCAGACGCCAGGAGGAGTATATATTAGGATCATTACCGACCTCAGCGAGGTTATTCCATAAATCCAGCATGTTGCCGGCGATGTTCATCTCGCCAACCGGTTTAACAACCTGACCGTTTTCTATGTATAATCCGGTGATACCGTAGGAAAAATCTCCGGTTGTGCTATTGCAGTTTCCTCCGATAAATCCGGTGACTAATATTCCTTTATCAGTTGAGGAAACTATCTCATCCATTGATCTATCGCCGTAATCCATAACAACATTGGTTGATGAACCCACGGTAGGTTCCATCCCGAGTTTTTTGCCGTAGTAGTAATCCACATAGTAAGATTGCAATACGCCCTTTTCAATTATGGTACGCCGCCGGGTTGCCAATCCATCCGAGTCATACAGCCGCGAACCCAGCCCCGATTCAATAAATGGATCATCGATTATGGTAAGAATATTCGAACCGATTTTTTCACTCAATTTACCCTCAAGGAATGAATTCTTCTGCTGTATAGCTTGAGCCTGCATCGGATAATAAAACGCCCAGAACAGTCTTCCGGTTGTGCGATTCTCCAGAATCATTTCGAATTTACCGGACCGCAGCTTCTCCGCGCCTATTTTCCGTAGCGCTCGTTTCACAGCGGTTTGACCGAGTGTTTTCGGAGAAGGCATATCATCAAGAAAACGAGTAGTACACCAATACCAATCCTCGAGACGCTCACCGTTATCCCCCTGGACGGTAGCTTCGGCGCCTGCGCTGAATCTTGTGGTCGAGTTCTCACCTTCGAATCCGTTGCTGTGGATTTTTACCGAATCCGAACGGCTATCCTCGTATCCCGCGGTGCAGGAGATTATTTTGGTGGAATGCAATCGCGCAGCCTTTTCAATCTCGAGAGCATATTTAATACGCTTCTCGGAGGAGATGTCATCGAAAGCGGAATCGCGTATGCGGAGGTCCTTGGTTGTCTGTCCTTCATAGTATTTGGGATCGGGTAAGCTGCGATAAGGATCCTGGCTCAAATAC
>WJIR01000250.1 GCA_014730175.1 Candidatus Zixiibacteriota bacterium
CCAATCAGTACGGTCGCTCCGCGATCATCGCCGGGGGAGAGAGCCTTTGACATCACATTGATGCAATGCATACATTTCCTGCAGTAACTGTCATCAATCTCCAGTGTTTTACCATCCCATTTCATGCATTTGCCGGGACAGTTCAACACTACATCATTGAAGATATCCAATCCGGCTTCGGCATAATTTTTGACTTCAGCTTGATCGATTTTGATCTCATCCCGCCAGGTGCCGATTACCGAAATGTCCGCTCGGGCGATCGATGCCACGCAGTCGTTGGGACAACCGGCGAATTTGAATTTCCACTTGTAAGGGAACGCCGGACGATGCAGCTCATCCTGATAACGCATGGTTACATCATAACATCTTTTCATCGTGTCGTAACATGCCCACTCGCAGCGAGACATTCCACAGCAGCAACTGGGGGTACGCATGTTCGAACCCGAACCTCCCAGATCGAATCCGGCTGCCGTGAGATCCGAAAATGTCGGTTCCAGTTCATCGGTAGTGGTACCCAAGAAAATAATATCTCCGGTCGAACCGTGCATATTAAGCAATCCTGATCCGTGCTTGTCCCAGATGTTCGCTAAAGTGCGTAAAGCTTCGGACGTATAATACCATCCGGCCGGCTGGTTGATACGCAGGGTATGGAAGTGCGATATGTTGGGAAAATCCTGGGGCAGGTCGGTATAACGACCGATTACGCCGCCGCCATATCCCATCACACCTACAATACCACCATGCTTCCAGTGACCGATCCTTTCATTGTACGATCTCTCCAGCAATCCGACGAGATCGTTGCTCATATCATTCTTTTCTGCTGCTCGCTTAATCTCCTTGACGAAACTTGGCCATGGACCCTTTTCCAGCTCGTCAAGTTTCGGTGTATCGTACTTCTTCTTCGCCATTTTTTCTCCTAATAGTGTATGATTAAATCGAATCTATTTTCCTGAATTTATGATTTCGTGCCCCTGGTAGCTTCTCTGTTTATCTTCATGGTCCGTTCCCCGAAAATACAAAACTTTATCCATTCGACACCGAATTTGAACAATTCCACATCATCCTTCCTTATTCTCTCCAGAGTCTCAGAGTCCACTTCGAATTTCTGCAGAAAACTACTATCGAAAATAAATTGCCTGAATTTATCAATATTGTAACAAACCAGATGAAACATCTCGATTTTCTCCGGTGAAAGATCTTTTCCCGATTCGAAAGTCGGATGCAGCGTAATCTGTTTGAATAAATCCCCCATCTCATTATATATATTGATTTCCTGGTCTTCTAACCACTCCTCGACCGTCCATTCATTACTTTCCGCGAAACCCTTGCATATATCCTCCTTCATTAAGAAGTAGAACTCCTCGTCCACGCTGCCCTCCGAAGGGGACGCCAATCCCAAGGGGTACATCCTGCAAGGCCAGGGGCGGTCGGAATAAATGGTGCAGCCTTTCTCAGAAACAAACTGACAACTCTTTGTTTCATTATCAGCCATCTTCATAATCACCACCGGATAACGCTGAGATTTGTCTATCGGCGTCAATGTGTACTTAGCCAGAAATTCTTTGCTGCTTATCCCCAGATGGTTTTTCATACGAATAATGTCATACGGCGTGAGGAAAATATTCACATCCGCACAGCAATCATTATAACAACTTACTCCCGGATGACATGCAAACTTAAAACTGTCCTTTTTGTCCAACCGGTCGTATTCTTCCAATATAGATCTCTTTAGATTATCTATTGCGTCCATATTTTACTCGCCTACTCAATTATTTTACTTCTTAATGCGTTCTCGTCCCATACGGGAATCGGATTGGATGCATTGGTCTCCGGATTATAATGATGCCGGTAAGACGCATTAACATTATACTTTTCCTTCATCCACTCCCAACCCCTCTTGTAATAGGGACATTCATCATTAAAACATACAAAATGTATTCCCTCTCCCCAGGTCGATTCCCCGGGAGAAGCCCATTTACTCATTGCATGATTGCAATGAGGGCATATAATTTTATCATTTTCAGTCATCTATATTCACTACTCATTAGTTTTTAATAACAACACCTATTATGTTTAGAACCTGTCACAAAAATCCGCCCCCGAGCGCATATAGCGCTCGAGGGATTATATTAGTCCGAACGGGAATTAAAATACGTTCTTGATATCTCTCTTGAGCATTTCCCATTCGCCGGATTTCGGATCATACTTGCAGTTGGCGAATACTTCCCAATCCTGCTTCATTTCCGGGAAGTCAGACCTGTAATAGTATCCGGGCCAACGTGTTTCCTCACGGAAGAGAATAGTGCGAATATGTGCTTCGGCCTGCCACATTCTGTGGATATTCTCCCAGCAGCGCATTAACTCATGCAAGCTCTCCGCTGCCAATTTCTCGGAGTCTTCCTTCAGGAAGGTCAGCAGTTCCAGACCCTTTTCCAACATCTCCTTACTGGTGGTGAAGTTGGTAGAAACACCGCCTGCATATTCGTCCATTATCTTCTGGAGACGGAACATGAACATCTTGGGCTTAATGTATTCCGGATTGATATCGGGATCGCTGGAACCGCTTTTGTTCTGCTCAAAACGGTCCATAGGAGCCAATATCTTGTTTTTCAGTTCCTCCACTTGAGAATCATCTACATTAGGCTGATCCGGATTCTCCACGCAATACTTTATCGCAGCTTTGGCGGCTATTCTGCCTTCGGCATGCGAACCTGAGGAGAACTTATGGCTGGAGGCACCGGAAGCATCACCGGCTGCAAACAGACCTTTTACCGTAGTCATATTGGTGTAACCCCAGAAATATTCCGGAGGAGCCAGGTCTTCGGGACCACTCACCCAAGCGCCGGAAGCGCCGGAGTGTGAACCGATAAAGTA
>WJIR01000251.1 GCA_014730175.1 Candidatus Zixiibacteriota bacterium
GGACATTTATCATCTGGGGAGCGTTGCACGGTTCATATCTTCTTTTATCCATCTGGACTCATAAGATTCGCGAAGGTGTTTATCGGATATCCGGTTTGTACCGTCATCCGCAGGCTGCAAAATTTATCAAAATCATTATCACATTCCACCTGGTTCTCTTCGCCTGGATTTTCTTCCGGGCGAATACATTATCTGATGCGTTTTATATTGTACAGAATATAGCTTCGATAGACTTATCACAAATCAAAACTATACCATCGGTGCGCACATTTAGTTGGTATAGTTCACTACTGTCGATATTGATAATGGAGATAGTGCATTTTCTGCAGCGGAAGCAGCCTGTAAGAGAGTTGATATCTCAAAAGCCGATCTTTGTTCGTTGGGCAATATACTACGGAGCCTTAATGTGGATCATACTCTTTGGAAGATTTACCGAGCAGGAATTTATATATTTTCAGTTCTAAATTATGGCGGCAAAACTCATACTAAAATCGAGCATACTGATATTGATGATCTTGGTGAGTTTAGCGGTAATCGCAAAGTTAGGTCATTTTGATCAAGATTTCTATTACTATGCTATCGTTGATAAGCACAATATGCTTATGACAACCAAATCGCCGCGTTTGATATTAGTTGGGGGTTCGAATGTGGGATTTGGACTAAACAGCGAAAGGATTAAGGAGCAACTCGAAATAAACGTCATCAATATGGGAGCTGCCGCTGACATAGGACTGCGATATATGCTTGAGGAGGTGAAAGGTAATATAAGAGAAGGCGATGTCCTTATTGTATGTCCGGAATATTATCAATTCAATAAATATTTCAATGGAGGCGCGGGGCTGCTATACCTTTTGGATGTTTATCCCGCAGGAATCAAGAACTTTACTTCTTACAAGCAATATTATAACGCAATCGAGAATGTTCCCCAGTTCCTGAACAGGCGATTACTTGCGATCCTTAGAGAAATGATGGGGAGACAGAGGCCTCATAGACGAGGCGGCAGACATGGTTTTAATGAATTCGGCGATTTTATTTACCATCTGGGTAAGGAATCAGAAGATATCAGCCAGATGTCGATTTTTTCCAGAGGGACAACTGATTTAATCGAACCGGAAGCTATCGAAGCGATAAATAATATCTATGAGCATGCGCGTAAACAAAATGCCCAAGCTTTTTTTTATTTCCCATCGATCCCGATTCTCCATTACGAAAGGAATATGGACGAGATAGAAAACATCCATCAACAGCTTAGAAGGCAGTTGTTAATACCCATAATCAATGAGCCGTATGATCAGGTTTTCCCCCTGGATTACTTCTACGATTCACCGTATCATCCAAATGCAAAAGGGCGGCAAGTGCGAACGGAGAAATTTATTGATGAGATGAGAAAAGCGCTATATCCGGATAATCTCGCCGCAGCGCCCGGAGATTCCGTAGATTGAACCTCCAATATTATAAATTGCGATGTTAGCCAACTTGTCGGGTTTTTCTCCCTCCTTCGGTTTCGACTTAAGCATGGCAACCTTGTCGCGGGTCGAATCCACCCCTGTCGAGAGGAGAATAAATGTGGGTAGAGAGCCCGCCGACCTACGTATATGATGTTCCCCGAAGGGCAAGCCTTCGGCTACGTAGTATAATGTCGGGTTTCTCCATTCGGCTACCGCCGAATTCCGGAACCCGACCTACCACCCGCGGACACCCTCACCCGTCCCGCGCGTCGCGGGACACCCTCTCCCTCGTCAGGGAGAGGGGAAAAGGTTAGAATAAAATGACTTATATGATTAGAAAATATCCACTCAGTTCCCCTTCTCCCATTCAGTGGGAGAAGGGGTCAGGGGATGAGGGGATTTATCGTGGCGCCGGGTTGCCGCACACAAAATTACTTTGATGTTGGGTGAGGGCACCCGACAACACTTGATATTGATGATCTCCGAAGGACAGGCCTTCGGCTACGGTTTACTGGCTTTTATGAATTATATGGATTAGTTGAGTAAAAAAAAGGAGAAGCGGCAATGCGCTTCTCCCGTATGTTCAGTATTAAGTTAGAAAAATATTTTACTTGATCAAGGTCATACGCTTCACAAAGCGTTGCTCGCCGACATTTAGTGAGTAGAAATAAACACCCGATGCATACTCAGCAGCATTCCAGATCACCTTATTGCAGCCGGCTGATTGATAGCCATCGACCAGCTCAACCACTTTCTCGCCCATCAAATTATACACAGTTAAATTCACATAAGCATCATTAGCAAGATCATAAGAGATTGTGGTTCCCGGATTAAACGGATTGGGATAATTACCGTGAAGGGCGGTAACCTCAGGCAGACTCTGGTCGTCATTACCGAACCATCCCTCGAGCGCCCAACTATCATTGGAGCCGCCTCTCCCTGACACCACTATAAACGGGAATGAAGCTGAATCCATGACATCATCCGGATAATCACCGCAATAGGCTATATACTCATAATCGCCCAAGGGCGCGTAACCAGGTATTCGCTGACGAATATTCGGTTGGGTTCTGGTTTGATAAGGAAGCATCTCAATGTTGTTGAAGCGCTCCAGAGGACCGTATATACCTTGATCCGGCACATCAAGCATAATCCACACATCAACTGTATGCTGGTCAACTGTGTTGTTTTCGAGTATACCGGTGAATGTGAATTGACCGCCCGGAGGAACTTCGATAGGGGGATCATCGGGGATCATATCTATTGAAACGAAGGGAGAATTGTCAATTCCATAGATACGAACATCGTCGATATTCCAGCCGCTGTATAACCAGGATCCATCGGTAGGCCCCATAGTCCATCTCAGGTATACCGTCGGTTGGTTATCGGCATATTGGGATATATCGAATTCGAACTCCTGCCATTGATTGTCAGTTATCTCCGAAGCGTTGCTCCAGAGATCAGTCCAGGTGTTGCCATCATTGCTGATCCGTAGGTAAGCGTGGTCGTAAGCGGGTTGCTCTACATTGAGCCAGCGCCAGAATCTGAGCTGCGCGCCGGTTATTTCGCTGCAGTCAATAGCCTCGCTGGTAAGATGAGTTTCCGGCATATTATTGGTATAGTCCCCGTTGAGATTGTATCCATAAACATTATCACCGGTATGTCCGCTTGTCGGATCGGGATTACCATGTTCGCTGCCGCCCTGCCCGGTGGGTTGCCCGAACGCCCAATCGCCTTCGGTCGCCCATCCGGGATCCTCATCCATATTCCATTCATAGACAACACCCATACCGACAGTAAGGAGAGCTTCACGCTGCGTATCGCCATCGTGATTGGTCTCATTGACGAAATCTATAATGGTCTCGTGTTCACCGAGGGGCAGGTCGTTTGCCTGAGCGTTAATAGATACCAATAATTCCACACTATCATCCGGAGGAATATATCCGCCTGATGTGGAGAGAGTTATCCATTGCGCATCGCATGATACGCTGAAGTCTATTCCGGTCGAGTCCAGGTTTTTAATCAGGTAAGTAATTTCCGAGGGGTCAAAAGGACCTCCTACCGGACCCTCCGACTGAAAATCAGCTAAAGGCAATACTGACATACCGGTTTGAGGTGAATACATTTGATAAGTAGCTCCCATACCAACACTTGAGCATTCATATAATATTCTCATGTATCCATCTTCACCCCAATCGGTGCCCAGCTCATTCCTTAGTATCCAGACACCATTAGGTCCCTGATTATCATCCCAACCTACCAATGTCACGGTATGATTAACATTGTAGGGACTGCACTCATCAAAGATACCGCCGGAGTAGTAGCGAAATGCGGAATCCCAAACGATTAAGCTGGCTACAGGACCGTGGTCATAAATCGCCTGCTTTAAGTTCTCGGTCGGGGGGATCGTATATTGGTCACCGACGAATGCCCATCCATCGAGCCAGTATGGATGGTCATAGGGACACTCACAGGGGAGATTCTCAGCGCGATAGGGGAAATCCTCTTCGAGAACCGCCCCGGCATCGCCGCAGTAGTCGACATCTCCATCCAGGACAAGGTAATCGTAACAATGACCATACCAGCCCCACCACCAACCGCAATCACCGGCGTCAGTGCAGCTAACCAACCATTGCTCGGATAAATCCACATGAATTCCATCGTGAATAGCGATTTGAGACTCCATCGCCGCCAACACCCCGAAAGCCCAGCAACTTGCGCAGAATATTCCACCGTAATACATGTCCCTTATAGGCGTACATACGCCGTAATCACGCCAATCAAAGGCATCCGGCAGATCGCCGCGCGGTGTACATGGATCAAAAATCGCATTCTTTAGTTGTTCTTCCGTTGGTTCCGGAGCTGGCATCAAATGTGGATCAGGAAAATCGCCGCCGGCTTCTTTACTAACGGTAAAGGACCATCCTTCAGCTTTACCGCGTTCCTGCAGGGCTTTAAATTCCTCATCGGAAAGCTGTCCTAATCCTGTGTTCCACAGCATAGCAAAAGTTAGCCCCACGAGAAGGCAGTAATAACCGAGCTTAAGCAAAACCCGTCCATTGCCCGTGCGATTATGAATGGTTACTTCCCTCAAAACTCCTCCAATTTTTAGGTTTGGGATTTGAAATAATAAATATCAATTTAATCAAAGTTATTAGAAGAACAGCACATATATAGATAAGAGACGGTGCATTGTTTTATTAAATATATCAAAAATACGAACCTTGTCAAGCTCTTATACTCAAAGCCTGCTAAGCGACACCTAAGGCGTTAGTAGTCAATAAAATAACAAAAAAAAGATTATAACCGGTTTTCTCTCCAGGTCGTTACTCTCGTGGGGTATAATCCCGGCTTTTCAGATATGATATAGACTTCCTTACTTCGTCGATATTCCTGCTTTCGATTATAAAAACTGCATCGGTATCCATAAGTGATTGAATAACTCGACGGATGTTAATCTCACCGTCGCCCAGAGCGAGATGAGACCGATTACCTTTTCTATCGTTGAGATGACAGACCTTGATATATTTCCGGTAGTCACTTAAGATGCTCTGGCTCAGCCCGTGAGCCGGATCATAAGCCAACGCTATCAAGTTTTCCTCAGCAAATTGCTTAATTATATCGGCGACAGGTTTGTCAAAGAGATGCGTATTCTCAATCAGTAAATCTATTCTCTGGTTTGCTGATGTTATTATTTCCGTAAGAGATTTCAAGAACGAATTCACAAGATAACTCGGGTATTTTTTGGTAAAAAACATCACGTTATCCTGGGCTGGTTTCAGGAAAGCCGCTCTCCCGGGATGAAATGTGAATCGTTCTCCGTTGAGATTGCAGGCTAATTCAATGAATTCGCAGAGGCGTTCGGCGGAAGCTTTCCTGATCGGTTCATGGCGAGACATGAGAGAGATATCCACAGGCGCATGGAAGGAGAGTTGTATATCGGAATCTCGCGCCATTTTTCCCCATTCGTCAAGTTTCGCTTGGTCGAACCGTTCGGGGAAAAGCGATCTGAAATTGAGATTCATCTCAACGCAGGATAATTCCAGTTCCTTGGCTCGTTGCAATGCTTCGGGTATGGCGATCTTTGGATCGGTCTCGGTATATCCAAGTCGATTCTTTATTCTATCGAAAAATGACATTAACTCAAATCTACTATGCTCGCATGGTTTCGAAAAATACAAATACGTCAGTCGGGTGAAATGAAGTAGTTTGTTCACTTAACATGACGGGGTGTATCAAGTCGGTTTATTCGCATTAGATTACTACACATATAGCGCTCGGACATCAAATACCGTCAGTTATCACAAACGCTCGGGCGCATGCTTCCGTTCCATCAAATCTCACCTCTTCCGCGCTTTCAATGTAAAGGTCATAGGAACTTTGCCTTCGTATCCGGGAAGATACCACCATCCGTTCTCGTCCCGCTTCATCTCCTGCCACGGCCTAAAGAATAACCTGTCATATTCATTGATGAATAGAATTTCCAGCCCGGCATTTATCAAAGAATTGACGATATCGCTGAAGCTCCATATCCATTCATAAGTCGAATTCTCCGGTCTGTAGCTTTTATCTTCATAGTCGGTGTGGTCGGACGAATCACTGCTGAAGAAAAGCGGACTGTCTTGCTTGAAATAAGGATACGTGATTTTCAATCCATGTGATGCATCATCATCCCACATTGTCAATGTAGGGTGCGACTCCATGATATAAAAAATACCCTCCTTCTTCAGATACCTGGCTACAATCCGCCCCCATTCATCGATATCCTTGAGCCAGGGAAGTACGCCTTTGGAGGTATAAACGATATCGAATTGTTCGTCGAGTTTATCCTCGAGGTAATATATATTCGAATGTATGA
>WJIR01000252.1 GCA_014730175.1 Candidatus Zixiibacteriota bacterium
CCTATTCCGAGGTATAATTCTCGGGAGGAAGTTAAGCAATCGTTATCATACGATTGTTACTCACTGCATTCTCTTCCCTTACGGATATATTCATTAACTTTGCCTTTATTCCCCAGTTCCTGATGGATCGAGGCGCCAAGATCGTATATATCGCAGTTTTCGGGATCCTGTTGTTCGAGTTTTTCAAGAACCTCAATAGCTTCGTCGAATTTCTCCATCCTGCTCAACACTAAAATCCTGTTGAATGCGGCATCAACATCTTCCGGATTATACTGCGTAGCCCTGGCAAAAGCGTTGTCGGCTTTAGGTAAATCCTCTAATTTCTGAAGATACATTACGCCGAGGTTAAACCAGATATCGGCGTTATCGGGAGCGCTATCGAGAGCCAGCTCGTAATGCTTCGATGCATTTTCATAGTCTTCCTCGTTTTCATATATACGCGCTAACCGTAAATCGATATATGTAGTTTGTTCATCAAGCTCTCTGGCTTCTTTGAATGCCGTTACGGCCTCATCGAACCGGCCCTGCTTGTAGCAAATTTCCGCGAACAGTTTGGCATTACTCGCTGACTCCGGATTCATTTCATAGGCGGTCTTGGCATACTCGTATGCTTTTTTATCGAGCTCAAGCTGATTTGCCGCTATAGCCGCATTATAATATGATTCAAACTTATTATCGTCTATAATCATTGCGGTCTCGAACTTCTCCAATGCGGCATTGAAATTCTTTTTGTCGTTCTCGGCATTCCCCCTATCAAAGATCTTTTTCCATTTTTGTTCTCTGTATTTGTCGATTTCCTGTTTGTAGCTCGGATCGAGTTCTACCACTTTGTCAAAAGATTCATCCATCTTTCTCCATTGCTCCAGTTCTCCGTGCGCTTCCCCCTTTAGAAGCCAGGCTTCGACGTTCTCCGGATTTTTCTCCAAGGACATCTCAAACTGCTCAATGGCGCGCTCGTAATCCTGATACTCATTCTGCATAAGTATCTTACCCTGCCTGAGATTCTTATCTGCGCACGATACAACGAACAGACTGATAGATAGTATTGCGATGATAGCTGCGAATAATTTGGTTTTCAAGACTTACCTCCTGAACTATTATAAATAATTACATAATTTTCTGCATTTAACGGTTGTACCTCACCGTATAATTAATAACCGTTTCGCCGTTTGATTCGACTTGAACGGTAAACTCGATTGTATTTGCATCCTTCTTATGATAATCATGACTGGTTTTGACAATCTCCCAGTCCCCCCATCCATAGAGCCTTTCAACAACAACGACCTCGGCATCTTCGGACTTATGATTCCTCAGGCTGATTTCGATGGTTTCCTCGGACACTCTCTCCGAGATTACATTACGATCCATCCGCTTTCGCTCGCCGACCACATCGAACGCATCGCCGACATAAATTCTGACCATCTCATCCCTGGGGGTGTGATCTATATTATCTTCTCCTATAAACTCCAGGGATTTGTCGCTGTCCATCTTATAAACTCTTACCTTTCCCTTGGGCAGGGGCATACCTAAGCCTTCGGATGAGCTATTCTTAAACTCAAGTGTAACTTTGGCGTTCTGAAGTTGATTCCTGTTGCGGCGATATCTCTGCCCCTCGAAAGTAAACACTTTCTCCGCTTTTGTCTCCGAGGATGGGAATAGCGTAATCTGTTTGATTTCATTGTTTAGAATAGTTGCCTTTCTCTGGAGCGTGTAAAGATGATACTCAAAGAACTCCTTCTCCTCGAATTGCGGAGCAGCCTCGGCATCCCGAGCCATCCGCGTCCCCAATTTAAGAGGAAAATCAGGCTGTGGTTCTACTCTATGTATTTCACCTGCCATCAGCTTTACGCGAGCGTCATTAAACGAACCGCCCGACCTATTGTCTATAGAAACCCAACCGGAAAGCTCCAGTGATTTATCATCCTCGGCGACCACCGCCACGTATTCGGCATGCCAGTTGATTCCTTCAGTAAGGAAACTGGTTTCGCAATCGATATTATCGCTGACGTCGCTGTCGAATTTCCATACCAGCGTCGGTTTGGTGAGCAAACCTTCCGGAAGTTTCTCGAAACGGAAATCAGTTAACTCGTCTGTGCGGACAACGCTCAATGAACCGTCATTCCCCTGAACAACAATCGAACCGCTGGAGTATGATAGCAGAGTTCCTTCATAAGCTTGTCCATTTTTACCGATAGCCGAAATTTTGTTATCGATATACTTTTCAAAAATCTTATCGGAACTCACCAGATCGTACTGGTAATTTTGCTCCAATATGGCGATTCTGTTCGCCGATTTCTGAGGTTTGAAATGAACCGATGTGGGATCTATCTTTGAAGGGACATCGGTATATCGGTAATCGAATATTCCTTTCTGAAACTCTATCGGACGCACTTCTCGCACCAGCGCTAAATTATCGTTATAGATAGTGATAGCCACATCCTTCGGCTCCGCAGATAAAGCACTACTTGCCATAATAAACACCATGAGGATAAATAAAAATTTTTTCATTTTCGGATTTCCTTTCGACTGATTTACTACTTTTTAGTCGAGAGAGTGATACTTTGTTCACATCAAGAGCACTGAACCATTTCCCGCGAGAATTACCATAGAAATCGCAGGGCTTTTGTCCGGCAGTGGCTGCCAGGACTTACGATCATTGATACCGGAATACTGACTGTCGGTTCATTCAGGTTTATTCGGCGAATCTATTACCAGCCGATGATGCCTTCCAGATTCTTACTGATCTTTTCTAACCTCTCCTGATAATCCTTGTTCTTCTCCCGCTCTTTATCAATCACATCTTTAGGGGCCTTGGAGACAAAATCGCTATTCTCCAGCTTCTTGGTGGATTTATCAAGGAGAGTTTCTAACTTATCGAATTCCTTTTGCAGCCTGTCCTTTTCGACGTCAACATCTATCAATCCCGCCAGCGGAACGTAGATCTCAGCATCCTTAATGACACGCGAAGCGGATTGAAAAGGTTTCGATACCGCTTTATCTATGGTTAACTCATTGACCTTAGCCAGCAACTTTATGTAATCGGCGCTGTCCTCGAACCACCTGGCAACTGTATCCACCGAAGGCTTGATAGATACATCCGCCTTCTTCCCCGGAGGAACATTCATCTCCGAACGGATATTCCGGATAGCTCCAATTAATTCCTGAACCGCGGAGAATCTCGCCTCCAACTCGGTATCCCGGTACGACTCCGGAACATTCAACCAGGGGGCTATACTCAGGCTCTCCTGCGGTCGTTCGGTTCCGACCGTGTCATATAGCGTTTTCCACAATTCTTCGGTTATAAACGGCATAAAAGGATGCTGCATCCTGAGGATGCCATCCAAAACGTAAAACATGATATGACGCGCCGTATCGTCGGGTTGGTTATCGCCGTCGGAATAAACTCTCGGTTTGATAATTTCCAGATACCAATCACAGAAATCGCGCCATATAAAATCATAGAGCGCTTTTGCGGCGGTGTTGAACCTATATTCAACAAAACACTTGTTTACAAAATCGGATGTTTCTGCCAGTCGGGAGAGTATCCATCGGTCGGCGGCGTCGGACGGCGCAGGCGCACTCTGTTTATCTTTAAGGTCGAAGTCCTCCATATTCATCATCGCCAAACGTGCGGCATTCCATATCTTGTTGGCGAAATTACGGCCCAGTTCGAAGCTCTGTTTGGAAATGAAGGGATCCTGTCCTTCCGGCGTCAGCAGCAGCAATGTTGAGCGTAGCGCATCGGTTCCGTAATCCCGTATTATCTCCAGAGGATCAATGCCGTTACCAAGCGATTTAGACATTTTAACGCCTTTCGAATCGCGTACGGTACCGTGAATTAGAACATCTTTGAATGGCAGTTCACCCATAAACTCATATCCCGCCATAACCATCCGGGCAACCCACAGGAAAATAATCTCATTCGCCGTAAAAAGTGACTTAGTAGGATAAAAAGTTTTCAACTCAGGAGTCTTATCAGGCCAGCCAAACGTTGAAAAGGGCCAGAGCCAGGAGGAAAACCAGGTATCAAGGACATCCTCATCCTGACGGATATCGCTGCTTTCACAAGCGGGGCATTCCGCGGGCTTTTCGCGAGCAACGATTTCTTTGTCACAATCCTCGCAGTAATAAACCGGGATTCGATGCCCCCACCATAATTGGCGCGATATGCACCAATCACGAATATTATGCATCCAATGAAGATAGGTTTTACTCCAATGGTCAGGGATAAATCTGATAGCGCCGCTTTCCACAGCCTCGATAGCCGGCTTTGCCAAAGCCGACATCTTAACAAACCATTGCTCGGACAGGCTCGGCTCAACCTCGGTATGGCATCTGTAACATTCAGCGATCGGTACCGTATAGTCCTCGATCCTCTCCAGAAGCCCGGATTTATCGAGCTCGGCTACGATTTTCTTACGAGCGTCATACCTGTCCATCCCCTGAAATTTACCGCCGTTCTCATTGATGGTGCCATCGGTGTTCATAACATTTACGGTTTCGAGTTCATGGCGAAGCCCGATCTCGAAATCATTGGCATCGTGTGCCGGCGTAACCTTGAGCGCTCCGGTGCCGAACTCCATGTCTACGTAACTATCGGCGATTATAGGAATTTCGCGATCCATCAATGGCAGTATTGCGGATTTGCCGATGAACCTTTTATAACGCTCATCATGGGGATTGACAGCAACTCCGGTATCACCGAGCATCGTTTCCGGTCTGGTGGTCGCAATGATCAGATAGTCATCCGAACCCTTTATCTTGTATCTAATATGCCATAAGTGTCCCTGCTTGTCGTTTCTCTCCAGTTCGTCATCGGACAACGATGTATGGCAGCGGGGGCACATGTTAACGATATATTTGCCCCGGTAGATCAGTCCCTTATTATAGAGATGAACAAAAACTTCCAAAACCGCTTTGGATAACTGCTCGTCCATGGTGAATCGGGTGCGCTCCCAGTCACAGGAGCATCCCATCATCTTCAACTGGTTGATGATGTTATCTCCATTCTTGTTCTTCCATTCCCAGACACGATCCAAAAACTTTTTGCGTCCCAACTTTTGCCGCGAGGTACCTTGCCGTAAGAGCTGCTTTTCCACTACAACTTGAGTGGCGATACCCGCATGGTCAACACCCGGAAGCCATTCGGTTTCATAACCGTTCATCCGATGATAGCGAACCAGAACATCCTGAAGAGTGTTATTCAGGGCATGGCCTAAATGGAGTATATCAGTGACATTGGGCGGAGGGATGACCATTGAAAACACTTTGTGCTTGGTATTTGGATCCGCTCCGAAAAAGCCGCCCTTTTCCCAATGTTGACGCCATTTATCTTCGATTGCGTCCGGTTGAAATCGTTTTGGAATCTCTCTCTTAGCCATTATTTATTATCCATTCCGTATAATTAAGCCGACATGATAATATATCGGGTATTGATTGTCAAGCTTAATCGGTTCGTCAGTACCCCGAGGTTAACCTGTCGATTGGAGAAAGAAAGCCAAGCCCGAACGCACTCAATCTGAACGAGTTAGCCCGGATAATACATAAAGGTTCTTCAGCCGGATAATACATAAAATACATTATTCGTTAGCCGAAGGCTTGCCCGCCTCAGGAGGGTTTAAGCGCCTCTGGCGTGCTTGCCTTCCTCAAGAGGATTGTTGGATATCTTGCCTTTACCAGCTACTTCTCGATACTGCGCCCAAAGATGTTGAGATGCCTGATAGCTTTCGTCGCTAAACTTATTTCAGCAATGTAGCCTTGATGATTCGTGACTCATTCATGGAAGTTAGTTTTAAGAAATAAATTCCCGAGGAAATGCCATCCGGTTTCCACTGAATCTTACCATGCCCGTCTTTGTTGTAACCGGGATAGATAGTATCCACTCTTCTTCCAAGCAAGTCATAGATATTTAAGATCATCTTCCCTTGGGGGAATCCGCTGTACTCAATTACCGTTCGATTATTGAACGGATTGGGATAGTTCTTCAGCAATGCAAAATCAGTCGGAATAAACTCTTCGCCATCATCGACCGAAGTTGGCGGCGAGAGGAGAGGATTAATGCACATAAATCCCAGATAGGCAGTGCACCATGACTCATCCTCATCATCCGTTTCTTTGAACTCCGATGGAATCCCGCCGTCGTTGTCGCCGTCCCGAACCAAAATCGTATCGGTAAGGTAGGCGTGATTATAATAATACATTGAGTCGTCGGTGACTTCAAAAGCGCTCCAGTGCCCGAGCGCATACCATGCATTATGCGCCAGATGCCAACTACCTACGCTGTCGATAGTGTCCATATACGGCATATTCTCGGTATACCAATCAAAAGCCTCATCGGGATATAGCTTGAAGTATGAATTCTGCAGTCCCCAGGCTATCGCCCCGCCTGACATAGCCCACTGTTCCAGCCGCAACCTCACGGTTGGAGCGAGATCAACCCATTCCTTTATGGCTGTAGACGCCGAGTCCGCATAATCTATATACTCCTGTGCTCCCACGTCAACGCCGTATTGATACAAACACGCCATCGCCCAGGCATAAACCATTGCATTGAGCGTGCTCAATGATAGAGTGTTGTCAATCATGTATTCCGCAACCGAATCAGCATATACGCGATGTATATCGCTTCCGTATGTCTCTCGGAATATCATCTCTGCCAAAAGCCCCCAGCCGCCGACGTAGTATCGGTAATATCCATTGGAGGGATGCGACCCGCCTTCTTCCCGCCATGCGGGCCAATTGTAGATATATGTCCAGGCATTCTCGATATTCTGATAATACTGGTCGTCACCGGTAAGCTGTTTGTACCGACACCATATCCAAACAGCCTCGGATGTGTTATCTGTCTGAATTATATCCAAAAGGTGTTCCGCCTCCATCATACCACCGAAGTTGGTATCCGGTTCGGTGTATTGCAAACTCCGGATGAATGCCGCAGCTTCACCGTATTCATCTATCCAGTCCATCGGTGCTATCACATCCTCCTTCGATCCGGTTCCATCGGGCAAGATAGCTTTATCGTTTACGTCTTTACCCCAGATACGTTGAATCTCCTCGGGGCTCATGTAATCCGTAGCGTAAACACCCACTGAAAAAGTTAGAATCAATGTTATGACTGTTGCTATCCTCTTCATACCGCCTCCGAAAAATCTTTGTTTAACCTTTCATATACAATGCGCAGTCCATTAAGCGTTAATGTGGAATCTATCTCATCAATCGTCTTGGAGATACCGAATACCATCTCCGCCAATCCACCGGTAGCAACAACCTTCTTCACCGGCTCATCGATTTCTCCCTTGATTCTGATCACCAGTTCATCGATTAAACCGACCGCACCATAAATTATACCTGCTTGAATACTCTCCACAGTGTTTTTCCCCAATGCTCGGTTTGGGGGGAACAACGGAACCTGGAAGAGTTGAGCGGCACGACGGGATAGTCCCGCCAGCGAAGCCTCTATCCCCGGCGCTATAGCGCCCCCAAGATAACGGCCATCGGAGGAAATAGCATCCACCGTTATAGCGGTTCCGAAATCCACCACAATAGAAGGTCCGCCATACTTGTTGTAGGCGGCTACCGCGTCGGCTATTCGGTCGGCTCCAACCTGATTGGGGATTTCGTAATCAATTACAATCCCAGTATCGGTGTCATGCGTTAATATATATGGTTTTAGATTGAAATATTTCCTTACAGCGGAGTTATATACCGATGTTAATGTCGGCACAACAGAGCATAGAATCGCCCCGTCAAGTTGATTTAAAAGCGTCTCATTAAATGAGAAAATATTCCTTAAATCCAGGCCGGCTTCATCTGCGGTGATAGAGTCCCGGGAGGAGATCCGAAAATAGTTGACAAGGATATCTTTGTTGAACAAACCGGTAACCGTATGAGTGTTGCCGATGTCTATCGCTAATAACATAGTTTAAACCTCAAATTAAGTATAACTAATATTTCCATCTTGTCAATCTACAATTTTCAGGAACCAATGCCCTGCAGTATCACGAATGCGGAGGAAACGATACATCGAATTTACTGAGACGGATTCTTAACCGGTATTATTCGTACCCCGGATTATTCATAAATTTCCTGATCGGTAGCGGAAGCCTTGCGCTTCCGGCTCTTTTCCGGACTCCAAATTACAGACCGTAAATTGTTTATTGTTGTAAAATCCCCGAAGGATAAGCCTTCGGTTACGAATTAAATTTTTTATGAATTATCCGGGTTAAGGGACAGTTTTATAAACATTAATAAAGAGCTTTACGTGAGAAGGGGAGATTACTGCGTAATCAGCAAACCGCGGGTTGTCATTGACCTCTAATTATGCCCTTGTCCTGTTCATCGTTGATTCCGGTTTATTCTACCGCCTCGTTATGACTATTCCCCAATTAACCGGATCGCGGGGTTTGGGAGCGTTCCATTCCTGGAAGGAATGTGATTCGTCGGTAACAAAGTGAACTATATAGTCACCCTTGTCCAGCATTATCTCACCATCAAACAGCCGGTTTTTACTTGCTCCGCCGGCAGGTCTGGTGTTCCGGTAGGTCATCTCCCAGATTACAAGGCTGTTTTCGGTTTTTTCGAGCCAACCATAGTCATACATACCATGACGGTCGCCTTCCCCTATTGCGTAGATATGAATCCTGGTTGGTTTATCCAATGAGAATCCTCGGGACACACGGGAATCATCCCCGAGGCGGATCAACTTAGCCAGAGCTTTATCGCTATCGGCACGAGAATCTACTAACTGAAATTCCTCTTCATTGAAATCATCATCGGCGCTGTAAATCGTAATCCCGTAGTTTTTGGGATCGTAAGGAGGGGACTGATTCCAGCGGTTGTAGGAATGGCTGTTATCGGTTATGTAATACGCGGTATAGCGGCCTTTTGGTAAAGACACTATCCCGTCGAAAACCCGATTCTTGGAAGCTCCTCCGGCAAAAACGGAATTATCGTAAGTCAATTCCCAGACCGCCTCTCGGGTATCATCATGCTCGATCCATCCGTAATCGACGAAGCTGTTATCCCGGTTATCGTATTCGCCGAAGCAGTAAATCCTTAGCTTCGCATTATCGTTCAGCTGAAAACTCTGCATCCTGTATGCTCTGTCACCCACTCCGGTAATCGCAAGAAGCGGTTCATCCTGATGAGGCTCTTCGATTTTTTCAAATACTTTTGCATCATCCCGTGATGCCGGAAAGATAGTAACTCCCCAGAAATAAGGATCCGACGGCGGCATAGCGTTCCATTTCGCGAAACTATGAGAATCATCAGTCATTACATGCAGCACATATTGACCGGAAGATAATCTAACTTCATCATTGAACATACGATTCTTCAAAGCGCCCCCGGCTAACTCCGTATTCCATTGATTAGGCTCCCAGATACGAGTTCCACTCTCAAGGCTGACTATCCAGGCTCCATCCACCAACCTGTGACCATACTTCGAATACTCGCCAATTAAGTAAATATGGAGCTCGGTATCATCGTTTAAGCTGAAATACTCCTTATGATAGTAATCATCCGGGAGTTGCGTGAATCGTAAAAGCGGTTTTGCGGCAACCAGAGGCTCAAAATCCCTCTTGTCATCTTTTGGTTTAAAATACTCCTCATTGCCCCTGATTTCGGCTCCAAGCCGGTCCCGCAGCTTTTTCCAATCGGTACCCTCGTCGTTGGAAAGTAATTCCCTGAGAAAATCAAAAACCTCTTTGGCGCCATTGATATCTACGTGAGAAAACTTGCCGTCTAAAATATAGTAATAGACTTCGTAAGCTCCCCTCTCGAAGAAAACCATCTCGTTAAATTCCACCCGCAGTTTGTCCCTATCCGGCTGTTCGACATTATTAGACTTCATTCTCCAGATTTCCTCACGGGTTTGCGAATCGATTATCCAGGCATAAGCCCTCAGAGCCTCCCCCGATGTTTTGTACTTCGCCCCTGTGGCGGATATTCTCAGCTCGCTGTCCCGTGATAACTCAAAAGCACGAGCCTCCAGTTCGCCGACCTTCAAATTATCTATAGTTAGACGATTCTGTCCGGCGTTGCTGTTTACAAAGAGTCCGGCTACAAGTAGACAGGTTATATATAATGTAAAATTCCTTAAGTCCATAAATTACCCGTTATTTCGCTTCCATCTAATATACGAATATTGAAAATCAAGTGTTTCAAAATACTATAAAACGAAATCCAGGTATAAAAGAATGTAATGGCGTATCTGGCGGTAATTTTTATAATTGGTAAGTGAGTGGTTTTCTCCGACCAGCGCAACATCGGTATAGAACCATTTCAAACCGGTTTCCGCACCGAAAATAACCGCGTTGCCGCTGTTATATGCTGTGCCGAATCCGATGGCGAAACCCCAGGGAGAGTATGCTTCTTCCAGGTTATCCCGCTCCTCGGCGGTGAACAGATTGCCGCTATCGAGGTTAGTGTAGCTTCTGAAATATTCACCGCACAAATAGGGACGAAGATTTCGGTTCGAACTTGATCCCAAAGCATACCTCAAACCTACAAATGGCTGGTAAATTCTTCCGGAGATTTCCGCGCTCGGTACTCTGCTTTCGAATTTGATGTTGTCGTAGGATAATCCCAGGTAAACCAGATGACCCCCGGTGAAATACCGCCCGAGATAAGCTCCGGTGAATCTATCAGGAATAGTATTTTGATATTCGCTTGGAAGTAATCCTGAATTAAAAAATCCCAGCCGTACGCCGAAGACGGTTCCTGAAGCCAGCTCGGCGCCAATTAGCAGAAAGAATTGACAGAATAGCAACGAAAGACCGATCTTCCTGACTATTTTATTTGTTTGGCAGAATCTAAGCAGAAATTTAATCACAATCATCTTCGGCGCAAGTATCGCTTACAGGTTTTGAACCTCCAGGGATGTTCGTCAATGTATCGAATTGCCTTCGTTAAAACTCCGTCTTACCGCTGAAATTAAAATTACTAATCATTATCGCGGGCGCAACCACGCAACCGACATCTGACCACCAGGTATTTATCGCCTGCTGTTCCTTGCTGATCATCTTAACCCGTGAGAACGCTTTAAGCATATTCTCGGTAAATCGCAGATTCTTAATACCCTCCGCAATTTTGCCGTTTTTGACCAAAAAAGTGCCATCCCGCGTCATACCGGTCATTACGGCGTTGCGCGTGTCGATAAGCCCGTTAATATAATGGAAACGGGTGACAAGTATACCTTTATCCGTGTTGGAAATCATGCTGTTGAGCGTATTCCTACCCGAAGCGACAAACGTATTTAAGCTGAAACTACTACTACCGGAACCAGGAGGTAATCCATGTCCCGTCGGTTTCGTACCCGCTTTGTTAGCGGCAATACGATTGTAAACCACGTCCCCACCGATACCTTTTTTTACGAAATATACCTTCTTCTTGGGGACACCCTCAAAGTCAAACGGAGCCGCCATACCGTTGGTGTCCAAGGCGTCATCATAGATAGTGATGTTATCACCCATTATCTTTTTGCCCGATCTCTCGTGAAGGAATCCGGTGCCATCTTCCACGCTCTGAGCTCCGAAACCGGTGTAGTTCATCCATTCGAGAATCTCGGCAACCGCTTTCGGTTCGAGGATGACGGTGTATTTTCCGGGGGGCAACTCCTGAGGATCCTTGGAATCCATGCATTTTTTGGTAGCTATCTCGCCGAGTTCAGTGAAATCGATCTTTCTGATTTCTCTGGAGAGCGCCTCGGAATAACCTGAAGAATTGTCTCCCATGACGGTCATATTGGTTGCGGCAGAAGTAAACGGTTGATAAGCTTCTACACCGTTAGTGTTAAGAACCGCTACTTCCGATTCCCCCGTGGCAAGACTGCCTGCGACGGTGAATCCTTTTTTATCTGCGATCTTAAACACCCTCATTATCTTCTCGGCACGCTGAACCGGTGTAAAACTCGCTGTTGAGGGATAATGAGTCCGGATTTTCTCGTACTTCGCTTTGGGTGCAAAACCGTTGAAACCGGGAGTTTCCGGCTGATTTTCGGCTATATGATATGCGGTGAGTAACGCTCTGTCCAGATCCTCTTTGACAAGCGAAGTGGTGGAAACTACTCCGAGCTTTCTACCCAACGCAACCCGGAAGAATACCTGACCGGATATCTCAAATACATTCTGATGAATGTACGAATTCGCAAATCGGGTTAAACCGGTCGAGGTACCGATAAAAACAGCCTCAGTCTGTTCCGAAGGCGACTTTTTTAGAACCTGACTAAGTGTCGAAAATATTTTATCTTTTCCTATCATTTTGACACTCCAATCTTTACGCCGTTAAATCTTGCCGGTGATGTTCCGTGAGCCACATGCGCAGTCTGCATAGGCTGCCCCTTGCCGCAACTGGGAATGCCCCAGATATGCCATTCCGATCTACCGCAAATTGCATCGCAGCTTTTCCAGAACTCCGGCGTGATGCCGGTATAGACAGGATTTTTCAACATTCTTCTTTTCTTTCCATCGGTTATCTCCCACGCGGCTTCCACTCCGAACTGGAAGTTAAGCCGCTTGTCATCGATAGACCAGCTTTTATTAGTATCGAGAAGATACCCGTGTTTGGTATCCGCTATCAATTCCTCCAGCGAACCCTCCCCCGGTTCCAGGTTGATATTCGTCATTCTAATCAAAGGTATTCTGTTATGGCCATCGGCTCTCATGCAGCCGTTCGATGTCTGATTGATTACCGAAGCTGTTTCTCTCGATGTAAGGTATCCTACAAACTGCCCCTCGCGAACGACATCGGTTCTTTGGGCTTTAACTCCTTCGTCATCATAACCGAAAGAACCTAACCCCCTCTCGCAGGTAGCATCCTGGACGATATTAACAATCGGAGAACCGTATTGGAAATTGTTCATTTTATCCAGAGTTAGAAAACTTCCGCCCGCAAGTGAAATCTCGGTGCCCAAAACCCTGTCAAGTTCGATAGGATGCCCGCAGGATTCGTGAACCTGGAGCGCTAACTGGGAACCATCGATAATAATCGTGGCTTCAAGTGACGGACACGGAGGAGCTTTCAGCAGCGCCACCGCCTCGTGCTGAACCCTATCCACATGTTTGAGTAAATCCAGTTCCCGTATATACTCATATCCGCCGGTGATAAAATCGCCTCGATGGGAATTGGGGTAGGACCGCCATTGCGTTTCATTCCCCTCGACCGCAATTGCTGTGTACCCGCCGCCGGACTCGAGAATATTCTGCTCAATCAACGCCCCTTCTGTGGAGACAAATACCTTGTTGGTTTTCCAGAAATCCAACGCAGCATCAGCGGTCTTAATACTTTTATGGGATTTCAGCTCTCTTGTTACCCTTATTAGAAGATCGAGTTTTTCGCTCAACGGCACCTCAAACGGATCTTCCTTAAAGGGAGTATTAAAAATATCCACATAAGGCTCGACTTCACATAGCGTCACCTTTTCTTTAATTGTCATCGCAGATGCCTTGGCTATTTGCAAAGCCATGTTGGCAGCTTTTTTTATCTCGGATTTTGTTACAACCGTTGTGGAGGCGAAACCCCAGGCGCCTTTTGCGATCACCCGAATACCAACTCCTCTGGCTTCATTATTCGATAATGCTTCAACCTCTCCATTTTTTACACTGATCGATTCTCGTATTGTTGAAACAAACCGGGCGTCGGCATAATCCACCTTTTTACTTTTGAGATATTCAATTATCTCCAAGAGAATTTCTTTCAAATCCCCTCCTTATGGTATAATTTTTTGGAAATGGCAGCAATTTCATATTCAGAATAAAAATATATATAGCGATATTAGTTGGGATAAACTTATATGTATATAAAAATAATGTCAAGTAATCTTTGCTTGGAAAACGGTAGGCTGCGTTTTTCTGATTTCAGCGCCTTTCGAAATTACTCAATTAGGCGTAAAAGCATTCTATTAAATATTTAATAATTCCCCTCCTAAATCAAAGAGCACTAATACTGTAAACTCGAATATTTACGATTTTTAAATGATTATATAGTAGTAAAAAATTTTTGCAGCTTCCTGTTAAGTTATATAGTAAGTTGAATTTACCTGCTAAAATTAAAAAGGCGGGCGTAATGTTTTTGACCAGCAAATTTATATCTAATACAGAAGGCGGTGATAAATGAATGCTAATTCCTAACATCAGGTGTACATTAGCAAAAGCGTAGGATTTAAAGCGAAAGTAACCTGTTACAATTTGGTTAATTAACCGAATTATCTTTGAAAATTTCAATTAGGAGTTATAATAATGTGTAGGAAGAGTGTGCAAACAGTAATTCTGAGTTTGTTAATAGCCATGATCTTGTTTTCTTTATCAGCATTATCAGAAGACAAGTATCTGGGAACCTGCTATACTGTGGGTTGGAATCCATATCCGACATGCGATTCC
>WJIR01000253.1 GCA_014730175.1 Candidatus Zixiibacteriota bacterium
CGATATCTCCAACCTGGGCGAATCCGAAGCTGTCGGCTCAATGGTTTTCTTCAATGACGGCAAACCACGCAAAAGCAATTACCGTCATTTCAAAATCAAAACAGTTAGGGGACAGGATGATTTTGCTATGATGGGCGAGGTTGTCTCAAGGTATTGCCAGAGAATCAAAGAAGAGATAGAAGAGACACCCGATTTGATCTTGATCGATGGCGGCAAGGGTCAATTAAGCGCTGCAAATAATGTGTTGAAGAAATTTAACCTGTCGATTCCGGTTATATCCCTTGCAAAGAGAATCGATGAGATTTTCGTACCCGGCAAGAAGGATTCAGTCATAATTCCGCACGGTTCATCAAGCCTTAAATTACTCCAGCGAATACGGGACGAAGCTCATCGCTTCGCAATCGAATATCATCGCAAACTTAGAGGTAAAAAGGTTATTTCATCCGAACTCGATAAAATATCTGGCATTGGCGAGATGCGTAAGTTAAATTTATTGGCTAAATTCGGTTCCGTTAACGGCATTAGGAACGCTTCCTTTGCCGAGATTTTAACCTGTCCCGGTATTCCTAAGAATATCGCTGCGACGGTATATAGATATTTCCATCCGGAAGAAGAGATTACAGAGAAAGGTTGAGTTATGTTGATTGATATTCTGGAAGTAGGAATGTACCTCGCCAACTGTTACATCATCGGCTGCGAGAAGACCCGCAAAGGGATCATAATCGACCCCGGCGATAATGGCGATTTTATTCTATCCAAGATTAAGAAAAACAACATCGAAGTGGAGAAAGTCGTTTTGACTCACGGGCATCTGGATCATATCGGGGCGGTGGAATACCTTCGCGATACCCTGAATGCTCGGGTTTGCATCCATGAAGCCGATGCCGAAATGCTCTTTTCGGCGGACAAAAACCTCTCTCAGGATATGCCGGAACCGGTTGAAACCGAGCCTGCCGAGGTATTACTCAAGGAGGGTATGTTCATTGAATTCGGAGAGGAGAAACTCAAAGTACTCCATACTCCCGGACATACCAAAGGCGGAATTTCGCTGGTAGGAGATGGGGTGGTTTTCACCGGCGATGCGCTTTTCCTCGGATCAGTTGGTAGAACCGATCTTCCCGGCGGCGATTTCGAGGAATTAATGAACTCGATTCGGGAGAAGCTCTTTGCATTACCGGATGAAACAATCGTGTATTCCGGGCATGGCCCCGACACCACCATAGGCCAGGAGAAGCAATATAACCCCTTTGTAAGATGATATCACCGCAATTGACAGACTTCCATATTCATCCCGATTATTCCATTGATGCCAAAGGCAGTATCGAGGATTATTGCCTGGTTGCGCTTCGAAAAGGTCTGAAGAAGATCTGCTTTACAACTCATATCGATCTTGACCCCCGTCGAGTTGAGGTTGATCCATTTATGAGAATTGATGCAGAAATTAAGCGGATTGAACCGGAATTTCTGCAGCGCTACTATGATGAAATTAAGACGGTACAAGCGCGATTCCGCGATGAAGGCTTAGAAGTATTTACCGGTGTGGAGATCGATTATTTCGATGGAGTAGTCGATATCTGGAATGATTTTAATTCGGGCTTAAAGTTTGATTATATTCTCGGCTCAGTTCATTGCATTGATGGAATCGCATTTACCTGGAGTAAACAGGCGCTGGAATGTTATAATCGCTTTCCGCTTCCCATTTTATTTCAAAAATATTATCAGTCCGTCATTGCTTTGGCGAAAACCAATCTCTTCGACTGCGTTGGTCATCTCGACGGCTACCGCAAATATGCGGCAGATGCAGTGGGCGATGCGATAAACCATCCGCCGCATGAGCTTCTACGGGAAGCCCTGACGGCAATCAAGGAAGCAGGTATAGGAATCGAGATTAACTCCGCCGCATTGCGTCACAAGACCGGGACTACATATCCATCCGAAGATATATTGCAGTTAGCGGCCTCCATGCAGGTTCCCGTAATCTCCCTCGGTTCCGATGCTCATCAGCCGAAAGGTTTAGCCGCTGGACTGGATATTTCCGCCGGATACATCGAGAAATATGGATTGAAATGGCGCCCCAGGCTTTGATTCTCCCGCAGTCATTTTACAACAGGAATACATTGGCAGTTGCTGAGGAACTACTGGGAAAAGTATTTCGCAGAACCATCTCAAGTTCAACGCTATCAGGCAGGATCGTGGAGACCGAAGCCTACATTGCTAAAAACGATCCCGCTTGCCATGCATTTAACGGCAGAACCGATCGAAATGAAATTATGTTCGGTCCTCCCGGTTTCGCTTATGTTTATTTCACCTATGGAATGCATTACTGCCTTAATTTTGTCACAGAACCGGAGGGAGTGGCGGCAGCGGTCCTAATAAGAGCCTTGGAACCGATCTCCGGTATCGAAACTATGAAAGCAAACAGAAAAACCGATAAGATTACAAACCTTTGCTCAGGCCCCGCTAAACTTACCCAGGCGCTCTCCATCACTAAAGAGGACAATGGCTTACCGCTTTTCGAAGGTAACTTTCTGGTTGAAGATGATGGATTCCTCGACTTTGATATTGTAACGACTACCCGAATCGGAATAAGACAGGGCGCCGAATTTCCCTGGAGGTTTTACATCAAAGATTCCCCGTATGTCTCCCGCAAATAAACAAATTGTTGCAATTAATTCCTGTTACATATATTTTGAATACAAAGATACGTTAAATCCGGGCTGTTCATATTATACTTGTACCGTAGCCGAAGCCTAGTGCTTAGGATTTGTCTCGGAAAAGACTCTGACGATATATGCGCCAATAGTTGTTAGGGCGTCGGAGGATTTATCTATTGTCAAGGAGTGCGTGATTCAATGTGAAACATCCGGTTTAAAATTCAGGAGGTTTGGATGCCAGGAGTTAAAAGTTCTGATATCCCACTGTCGGCATTCGCAAATGCCATGCAGCAATTCGACGAAGCGGCAGCTAAACTTAATCTCGACGCTGACTTGCTCGAAGCTATCAAGCAGCCCCGCCGCTCTTTGATTGTGAAATTGCCTATAAGGCGAGACGATGGACGTTTGGAAGTGTTTACAGGTTATCGGGTCCAGCACTCTATCAATCGTGGACCGGCAAAAGGCGGAATCCGTTATCATCCGAAAGTAAGTCTCGATGAGGTGATGGCATTAGCCGCCTGGATGACCTGGAAATGCGCCGTGGTCGGTATTCCTTTCGGTGGTGGAAAAGGAGGTATATGCTGCGATCCTTCCACCATGTCATCACATGAACTGGAACATCTGACAAGAAGATACACCGCCGAAATACTGGACCTAATCGGGCCCGAAAGGGATGTTCCCGCGCCGGATGTAAACACAAATCCGCAGACTATGGCATGGATTATGGATACCTACAGTATGCACGCCCGTCAGACATCGACCGCGGCTGTTACCGGTAAACCTTTAGAGATCGGTGGTTCCCGCGGCAGAGTGGAAGCCACTGGACGCGGAGTAACAATCACTGCCAGAGAGGCAGCTAAAAACAAAGGTATATCTTATGATGGCGCTACGGTTGCTGTTCAGGGATTCGGAAACGTTGGTTCCATCACCGCCAAATTGATGCATCAATCCGGTTGCCGGATTGTTGCCGTTAGCGACGTATTCGGCGCTATCCATAAACCCGATGGATTGGATGTGCCAGGTTTGATTGAGCATGTGAAAACTACGAAGAAAGTACTCGATTTCCCGGGAAGCAAGCGGATTTCCCACGAGGAATTACTCTCCTTGGATTGCGATATCCTCGTACCGGCGGCGTTGGAGAATGTGATAACCGAGGACAATGCCGACTCAATTAAGGCAGAGATAATCGCCGAAGGCGCAAACGGTCCGATAACTCCCGATGCGGATAAGATTCTAAATCAAAAGGGTGTTTTGGTAGTGCCGGATATCCTGTGCAACGCCGGAGGAGTGACCGTTAGTTATTTCGAATGGGTTCAGGACAGGATGGGATATTTCTGGGATGAGGATGAAGTAAATCGCAGGCTGGAGTTGGTGATGGTGCGCGCTTTCAACGACGTGATTAAAGTAGTTGAGGAACATAATACCAGCATGCGCATAGCAGCATTTATGCTGGCTATAAAACGCGTCGTGGATGTAACCTTGATGCGCGGTTTTTACTCGTAGGTTGAGACCCCTGAATTTCGACAGAGAGGTAGGTCGGATTCCGAACAAGCGTAGCGAGTGAGAAACCCGACACCGGTTTGCAGTTGGATACCGGTCGGCGCTCCGGCACTGACGGTATCCGCGACAATAAAAATGTAACAACATAGACCAGTTAGCAAATATGTTCGATATCGAAAGCATCATAATTCGCATCCCCGGTTTTCTCTTTGCTATAACCATCCATGAATATGCCCACGGATGGATGGCGCTTCGTAAGGGAGACCCTACAGCATATTACGCGGGACGCCTGACGTTAAATCCCATTTATCATCTCGACCTATTTGGAACCATTGCACTCTTTCTGATTGGCTTCGGCTGGGCGAAACCGGTTCCGGTTAATCCCGGTAACCTGCGGGATCCCCAAAAGGACAATTTGTGGATATCGTTAGCAGGCCCGGGATCCAACATGCTGTGCGCACTTATCTTCGGCATCATCATCCGTTTTCTCGATTTCAGCGGAATGGCATTTTATGATACTTCCTCTGTTTCGGCTGTTCTGGTTAGCATGCTCATCTTCGCTATGCAGATAAACATAATCCTTGCCGTTTTCAATATGATACCGATCCCTCCACTCGATGGCTCTCACATCCTCGAAGGCTTATTACCGCGGGAATCATTGGGGTGGTATTACCGGATCGAACGGTACGGACCCATGATCCTGATGGGTATTATAATGCTCGGATTTATTACCCAGGTTCATATCCTGTGGATTTTCATTAGCCCCTTCCTACGCTTCTTCTCTTATCTATTTGCGGGTTTCTGATTTGGCTTTCCGCAGATTCATATATCTACTTTGGGCTTTAATTCTGATGGTTGGAATATCATGCGGTCCAAAGCCGGAATATCAACCGCCTTCGCCGATCGGCAGTCCTAAGGATATCCTGAACCGACTGCGAACTCAGGAAGACAGTATCGCCTCCGTTGCCCAAACCTTCAACATCGATCTGACTACCCCTCAAATCGGCACTAACTCCCTGAACGGAACTCTCTACCACAGCAAAGATGAGTACTTCCTTTTATTGGAAGGAACTTTGGGTAAAGATGCCATAAAAGCCCTCATTACTCATGATAGGCTACTCGCATATAATCCTATTGATGAGCAATATATCGAAGAAGCCCCATCGTCTATTATCCATGATTGGGAAATCTCCTTGAAGGATTTGTTGAATATCATCATCGGCAAATTTGGCTTGGTGGAAAATAATGTGGAATATGCCGGTATGATCGAAGGTTTTTACTTCTATGAATTTAAGTATAACCGATATATATGTAAATTGACCGTCAGGCCCGAAACTAAAAATATCACCGGCATTCGCTTGCATTCATTAGATGAAGATGATAATCTTAACATCGATATCCGCTTTGCGAATTTCGAGCCATGGTTGGATTCTTACAGACCGCGGAGTATCGATATATTCGTTAGAGAACGAAAAGTAAATCTATCTGTACAGATCGAATCCGAAAAGGTCAATATAGACTTACCGCCTGATTTGTTCATTCTTGAAATTCCCGAAGAAGCGATGAGAACCGAGCCTTCTATTTTCTGGGAATTCGACCGTTAAGGGGATAGCATGAGTCCGGATAGCTTTAAAAGAAAGTGGATTATTCTGGCTGCCGTTTCCACCAGCGCCTTCATGGGAACAATCGATGCTTCCATAGTGAACATCGCCTTGCCTACTTTAAGCAGCGAATTCAGCATCGATGTGAAAACCGTTTCTCTGGTATCTATTTCTTATTTGCTGGTTGTTACCAGCTTCCTCATAGTTGGGGGAAAAGCCGGTGATTTCTGGGGGCGCAAAATTGTGTTTATTACCGGTATCTCCATTTTTACCGTAGGTTCCTTCCTGTGCGGCATATCCCCGAATTTCCCGTTTTTAGTTGGGGGTAGGATTGTTCAGGCTATCGGAGGAGCCATGCTTGCCGGCAATTCCTCCGCGTTGGTAACCGACAGCTTCCCTCAGAGTGAGCGGGGAAAAGCGTTAGGAATTATCGGTACTGTGGTCTCCGTCGGATTGACCATAGGTCCTCCTTTAGGCGGATTAATCATTGAGTACATCGGGTGGCGTTATATCTTCTGGGTAAATATACCGTTGGGTATGGCTGCGGTGCTGGTATGCATAAAAACCATTCCCAAAGATAAACCTGACCCCGAACATCCCGGGCTTGATGTCCCGGGAGCGATATTATTACCCTTGTTGCTGTTATCTCTGATAATCGGGATAAACTTCCTCGGCAGCGGTGGCTTGCAGAACGCTAATTTTGTAATTCTGATAATCGCATTTCTTGTTTTCACCGCTTTATTTTACCGATTCGAAAAACGCGCCGAACATCCTCTTATAGATTTTGGATTGTTGTTTCAGAAACGTTTTTTCTTCAGTAACATAGCAGGATTTATCAGTTACTTCTCCATGATATTCGTCATTATTTTGCTTCCGTTCTATAACGAGGAGATGCTCGGTCTCTCAGCCGGAGGTTCCGGAAGAATATTGCTTACTTTACCGCTGACCACCATGTTTCTGGCGCCGATGGCAGGCACGGTTTCCGATAAAATCGGTCAGAGAGTATTAGCTTCGGCGGGACTGATTATCGCCTCCTTCGGATTCTATTTACTCACCGGATTGGAAAGCGCAGGGGATGTCAAAGATGTAGTATTACGCCTGGTTGTTATAGGAGTCGGTTTTGGAATTTTCACCACCCCCAACAATAGCGCTATAATGGGCGCTGTTCCCATTGCGCAAAGAGGATTAGCATCCGGTATGCTGGCAACAGTGCGCAATTTGGGGATGTCACTCGGCGTTGCCACCAGCACTTCGCTCTTCACGTTATGGAAAAATGATCTGCTGAATCAGGATTTGAACTATGAAATCGCTTTTATGCAGTCATTTCACCGCGTCCTTTTCATCGCAATAGCGGTCCTTCTCATCGGCGTAGCATTCTCCCTCTTACGCGGGGAAGAGCCTGAGTAAAAAGCTATCCGGGATAATCCATAAATACCATTAATTCATAGCCGAGAGTTTACCTGCATTAGGAGGCTTACAAGTGCCTGCACTCGGAAAAGGGGCGGAACATTCGTGTCCCACTGCGGGTGGTATACTCAAACATGTTTGAGCATGTCCTAATTGTTGTGCTATCGAGTCGCCGTACCCGACAGCAAATCGGGAGATCGGACATTCTTGTCCGTCCTGCTAAATCCGTAGCCGAAGGCTTGTCCTTCGGGGAACATCGGGAGGTCGGAACCTTGCTGCCGACGCAGGCTGTTGACAAAACCAATATACCGAAAAGTTCAATTGAGACCCCGCGTTTCAATGCGGGGAGGATCACTATTTTAAATAACGATGGGTTTTGACCCGTCCTGCATCTTGCTGCCGTTTAAGATGTTACGAGGACTAAAGTCCTCGGTTACTAAGAACCGTGAAACTCCCCGGACTAAAGGTCCGGGGTCTCTGACGATTTATCATACTTTATCATCATTCTGTCCCTCTCCCGTTCAGCGGGAGAGGGTGGATTCGCCCCGACTTATCGGGGCGAAGACGGGTGAGGGGGAGCGCGGTAGGTCGGGTTCCCCCGATAAATCAGGGCAGGCTGGAGCGAAGCGGAGAAACCCGACACCATTCTATCACCCTCCGCCGCTGACGGTAGTCGAGTCTCCCCAAATCCGTCGGGCTCGCCCGACGCCAATTCGGTCGCGTTTCCTGCAATCCCTCTAATATATGTTTAATCAGCTTCTCTTCGGATTATCTTTTTCCTTGACTATTCGTTATCAACCTATTTTAATAGCAATCTTATGCTGAAATGTGTAGTATTAGAAAACGCGGGGGGATTTTTTAAATTCGGAACCTTAGAGCGAAAATGACTATGATAAACAGAACTCCAAAAGAGATTGTAACGCACCTGAACAAGTTCATTATAGGACAGGATAACGCTAAAAAATCGGTTGCGATTGCCTTGCGCAATCGTTGGCGGCGTCAAAATGTAAAATCGGGGATAAAAGAAGAAATACTCCCCAATAATATAATCATGATCGGACCCACCGGCGTTGGAAAAACCGAAATCGCTCGCCGTTTGGCTGATATTGATGGCTCGCCGTTTGTTAAGGTGGAAGCCTCCAAATATACCGAAGTAGGCTACGTGGGACGCGATGTGGAATCGATGGTCAGGGAGCTGGTCGATCTCGGCGTAAACAAAGTTAAAGAAGAACAAAAAGCGAAGGTGGAGGACAAAGCTCGTCAGATGGCCGAGGATAGAGTGTTGGATATTCTGTTGCCCTCGAAAGGTTTCAAGAAGCCGGAATCCGGCAATGCGCAGGAGGAATCCGACGAACTAACTCAGAAATATTATAGAACCAGAGAGAAGTTTCGAAAACAGCTTCGTGAAGGCCAACTGGATTCGCGCCAGATCGAAATCCAGACCGATTCCGACAAATTCCCGGTCGTGGAAGTATTTTCGCCTATGGGAATGGAGGAATTGGGTGTTAATTTCCAGGAAATGCTCTCGGGAATTATGCCCAAAAAAAGCAAGAAACGCAGGGTATCCGTGCAAGAAGCGCTCAGGATATTTCAGCAGACCGAAGCTGACAAATTGGTTGATATGGACAGCGTTATTCAGGAAGCTAAATCCAGAGTCGAGAATTCCGGGATTATATTTATAGATGAGATCGATAAAATCGCAGGAGAGGAGTCCAAAAGCGGACCGGATGTCAGTAGGGAAGGGGTTCAACGCGATATACTACCCATCGTGGAAGGCTGCAATGTTATGACCAAGTACGGTATGATAAAAACCGATCATGTTCTCTTTATCGCCGCCGGAGCTTTCCATGCCACCAAGCCGTCAGACCTTATACCGGAATTACAGGGGCGCTTTCCGATCCGGGTGGAGTTGGACACTCTTACTACCGAGGATTTCATCCGTATTCTCACCGAACCGGAAAACGCTCTGATTAAACAGTACAAAGCGTTGATGGATTCCGAAGATGTGGAGCTGACGTTCACTAAATCGGCTATCACCAGAGTTGCGGAGGTGGCATCGATCGTTAATGAACGGACCGAAAACATCGGCGCGCGACGATTGCATACGGTTATGACTACTTTGCTTGAGGATACGATGTATGATGTGCCAGATGAAGCTATATCCAAGGTAAAAGTCACCAAGGAAATGGTCGACCAGAAACTATCCGAAATCATCGAGGACGAAGACCTCAGCAAATACATTCTCTAAATATGCCGGACAATCTAACCCGACATTGTACGTACTTAACTAACCGTCAGCCCCCCGGTGGGTGGGTCAGCAGCTTATTGCCGACATAGATTCCCCTCTTTGAGAGGGGCGGATTCATGCCGCGAAATGCGGGATGAAGACTGGGTGCTTTATATTGTGTGGCTTCAAATGTCCCCGTATGACGCCGCTTGTCGGTGATCCAGCGCTGACCGAATATGAAACCGACAAGAATATAAGCCTGTTTGATATCATATTAACCTACACAACGGCAATAAAATAGGAGACTCTATGACCAAAGACTTCTTACAGATAACTGACTTCACTGCTGATGAAATCAAAGGAACTTTCGATATCGCGGAAAAATTAAAGAAAGGTGATTCATCCTATTCAAATATTCTCAAAGGAAAGACCGTCGCCTGCATCTTCCACAAACCATCATTAAGAACCCGCATCTCCTTTGAGACCGGCATCTACGAACTTGGCGGCTATTCCCTTTATATCACTGACAAAGAGATCGAACTCGGCGTCCGGGAATCGATCTATGATGCGGCTAAGGTTCTTTCGCGCTTCGTTGGAATTATCACAATTCGTACTTTCGAACATGCTTTGGTGGAGCAACTCGCCGAACACGCCGAGATTCCCGTGATAAACGCCCTGACGGATCTAACACATCCCTGCCAGGTGATGGGGGATATTTTCACCGCCAAAGAGCATCTGGGTAAAGTGGATAATCTCAAAATCGCATATCTTGGCGATGGAAATAATGTCTGCAACTCCTGGTTGAATCTCGCATCCCGCATACCGATGGATCTACGAATCGGAACCTCCCCGGATACGCTTCCGGACGAAGTAACATTTAACCGAGCGCGCGATGCGGGCATCTCCACCATAACCGTCACTCAGGATGCCTCGCTGGCTGTTGCGGATGCTGATGTAATCTACACCGATGTTTGGGCGTCAATGGGACAGAAGCACCTCGCTGATCATAAAATACAGTTACTCAGGGAGTTCCAGGTAAATGATGAGTTAGTTTCCAAAGCAAGTCCCAACTGCATCGTCATGCATTGCCTTCCCGCTAACAGGGGACAGGAGATAACCGATTCGGTTATGGATGGCAAGCACTCCGTGGTTTTTGATGAGGCTGAAAACCGCTTACACATTCAAAAAGCAATAATGGTTCAATTGATGGGAAGAAGATAAAAATGGGTACTATGTACTATTTCCGTCACTGTATCGCTTGCGGGCCGGAAAATCCTATCGGATTTAATATCAAATTTTATAAAGGCGATGGTTTCGTCTACGGTAAAACTATCATCGATGACAGGTTCGAGGGATACGAGAACATTGCTCACGGTGGAGTACTCAGTATACTACTTGATGAAGTCATGGCGAAAGCACTGTTTGCTGCAGATATTGTTGCTGTCACTATGGAAATAAATGTTAAATTTCGCAGGGAAGTATTGGTGGGGCAGCAACTCACTCTAAAAGGATTTCTCACCGATGTGAAAAGGAAGGTCGCCTTCACTCACGGTAAGGTCTTATTACCTGATGGCGGAGTAGCCGCTGAAGCAAATGCTAAATTCTTCATCACTTCCGGAGAGAAAAAGGAACAAATGCTCGCCGGACTCAGTATACAGGATGATAATAAGAGTAATTTGCAATAACTCTTTTTTAAAATTATGTTGACATAACATCGGAG
>WJIR01000003.1 GCA_014730175.1 Candidatus Zixiibacteriota bacterium
AACGTAATTTCGATCACCGATGGACAGATATTTCTGGAATCGGACCTGTTCTTCTCAGGTGTCCGCCCTGCGATTAACGTAGGTATTTCGGTGTCGCGTGTTGGCGGTAACGCTCAGACCAAATGTATGAAGCAGGTAGCAGGGCGTCTCAGACTCGATCTGGCGCAGTATCGTGAGTTGGCGGCATTTGCACAGTTCGGCTCCGATCTCGACGAAGCAACCAAAGCTCAACTGACCCGCGGTGAGAAGATGGTGGAGATTTTAAAGCAGGAGCAATATGTACCGGTACCGTTAGAGCGTCAGGTTTTGATTATCTGGGCGGGCGTTAACGGATATATAGATACCATTCCCAAGGCGAAGATACCTGAATTCGAGGAAGAATTAAACAAGTTCGTGGACGAGAAATACCCGGATCTACTTCACAATATCGCCACGGAGAAGATAATTTCCGATGCAACCACAGAGAAATTAAAGAAGGCGGTTGGCGAATTCAGAGATAAATTTGTAGCCGAAAACTAAGATATCAACCATCAGGAATAAAAGATAATGCAGAATTTACGCGATATACGTAGAAGGATAAAATCGGTCGAATCCACCAAGCAGATTACTAAGGCGATGGAGATGGTATCTGCCGCCAAGTTACGCAGGGCGCAGATGCGGGTGGAATCGGCAAGACCTTACTCCGAAAAACTGATTCAGATTTTGCAGTCGCTGGCCGGCGCCGCCGATATCGCCCACCCGCTTTTTGAGAAACGCGAGGTCAAAAACACCGCTATTGTGATGATGGCGGGTGATCGCGGTCTGTGCGGTTCCTTCAATCAGAACGTGATCAGAGCCGGCGAGATTCTGATGGCAGAGCATGATCCTGACGACATTCAACTGGTTCTGGTAGGGAAGAAGTTAATTGATTATTTCAAACGTCGCAGGTGGAATATGCGTTTGACCTATACCGATTTCATCGGTAATATGGACCTGCAGCGGATGATCGATATCGCCAGGGATGTCGTAGAACTATTCCTCACCAGGGAGGTGGATGCCGTTAAACTGATCTATACCCGATTTGTATCCACCACTATTTACAGAGTAACGGTGGAGGATTTCCTACCGATTGCAAAACCGGAGGGTGATGAAGCGGGAACGTCAGCCGATTATATTTTCGAACCGGATTCGGAAACAATCTATGCCGATATCCTTCCGCGTTTCATTCAGAACAGAATCTACATGTCGTTTGCGGAATCACTTGCCAGCGAACATGGTGCTCGCATGATGGCGATGAGTAACGCCACCAAGAATGCCAAAGAGATGATAGATAATCTAACTCTGTTGCGGAATAAAGTTCGTCAGGCGTCCATCACAAGCGAGTTGCTGGAGATCGTAGGCGGAGCGGAAGCTTTAAAGGGATAGATAGTCGGATTAGATGATAAATGCAGGACAGGTTAAAACCCGTCGTTACTAAAAATAGTGATACTCCCCGCGTTAAAACGCGGGGTCTCAAAAACTCATCCAAGCTTTTCATTTGTGTCAACAGCCTCGCTTAGCCCCGCTCATAGCGGGGCTAAGAATGTAACCCTCGTTAGAAAAAACGCACCTAACAACTACTTCAGCAATGTCATCCGCTTCACGTGGCTGAAATCGGAACCGGTTAATCGGTAGAAATAAATCCCCGAGGAAACTTCGTTACCATATTGATCGGTGCCATCCCACAAAATAGTGTAATTCCCCACCGGAAGTTTGCCTGACTGCAAGGTTTTAACCTTCTGTCCGGTAAGGTTGTAAACGCTAAGCTCGATATTGCTTGTACGCACCAGTCGGAAATCGATATTCGTATTGGCGTTGAAAGGATTCGGATAGTTCTGAGCCAATTTCGCAGTCAATGGTATGTTACCAGGTTCATCAAGCTCCGGTACGTCGGTTACGCCGTACAGGTAATTCAGTACCGCCGAGAGTACTTCCGGACGGCTGTTATATCCTGAGAGATCACCATTGATAGCTTCGAATCCGAAACCGAAAGTTACGATTCGTGAGCCTCCCAACTCGTGATAAACGGCGGCGACCTGTTCAGGAGTGTAATTGAAACATTCTGAGACATTACCGAGTGGAATCAATGCATCCTGTGAGGTTTGATTGGCAGCTCCGCCCCCGCCCGCTGTGGCGAGACGCATTCCGTTACCAATAATATCGCCGTCGATACCCTCGAGAATATGTTCGGTTGCCAGAAGATCATAACCTGCCTTAACGTAGTTTTCGAGAAAATAAGTATCTTCAGGCTCGTTCCTCTCGGTCAGTGTCTGTACAATATCCTGACTGGTTAAGAATAATCCCTTGTCGCCGGAATCGATATAGTCCTGAATATCCTGAATGTCCTCGATACTGAGAGATGGTGACGAATGGCTGTCGCCGGTAAACCAAACCACGATGCTGTAATCGAGCAGGTTCGCCTCCACCCTCCCCTGAGAAGAAACATCCCAGAGATCATACGGCAATCCAACTTCATCAAATGCCGATGTGTAATATGACTCCAAATCATCGCCTTCATCATCATCCACGATCAAAACCGCCGGAAGACCGGAGAGGAAGGTTAGCTGAAAATCTCTCGTATAATCTCCACTATTAGCTTCGAAGTGAATATCGAATGTAATCCAGGTTACCGGCATATCCTGAGGAAGACTGAAAGTTACCGGATCATGAGTGTTATCCGCATTGGAATATCCCGGAATGGTCGCCCAGTATGAGCTGTTATTGGAGAAGTTGATATCTTCGTGATCGGCGGTAACTGTCATCGTCGCATCTTCGGCGTCGATGCGTAGGTTGCTGAGATGAACGATAAAATCAACCGTCTCTCCGGCTTCAGGCCTGCCGTTATTGTTACCGGAAGCATCGTCGAAATTATGGCTGACCAGTTCAATGAGCGGGCGGTCATACATAACATCGAGATTCGCCGTCATCAGGTCATCGGAATCGCTGATATTCCATACTGCAACTTCGGTGGGATATTCGTAGTAATCCCAGGCATTGGGCAAGGAGAAATCATCGAATGTGCGATTATCCGTTATACCGGGCCAGGGATCTCCGGCATCGGCGCCGCCGCCGCCCTCGAGATTGAAAAGCCCGTCAGCCTGTTCACAAGCTACTTTATAGTGTTCCTCATTGGAATTGCCAGACACATTTTCATCCACATGATATATCAGCAGCCCTTCGCCGGGAATGTAAGAATCGAATAAGGTTTTCCTTCGGTTTTCCACCAAAAAATACTGCGCGCCCCCGCTTCCCTGAGTCCACAACCGATAAGCGACAGGATTCTCCTCAACAGGTGGAAATTCCACATCCCTCATATTTTCCTCGAGCTGTACCGCTGGTAACCATCCCATTTCGTACTTGCACCAGGCATCGAAATGCACGGGCGTACGTCCGCCGTTTCCCCAAGAACCACCCGCCATCATCGACCAATAGCCGAGTCCGGTGGAGGAATAGTCGGTATCATAAAGATCCGGTAATCCGAGAACATGCCCGAACTCATGCCCGAATACTCCCATGTGCACTAACTGCCCGGAACCTGTTTCTTCGGGTTCCATAGAATATGTGTAAGCGTAAACTCCATCCAGAGGAACCGCATACGACATCACCCAAACATGCGAATGAATATAATTGGGGTTACCGGTGTCCTCATACCCGGGACCGGCATGAATGATAAATAGCGCATCCACGAAACCATTATTATCATTATCATACTCACTGAAATCTACATCCGGATCCGCAGCAAGAACCGCATCCTCTGCCAATTTCTGCGCATTGCGCGGATATTGCCCAAACCCGCGCTGTCCGTCAGTATAGTAGGAATAATCCTCGGGCATTCGGTACCATCCAGCCACTTCGCCGGTGACAACCATTTGCTGGTAGGATGTTTCCCAGTAATAATCCGCCATACTGCCGGTTTCGTGTTCACCGCGGGAAAACAGCAAATGGATGAAATCATCGGGTACGGAATCATAATCCCATTCCTTGGGGTAATCATCGAAATCAACCAGTATAATCACGCCGCGCACCGTATCTACGCTGGTTCCGTCCAGTCCAAAATAGTAGGCGTCAGGATTCGGTTTATCGACACCGCGGGCGCGAGCATCCATATTCTGCTCTACGAATTCCTCAAATCTGCCTTCGGCTTTTAATTTTTCGATTACATCGGGTGATACCGGCATTGCGCGTGACGATGTAGTGAACATTACCGCAGCAAACAGAATACTCAGCGCCCCGATAGTACAACACAACTTATTCATTAAGAATCCTCCTTATATGGCTCAAAAATATATTTCTCAAAACTCCAATAATTAACAAAATCTAAGTATGTCCGGTTCCAATATAGCTAAAACTAAATCAATTTTCAACAATATTTCACAACTTCCGGTTTTGAGGAGTAAATAGATTAATTCTGTCGGCTCCGGATATTATTCTGCGCAAAAAGCTAACCGAAACACCAAAATTATGCAGGCAAATGAGCGATGAATAATATTACTAATGGATATTTCTATAAAAAAGCCTTGAACTTTTAAGAACAAGCATTGTATAATTGAAATTTGAATTTCAGAATTCTGTCTTGACTTATCATTCTGACTCGAAATAAAACCAAATATAAGGAGACGCTTGATGATAGTTGCTAAAGATTTAACTATGCATTACGGACCGACCGTAGCATTGAGCAATGCCTCCTTCACGGCAGACGACCGGAACGTTATGGGACTTCTTGGTCCCAACGGCGCCGGAAAGACGACGTGTATGAATATCATAACAACCCAGATCGTTCCAACCTCAGGAACTGCAACCGTAGAAGGCTTCAGTATTCAGGATAATCCGGTCGCTATACGGAATATTTTAGGATACTTACCGGAAACGGCTCCATTATATGCTGAGATGCAAGTGGATGAATACCTTGAATTTGTAGCTAAGGGACGGCATATCCATGAGGCGAAAATACCGGACAGGATCGATTGGGTCGTGGAGGCATGCGGAATCAAAGGAGTTTACAAAAGAATAATCGGCGAATTATCACGAGGTTATAAACAGCGGGTTGGAATAGCTCAGGCGCTTATCCATGATCCCAAAGTGCTGATTCTCGACGAACCTACCGCTGGTTTGGATCCCGTTCAGATTATTGAGATACGAAAGCTGATTCGTGATCTCTCCAAAGAGAAAACCATCGTGTTCTCAACCCATATTCTACAAGAAGCTCAGGCAACATCCGATAGAATCGTTATCATCAATGAAGGTAAAATTATCGCCGATGGTACCGCTTCGGAGTTAAGACAACGGGCCGGAGGCGGGTCAATGGTGCGTTTGACCGTAACCGGTTCTCAGGATGACATCGAGAACAAGCTGCGCGATATCGAAGGTGTCCGGGAGTTACGAGCGGAACCGGTGCCGATAGATGATGCAGCCTGTTTCGTTGTCGAGGCGGATGAAGGGATCGACCTGATTGAGAAGGTAGGAGAAAAAGTAAAGGAAAACGGCTGGATGGTTCGTGAATTCACACCTCACAGTTTGACGCTCGAGGAAACTTTTATCTCCCTGATCAAAGATTCATTCAGGAAAGCCGGTTAAGGAGGTAGTATGAAGGAATTAATGACGATTTTTAAACGCGAATTTGCGGCATACTTCAATGTTGCGATCGCATACATTTTCATAGTAGTCTTCATCATGGTCAATGCCGGCCTTTACATGACCAGCTACTTCTTAGCACAGGTAGCCGACATGAGAGGTTTCTTCGGCTTACTGCCGCTGACCATGATTATCTTTATTCCCGCGATTACGATGCGATTGTGGGCGGAAGACCGAAAAAGCGGCACATTAGCGCTTCTTCAATCATTCCCGATGAAGAGTAATCACCTGGTGCTCGGTAAGTTCTTCGCTGCTTACTTATTTTTCCTCGTATCGCTGGCAGCGACGCTGGTTATCCCGATCATGGTTGCCTTCACCGGCGATCCTGATTTCGGTCCTATCGTTGGCGGATATATCGGGGCGGCTCTTCTGGGAGCGTTTTTCCTCTCAGTCGGACTTTTTATCTCCGGATTGTTCAAAGACCAGATTGTTGCCTTCATTCTGGCGATGGTCGCTTGCTTCGGTTTTTATATGATAGGCACCGATTATATAGCGACATTTCTGGATTCATGGATAGGGGGTTTAGGGACCTTTTTTAAGGATTCTTTAGGTGTGTCAAGCCATTTCGCATCCATTGAACGCGGCGTAATTGATATCCGGGATATCCTCTATTTCATATCGTTCACGGTTATTTTTCTCCTACTAAACGGTTACACTGTCGAGGGCAGATTGCGGAGACACACCGGTAATCGTTTCACATTCGGGGTAATCGGAATGATTGCCATCGGCGTTATGTTCAATGCTGTCGTGGGAAACATGTCTTTGGGAAGATTCGATATGACCGAGGGAAATATCTACACAGTGAGTCCGGCGGCTAAGAATATCCTATCGAAACTCAAAGATGCCCCTATAACCGTGAGATATTACGTGTCTCCAACCGAAAAAATGCCGACAGCTATGAAAACTCTGGAACGGGATGTTACCGATAAGATGGAGGAGTTCGAGCAAATATCGAATAATTTCCAGTTCGAAGTTTATGATCCATCGGAATCCAGCCCGGAGGAGCTGCAGCAGCAAGGTATAACGCCATTCGATGCCCAGTCAATCGAGAAGGATGCATTCGGCATTAAACGGATCTATTCAACTATTACCATCTCATACCTTGATAAGCAGGAAGAGGTTATTCCACAGGTGGTCCCGCAAACGCTTCCGAATCTTGAGTATGATCTTATGAGCAGGATCTACAGGATGGTGCAGGAGGAACAGCCGACCGTTGCTATCTATGCCCCTATGGGCGATATCGACCCGCGCTATAGGGATCCTCAGGTGCGGCGTATGATGCAGCAAATGGGTCAGCCGATTCCCGAACGTACGGATAATTACAAAAGCATAGTGCAGTTGCTTAATCAGGAGCAATACAACGTTAAACGTATCGAACTCATCGAGGGCGACGCTATATCGGATGATGTAAACACTCTGATCGTGATAGCAACCGAGCCCCTCAACGAACGCCAACGTTTCGAGATCGCGCGTTTTCTCGCCAGGGGTGGAAATGTCATTATTGCGGTGCAGAAATATCAGTACAGCTATTCTCCCGATGCTCGGGGCGGACTGCAGATTACCCCCACTAAGAATAATCCAAATGTCAACGACCTGCTCGAGGAATACGGGATAACGGTTGATAACAGAATCCTCCTTGATAAGAGTATGGAAACCCTAAATATTCCAACGCGACAGAGTATCGGCGGATTATTCGATGCCATGGTCAGCAGACCTGTCAAAGTTCCCAATCAGGTTAGAATCACCCAGGCTAACATGAACGACGAGTATTCGATTACCAATCGTATTCCATCATTGCTATATCTCTGGGGAACAGCACTTAACCTGAACAATGAGGTAGTTGACTCGTTAGGTTTGCAGGCTTCGGAACTAATCTGGAGTTCGGATGAAAGCTGGACTATCCCGGCAAAAACCACATCACTAAATCAGATCGATATCGATCCGACACAGCATGAACTGGAACCCCACAAACCTCTCGGCGTAATGCTTTCCGGACAATTCCCGGATTTATACGCTGGAGAAGAAGCGCCCGAATGGCCAACCGAGCAAGCTGAGGAGGAAGAGGATACAAAAACCTCCCGGATCGCGCAACCGGTTGAACAGCAGCCCGGGAAACTGGTTGTTTACGGGTGCGCCGAATTCTTCTCTGACCGTCTGCTTCAGGCTTTCGGCAATGGGATGTTATTCCTGAACTCAGTTGATGCTCTTACTCTGGGAGACGATCTGATAAATATCCGCAGTAAGTTTTCCACCGTACGATATATCGAAGAAGTTTCAGCCGGAGCCAAATTATTCTGGAGGTTCTTCACTATATTCTTAGTACCGATAATCCTCATCATCTACGGTGTGGCGCGTTATCTGGTTCGCAAAAAGAATCGCGAGGATTATCAGAGGTTAGTTGCATCTTCAGGAAGTTACGGAGGTTAAGATGAAGCCAAAAACCATGTATATTGTTTTAGCTGTCTTTGCGGCATTGATCATAATCTACATCATTCAGAATGTCAGCACCGATAAGAAACCGGTATCGGAAGCATTTACAAGCCTCTCCGAAGGTATCCAGAGAGATGAGATAACCGGAATCAAGGTTTTTTATCCGGATGCTCAAGATTCTGCATTGGTGCTTTCAAAGGAGGGCGATTCCTGGATTGTGGAAAGCAAATACGGTGTGCCAGCCAAGGAAACCGAGATTAACCGATTGCTCGATGAACTCGCCGATCTCAAAGGTGAATTAAGAGGGGATAATCCGGATTTGGCGGCTGATTTGGGACTCACGGACACAACCGCGGCTATGCTGGTTGTCACTGGCAGAGATGGCAATACGCTGGCTACCTATCTGTTAGGAAATCGTGGTCCCAACTACAGGGGTGTTTTTATCCAGAGGGCGGCTTCCGACAAAATGTACCTTGCTAATACAAACCTCCGTTCCACTTTCGGTTTATACGCCGAAGATTCCCAGCCCGACTCCAAAAAGTGGGTTGAAACCAAGGTATTTCCATATCAAAAGGAAGAACTCAATAGGATAAATATAGTATCCCGAAATAAAAGTATAGAACTGATTAGCGAGGAGCAGCCCGTGCCCGAAGGAGATACCGCTCAGGTTTTCCAGTCGCCGAAAAAGGAATGGAAAAAGGGAGATATTTCGCGAGGCGTAAGCGTTGAAGACAAGGACATAAACTCCTTGATCAATAGCGTGATAAATTTCAGGGCGACTGATGTTGCCGATCCCGATAAAACCGATGAGTATGGTTTTGCAGATCCGGATTACAAAGTGGAACTTACCGATCCTGCCGGCGACATCCACACATTTATTGTCGGTAATCAGCTCCCTGACGATGAGAACAGTTACTACGCCAGAGTTCTGGGTAAGGATTTGGTATACATCATAAATAAATCGGGATTTAACAATCTCTTCGTGACTCCTTTTGAGAAGAGCTAATATATAGGATACATGGTAAGCGGGACATTCGTGTCCCGCGCATTCGGCGGACAAGAATGTCTGCGTTCTCGGGTGGCGTTCCCCGATATAATCGGGGCCACCCGACGCCTTAGACCACCGGTGGAGGTAGGTCGGGTTCCGAACGAACATAGTGAGTGAGAAACCCGACGCCATCTACGTAGCCGAAGGCTTGTCCTTCGGGAAACATTCAGGTGCCCTCACCTGACCGCTTTCAGCGAAAACCCGTAGCCGAAGGCTTGCCCTTCGGGCAACATCAGTAGGGCGGCAGCTGGCTATCGAATTTAATTCCCTTCTCGTTAGGGGTGGATTCGCCGCAAGCAATTGGAAAACGTAGAGTGGGTCGCGGTTGTCAACAAAACGTAGTAACGAATCACACACTTTAGGCAGAAGAAACCTCCGGAGTATAATCTATTTGACCCACCATTTCAGAATAAATCGAATAGGTGGGTCGAATTGTGGATATCTCACTGGCAATGATGACAACCAGCAACGAATATCTCTATAGCCTTGGTCATTGCATTGACCCACCCTACGAAAATTGCGTGCTGTCGGGCCGCCGTACCTGACAGCAAAGTGAATTTCATGTGCGGCGACCTGACGCAACGATAAATTCCCTCATCCCCTGACCCCTTCTCCTCCCGATGTGATCGGGAAATGGGAGAAGGGGAACTTTCGAATGGCCATCGCTGCAACGAGGGTGGCATGCTTAGCTCGAAGCCGAAAGCGCAGAGATAAGCATGCTTTTTCCCGAACCCACGAGGTGTAAGGTCAGGCGACCTGACGCCATATTTCTATGCTGTCGGGCGCCCCCACCCGACGGCAAAATGACATTTCGTGTGCGGCATTCGTGATCGAATGCCGCGTAAGAGTAAAACGAGGCATACGAGGACGCCAGAAACGGGCAGGCTCGTCTGCCCCGTAAAATCCTCTACCGATTCGAACTTTTAACAATTTCGGGCTTTTGTGTTTTTACGAAAAGCAAAACAGCACGTGCTTCGAAAATAATGAATATTGCCAATACAACCAAAATAGCCGATAACACCCCAAGGAACACTTCATTACTCTCGAAAAAGCCAATCATTTGATATATCAAAGCCGCTACAGTGGTTGCTAACATGAAAATTGCCGGGACAACGGTGTAAATCCTGGGCTTTCTAATACCTACCAGGTACGATGAAATTACTATCAACGCCAGAGCCGCCACCAACTGATTTGTTGCCCCGAAGACAGGCCAGATGGTTTTATACGAACCGGACGCTCCCAGATATGCTGCGAACAAAATAGTAACTACGGTGGCAACCCAGCGATTCCCTATGCCCTTGAAACCTGTCAACTCGCCAATCAAAAACCTTGCTAATCTGGTTGAAGTATCGAGCGTCGTAATTACGAAAGCATTAAGCATCAGCATTCCGATGAACATCCCTGCTACCAGTGTCATCCCCGGAATTGCAGAGACCATCTTTCCATACCCGCTGGCGAAAGCTATTATCGGACCGCCTCCGGCGCCCATTAAATATTGATATCCAAATGTGGATTCAGCCGATGATGGATCCCAGACGAGTGTACTGGCAGCTATACAAACCACTAAGATCGCCAATACCGCCTCGGTTATCATAGCGCCGTATCCAACAAGTCTGCCCTTCCGTTCGGTGTCGAGCTGCTTGGATGATGTTCCCCCGGAAACCAACGAATGAAATCCCGATACCGCCCCGCATGCAATCAAAACAAATAACATAGGCCAGAGCGGTCCCTTAACTGAAGTAAATGAAACGAATGGAGGCGCATTAATATTGGGATGAGCTATTATCAAGCCGATATACCCCAATCCTAAGCCGATAAAAAGCATCCAGGTGGAAAGGTAATCGCGCGGCTGCAGCAGGAACCAAACCGGTAATATTGAAGCAAACAGCGCGTAAATCATTAATATCCAGAACCAAAACGTAACCGGCGCCATACCCAGTACGGTCGAAGGCAGTTCTATCGGTATCATTTCGCCAATCCAGATTAACAAAGCCAGCAATCCAATTGCGACCAACGTGCCGATAATCAAATTCACCCCGATGCGATAAACCAGATAACCGAAAACCATCGCCACTAATATTAATCCAAACGTAGGTATTACAATTTGTGGCTGCGATACAAATGTATTCGCGGTCACTATACCGAATATTGCTACGACCAAAACCAACGCCAACCACAAAAATATCGCAAAAACATTCTTTGACCGCTTTCCCAGAGTTAACTGAGCAACCTCAGCAATAGAGTTGCCCCCGTTTCTCACCGATATCATCAACGATAGATAATCATGAACCGCGCCGATTAATACCGATCCCACCGCGATCCATACGCTTGCCGCTAACCATCCGAAATACATCACTCCGATAAGCGGACCGACAATAGGTCCCGCGCCGGCAATTGACGAAAAATGATGCCCGAAAAGCAGCGGTGTCTTGGCAGGAGAAAAATCTACTCCGTCATTTTTGGAATGAGCCGGAGTGGCGTTTTTGTCGTCAGGCTCCACCAATCTCGACTCAATAAATCTACCATATATCCTGTACCCTAATAATAACCAAACTAATACTATTATTGCCCAAATCAGTGCATTCATAAAAAATCTCCTGTTGTAAACCCAACCGAAGTTTAGGTAGGCAATGTTCCTCTACAATTCTAACCTGGATTATTCATAAATTTTCCACTCGGTAGCGGAAGCCTTGCGCTTCCGGCTCTTCACTTGACTCCAAATTGCAGACTGTAAATTGTTTATTGCTGCAAAATCCCCGAAGGACAAGCCTCCGGCTACGGTTTACTGGCTTTCGTGAATTGGACGGCCTAAGTTTCCGAAGGTTTTATCTGAGCATATCGTTGATACTGGCATCCCGGACAGTTGAATCGCTGCATACAGTTTTTACAAGCGGGATGCTTCATAAGCAGTCTATGATTTATAAACACTACAAGAGTAAAAGCTCCGAATATTATTGCCGGTTCCAGCTTTCTGATCCTCGCCAGATTAAATATCGCTCCGAGTAATGGAATCGCCCACACCGGATGTATAAGTATCCTCCATGAAAATGCTTTTGCAAAATCAACCGATTCTCCGATTTTATAGATATATTTCGTCAGCGTTCCCCAACCACAGTGGCATCTCTTGCCGTAGTAATAGCATCCAACACATGTGGATAATGGGAGGATAATCAAGAATGCCACTGCAGCATAAGCTCCATAAGCCATCCCGATCATCGTATGGAATTTCATCATGATATATATTCCTCCGCCAAGTTCCACCGCCCCAAGAATCCACTTGACTGCAACTATAAAAGCCGAGTACTTTTCTTTACCGTCCAAAGCGACTCCATAAATTTAACATTCCAAGGTTTAATTTACCAATCATCGTCAAGCTAAGCCATTACCGAGGAGCTTGACACAATATTCATAAAGCGTGAAACTCCAATTTTACTTGACAGAGTGTCCTAAATATGTAACAATGTAACAATTTATTACAGTGTAACGTAGAAATCAATAGAGAATTTGTGAAGAATAACGGGAGAGATATGAACATATTCCAGAAACCGATAACCTTGTTCATTGCTGTGATGCTTGGACTTAGCACTCAAGTGATAGCGACTGAATTCGTCTCCAGCGGGGCTTATAATTTTCGCGAAGGGGAAGTGCTTGCTGATGATTTGATTATGACCGGCGAAAGCGCCAGGATCAGCGGCAGCATCGACGGTGATCTGATCGCCGCCTGCCGCTCAGTTGTTATCAATGGAAATATCAATGGATCAGCTTATTGCGCTGACCAGTACACCAAAGTACTCGGTAACATCAATGGTTCCCTCACAACTTTTTGTCAGGATGCACAGATTAACGGAAGTATAAGAAGAAATATAATTACTATCGGATCGTCATTAACCCTGGGACCGGAGGGCAGAGTCGGTAGAGATGTCAGCTTCTTCGGAGGGGAGGCAGTCATCGAGGGGCGGGTTGCCAATGATGTTTTAATAAGGGGCGATGTTGTAATTATAGCGGGAACCATCGAAGGTGACGTGAATATTGAAGCCGGAAAAATCACCTTACTGCCCAGCGCCGTAATAAAAGGTAATCTCGATTATAAAAGCGATAGACAGGCAAAAATAGAAGATGGAGCGACTATCCTCGGCGTCACTAACTGGGAAGAACTTGACCAAACCGAGGCGGAGCCGTCCGATTATAATTGGCTGGGCGCCATCCCCACCTTTAATGGACTGATTCTCGGTGTCGCCATCGCAATCCAGCTTATTGGCATAATTTTCTCGGCTGTGATCGGAGATTCGTTTTTCACGCTTATCCTGTTTTTTATCTTGATTTACGTTACATCGATTATCGCTATTGCCTTCTTCAAAAAGCAGATTGAAGCAGTCCTGGAATCTATCTCAAATAAACCTTTGAAAATATTCAGTATCGGCCTCATCAGCAGTATTGTGCTGCCGGTTGTCACAATTATCTCTCTGATAATAATGCCCATCGCTTTGATGTTAACTTCGCTGGGAATTATCCTGAATATAATGGGATTCATTCTTGGAGCGGTCTTTATGGGACATATTATCTTATCCCGGTTGAAAGGCGGAACGCCAGCCTCGCTTTACCTGTCCTCGTTGCTTGGAATAGCTGTATTGAGTCTTTTGATGGGAATTCCATATCTGGGAGTAATCACCATTATAGCCGCAACTTTATTTGGTTTTGGCGGATTGATTACTCTATGTTATAACTATAAAAAAGGAATGCGTGATGAAGTAGAGGCTTCCGTAGATTGATTCTGGATATTCTTACGTCCGTGATTTAATTCCGGAAACTCGGTTAAAATAGATCCTTTATCTTCTCGTCGATTTCCTGAATTGTTTTGTTAAACCTTTGTTGTAATTCATCTCGATTTACGGGATTCTCAGATTCTTGTGCCGGTTCCTCCTCTTTACCTTTGTTTATTGATAATGATTTGGAATCGGGAGCGCTCTTATGCGATTTTCCAACCACTTTATCCAGTGCGAATCTTGCCGCCGAAGTCTTTACGAAACGGCTCCGCAGCTCCATTACTTCCACCGGACATTCCTGCCAGTCATGGTTCCAGCAAATCAACAAATCACAATCAGTTAAGTAATCGTCATGATTGGCATCGCTGCTCTTAAAGGCAAAAATTGAATCAACTCGTTCCAATCCGTTGTTGACTTCGCGCCGCAAAATCGCTTTCGGTCCTTCCGGATTTATTTCCTCCAGAAAAAATCCCAAATCATCAGCGAGTTTTGCGAAAATAAACATTACTCCGAATTTCTCCGTAGGCCCGTAAATTATTCCCCTCGAATTAATTACAGGGCCAACAATTGATTTTGCCATTTCACTCTCTCCTTATGAATCAGAACTTGACAACTACAGCTCTTTCACCGGCAACTTTATCACAAATTGAATTTGTTGTCCAGTTTTTTCTCAGTTTCATATTCAGATTCTCTAAATTCGGATTATTCGCCACCAGCACTTTTCTTGCTTGACTTTTTGCCCAATATTTAATATTATTGCATTACATGAATCTTCTTTTCGTCTACTGAAAGGACACCATGGCGAAAACGGTAGTAAATTACTTTGAGATCAGCATTACTAACTCATTCAATCGGATACTACTTCTTAATTGAGTTCTTTGACCGATTTTGATATGCCAAATAATTCACAATTTTTTCATCTAATACCAAACTACTAACAAGGAGTCCTTATGAAACAGGTTGCAGCGATCCTGATAGCGGTACTCGTCCTTTCATCGCTATCTCTGGCAAATGAGGTTGTGCAGTTACAACCAATTCAGGAAGATGTTGTTGCTAATGTACTTGAATCGAGTGATTCACGCATTCTGGTTCGGTTCGATATTGGAACATTTTCCAAGGAAGCTATCGTTATCGATGGCAAAACCTACTATCACATCAGGTGCGGTGAAGAGGGCGTTTTGAGGACTGCCGGCGAACCGTCTCTACCTCACGTAAACCGAAGCATAATCATTCCGGATGATGCTGAAATGGCGGTCAAAGTAGTTTCATCGGAATTTCGGGATTTTGAGAATACTCCGGTAGCCCCCTCCAAAGGAACCCTGCCCAGAACCGTAAATCCGAGTGATATACCTTATAAATTCGGGGATATATATAATTCAGATCAATGGTATGCCGATAAATTAGTCGATTTACGTAAGCCATTTATTCTTAGAGATTTCCGTGGAACGGTCATCGAATTGTATCCTTTTTCCTATAATTTCTCATCTCAAACCCTCCGCGTGTATTCCACTGTCACCGTTGAGGTAACTCCGGCCGGTCCCGGCGTCACAAACCTCTTGGAGAGAGATGAACCATTCACCTCCGTTGTACCGGATTTCGACCTGATTTATAAACAGCGTTTCATCAACTACGGTGTCGGTACAACCCTTTACGATCCTGTGCCGGAATCCGGAGAGATGCTGATTATTACTTATGACAGCTTTAACAGCAGCATGACCCCGTTTGTGGAGTGGAAAAACCAGAAAGGCATTCCCACCACTATCGTGAACGTTTCCACAATCGGAAACAACGCCAGCTCCATTAAAAACTACATTCAAGGCGTATATAACAGTTCCGATCTGGCATGGGTGTTGCTGGTAGGCGATCATACTCAGGTCAGACCTCCGACAGTCGGATGGTGGGGCGATCCGGCGGATCCCACTTATGCTCAGTTAGCCGGTGGCGACAGCTATCCGGACGTCTTCGTCGGTAGATTTTCCGCCGAGAATACCGGTCATGTATCCACACAGGTCGAGAGAACCATTTATTACGAGAGGGATTTGAATAGCGGTTCATGGTTGGATAAAGGATGCGGTGTCGCATCTGATCAGGGTCCCGGTCATTACAATGAATACGATGACGAGCACATGGATAATATCAGAAATGACTTGCTTGGATATACATATTCGGCTGTCGACCAAATTTACGATCCGTACGCTTCCGCTTCTCAGGTTACCAATGCCCTGAACAGCGGCCGCACCATCGCTAACTACTGCGGACATGGCTCCACCACATCATGGGGTACTACTGGTTTTTCGAATTCCCACGTTAACAATCTGACAAACGTGAATAAATTGCCATTTATCATAAGCGTTGCCTGTATTAACGGTGATTTCGACGGCAACACCTGTTTCGCCGAAGCCTGGCTCCGTGCCACTTCCGGCGGACAACCCACCGGGGCATTGGCGACATACATGTCTTCCATCAACCAGTATTGGGATGAGCCGATGTATGCGCAGGATGAAGCGACCGACCTTCTGGTAGCGGACCAAATGCACACGTTCGGCGGCATCTGCTTCAACGGCTCCTGTCACATGATTGATATGACCGGAAGCTGGGGGGTGGATATGTACGAAACGTGGCATATATTCGGTGATCCTTCGGTCCTGTTGCGAACCGATTCCCCGCAGTCATTAGCCGTAAACCATGCCGGTTCTATACCTGTAGGCCAGACATATTATGATGTCGAGGTTGTAGGCGTTGGCAGAGCCCTTTGCGCTTTGTATGCCGATGGAACATTATATGGCTCGGCTTATACCGACGGAAACGGACAGGTCAGTATGCCGGTAACCGGACCGCTTCCGAACGGAGCAACGTTGAACCTGACTGTCACCGCGTTCAACAAAACAACCTATATCGATGATGTGATAGTTGGTGAAGGCGGTCCTTGCGCTGAGATTACCATGATCCCCGATGATGATCCTATTTATGTCCCGCCGGGCGGTTCTTTTGGATTCACCGGTTTCCTGGAGAATCCAGGCGCTGATCCGTTAACTATCGATGTCTGGGGCGGCGTCATTTATAACGATGATTTCTATCAGCTCTGGATATTCCGCAATCAATATTTGAATCCGGGTCAGTCTGTCAACGCCCACATGAATCAGAATGTGCCGGGATATGCAAATCCGGGACTATATCAATATGTAGCTTATTGCGGAGATAATCCGACTGCATGCGCCTCGGATATGTTTGAATTCAATGTTACCGGAAAGGAACGCAACGGTGACAACGAAGAATGGAAGTTAAGAGGCGGATGGGATACTGAATCGGAGAATCCCGAAGAATATTCACTAATCAACAACTATCCGAATCCCTTTAACGCCAGCACCACCATCACTTACACTTTACCCGAAGCTGCGCAGGTGAAGCTGGATGTTTATAACATCCTGGGTCAGAAAATCAGCAGTTTGGTGGATGGTTATATGAATGCCGGCGAACATAAGGTAGTATGGGATGCCGCTAACTATTCCTCCGGCGCTTATTTCTATAAACTCACGGTAGGGGAGAAGACCTTCACCGAGCGGATGGTGCTTCTGAAGTAGACAACTACAAGATACGATAGTCACTCAGCGGGTTGGAATGATTTTCCAACCCGTTTTTTTGCCTACGCGCTATGTGCCGCCCCAGATCTCATCGGAGTCACCCGAGCTAACCCGGATAATTCATAAAAACCACGAATTCGTAGCCGAAGGCTTGTCTTTCGGGGTTTATCATATGGGCGCGCCGGCAGCTTACCCCCTGACATGGATTCTGCTGGAATCCAATTACCCTCTTGAGAGGGTCAATTTCATCCCGCATATTGCGGGATGAAATTGGGGTGTGTTACTGTACCCAACGGGTGCCATGCTTAGCTCGAACGCGAAGCGTGAGGGATAAGCATGTTTTGGTTTAACCTACGAGGCGTCAGGTCAGGGGACCTGACGCCACATTTCTTTGGACTCGGGTATTCCCTCCCCCAAAGAGGGGAGAGGGACGAAAAAGAGAAAGAGAGAAAACTTATTTCAACAATGTCATACGCCTGGTGAATACTTTCTCACCCGCGCTTAACTTGTAGAAATAAACGCCGGATGCCTGATAAGAGGCATCCCAGGTAACGGTATTCTGTCCGGCTTCTACGTAGCCATTCACCAGAGTGGCTACTTTCTGTCCCAGAAGGTTATACACTTCCAGACTCACATTCCCGGCCTCCGGCAGGCTGAAATTAATATTGGTCGATGCGTTGAAAGGATTGGGATAATTGCCACGCAGGCCGTACTCGGAAGGCGCTACCGTGTCTCCGAAGAACTCACCTTCGAATGACCATTCGTTCGCGCCATCAGCTATCCTCGCTCCGGCAACCGTGAACGGAAACGAAACCGAATCACAGGGATAAGGATATGCCCCTGCATAAGCAATGTATTGATATTCGCCCGGTGGGGCATAATTGGGCACATTTTGAGTCGGATGGCGGGTGATAATATGCCCCGGCGGTATCGAATCCGTTCCTTCCCAAACTCGGGTCTCAAAGTATTCACCTTCATAAATCACACCAGTCCAGACATCGCTGACCAGCGGTTCAGTCGATGGGTTGATAAGATGACCCGTAAACCGGAACGAGCCTCCCGGCTGGACAATCAACGGTTCTTCATCGGGATACATATCTACGTCGCAGCAGTATAGCGGCTCCTGAAACTTCATAAGCAGCATATTCCCCGCGTAGTTTCTTCCGGACGCAACATATTCACCGTTTCCGAGTTTGATTACCCGGTATAAAACCGATGTGAGAGTTCCGCTGTAGTAATCCTTACTCCAGAG
>WJIR01000254.1 GCA_014730175.1 Candidatus Zixiibacteriota bacterium
AGACGACCGGATTCCTTTACTATCACATCCATCAATCTCTGATTAATCTCGTTTAGCTCCAGCTCATCCCTCAGTATCTCCACCGAGCCGGATATAGATGTCAATGGATTGCGAATTTCATGGGCAATACCTGCCGATAGTTGTCCAACAGCGGCAAGCTGGTCTTTGAGACGAAGCTGCTCCTGTAATTCCTTGAACTCAGTGAGATCATGGAAAACCGCAATCAATCCTCGCGGCTTACCATCGGAACCGGATAGCGGGGATGTATTGACAGCGATCGGGATATCTTCCTCGTTTGCAGTTTGGATCGTTAATTCCGTTCGCTGAAGCATATTGGGATTCAATGCCGCCTCCATGAGGAAATCCGCGAACGGCTTCAATCCCCCGGTAAACCTTTCCTTAATTGTGCCTGCGAAACGCTGATTGGGATTCAATCCTAATAACTCCTTGGCAGCCCTGTTCAATATCAGAATCTCCAGAGAGCGGTCAATGCATATAAGCCCGCTGTACATACCATCAAGGATGTCGGCTGTAACTAAATGAGCTCTTTTCAGCTCCTCTTCGGTGGTTTTAAGTAGGTCTCCCCTATCCTTTAATCTCTGGGCGACAAATCCGCTGATAAGCGCTACGATTGTGAATAATACAATATTAATGGATACCGAGAAAAACAGGTCAGCATGTTCATAAAATATGACCTTCAAGGAACCGTTCGACGTGCCCCAGAACAGTTTTTCGATATGAAGATATATCGATACGATATAGGAAACGGATGCCGCCAGCGAAATAGAAAGCGCACCGCGGATCTGGAAAATCATCGAAGCCGAGGCGATGCTGAGTATATATAGCAGAATCAACGGGCTGGAATATCCCCCGGAATGATATATCATAATTCCGGCTATAATTACTTCCAGTAATATATGAAAGAAAAGCGCCCTTCTCAGGAATATCCGCTCGGGGTCCTTTTTTATGAGCAGCAGCGCTAAGTAGGCGAATGCTGCGGTGGCGTATAATACTAATAGTTCAAATATAAATCGCGGCGACTGGAGAAGGAACATCGAGCCGCCGAACAGGAAAAGAAATGTGATAAATCTTGGTAAGAGTAGTAAAGTAATATTATCCGATCCGGAGATTTTTCCCTTTTTCATATTCGAATCATCCGGATTAAAAGTCACATGGAATTCGCAATTACCCGATCTTGCCGATGATGTCGAACATCGGTAAGTACATGGCAATCAGAATGCCACCCATTACCACGCCCAGGAATACGATAATTATCGGTTCGATAACCGATGTGAGCGCCGCAACCGCAGCATCCACCTCTTCATCGTAGAAATCGGCGATTTTGCTGAGCATCTCATCAAGTCCGCCGGTTTTCTCACCCACCGATATCATCTGTATTACCATCGGCGGGAATACACCGGACTCCTTAAGCGGAGCTGTGATTGTTTCACCTTCCGCTATCGACACCACGGATTTTTTTATTGCCCTTTGAACTACCATGTTACCGGCGGTTTTACCGGTAATCTCCAGAGCGTCCAAAATGGAAACGCCGGAGGAAAGCAATGTTCCCAGAGTACGCGTAAAGCGGGATATGGAACTCTTTCTTGTCAGGTCGCCGATCAAGGGTATTTTAAGCTTCGCCTTATCGATATTAAGCCTTCCCTTAGGTTTTCGACCGTACCATTTGTAGAGGAATACAAGAGCTACAATCCCGATTATAATATTCAAAAAATTGGCTTTTAGAGTATCACTAATGGACAATATGATTTGTGTGGGAGCCGGTAATTCGGTGCCTAAGCCTGTGAACATCTTGGCGAAAACCGGAACGATAAATGTCAACATCCCGATGGTTACGCCGAGCGCAACAATCAGCACCACGATAGGATAAACCATCGCTCCTTTGACTTTTCTAACCAGAGCATCAGCTTTCTCCCGAAACGCCGCTAACCTCACCAAAATGGTATCAAGAGCGCCGCCGATCTCGCCTGCTTCGACCATATTCACATAAAGTTCATCGAAGGCGTTCCTGTGCTTGGAAAGAGCGTCGGATAAAGTTGCACCGCCCTGCACGCCCTCCTTAACTTCCTCGATCACCTTGCGCATCTCGGGATTTTCCGACTGTTTGGCGAGGATCTCAAGACACTGCACCATCGGTAAGCCCGCCGATATCATGGTGGCAAATTGCCGGGTGAAACGAGAAATATCGATTTTCTTTATCTTCTTCTTACCGATATTGATATTAATCTGGGAAGGCTTTTTGGAGACCTCCGTTACCAATATCCTGCGACGCCTGAGCAACCGTTCCAATTCCTGACGGTTTTTAGCGCTGAGTGTGCCGGATACGGCAGCTCCGGCAACTGTCTTACCTTTGTACTCGAATAACGGCAAATTTTAGCTCCTGACTTTCTGTGCGGTCGCTGTTTGCTGCTTTGCTGAGTTTCTGGTTATCATCTCGTTTAATTCCACCGGATTAGCGCTCCTCATCATAGCATCATTCAGAGTTATTTTCCGCTGGTTGTATAAATCGAATAGGGACTGATTCATCGTTTTCATCCCATATTTCTGACCGGCTTGCATCAAGCTGTAAACCTGATGTATCTTATCATCTCGAATAACGGCCCGGATCGCCGGCGTGCAAACCAATATCTCCAAAGCCATAATCCGACCCCCGCCGACTTTCGGGATTAGCTGCTGCGCGATTACGGCTTGCAAACAGAATGACAACTGCACCCTAACTTGCTCTTGCTGACTGGTCGGGAAAACATCAACGATCCGGTTAATCGATTCCGCGCATGAATTGGTGTGCAAAGTGGCGAATGCCAGATGTCCGGTTTCCGAAATAGTCAACGCCGACTGCATTGTTTCCAGATCGCGCAACTCACCAATCAGCACGACATCGGGATCCTGCCGCATGGCATATTTTAAAGCGCTGGCGAATGTCTGCGTATCGGCATAAACTTCCCGCTGGTTTACCAAACAACCATTATGGCGATGCAGAAATTCGATTGGATCTTCGACCGTTATTATATGCTCATTACGTTCCTTGTTGATTTTGTCTATAATCGCCGCTAAAGTAGTGGATTTACCGGAACCGGTCGGTCCGGTAACCAAAACCAAACCTCGCGGCAGATTAGCCAATTCCGAAACCACTTTGGGCAAGCCGAGTTCGTCAAATGTCATTATTTCAAAAGGTATTTGACGAATAGCCATGGCCACGTTGCCCCGCTGCATGAAGATATTGGATCTAAATCTTGATAGATTTTCTATCCCGAAGGATAAGTCCAATTCCGATTGGCGTTCGAACAACAGCTTTTGCTTATCATTCATAATGCTGTAAGCAAGACGTCTTGTTTCCTCCGGGGTCAAACGATCCGAATCAAGCTTCACCAATTTCCCATCGATTCGAAGCTGAGGCGGGGTGCCGACTGAAATATGAAGGTCGGACGCCTTTTTATCGACCATTAATTTAAGAAGTTCCTGTAAACTAACCATGTTTGTGTGCCTGTTCCTTTTATAATTTTATCGACTTAAATAGCAGCGGGATTAACTCGATGTCTCTGCTAACACTTCCTCCCAGGACACAATCCCTTTTACGATTTTTTCTATCCCCGCTTTCCTCAGCGGAACCATACCTTCCTTAATCGCCTGCTGCCTGATATCCATTGTTGAACCTTTATTCACGATCAATCTTTCGATTTCACTGCTTATAGGCATTACTTCAAATAATCCGGTTCTTCCTTTATGTCCGGTACCGTTGCACTCTTTGCATCCTTTGCCCGCATATATAGACATTTTTTCGATCTCTTCTTCGGTTAGTCCCAGCTTTAGAAGTCCCTCTGGCTTTTCCTTCAATTCGGATTTACACGATGTACAGATCCTGCGAACCATCCTCTGCGCCATGATTAATTTACAGGCGGATGCGACTAAATAATCCGGTATGCCCATATCGATCAGACGAAGAACAGTGGACGGGGCGTCGTTCGTGTGTAAAGTCGAAAACACCAAATGACCGGTTAATGCGGCTTTAATTGCGATCTCGCCGGTTTCCTCATCGCGAATCTCCCCCACCATTACGATATCCGGATCCTGTCGCAGAAATGACCTCAGAGCGGCGGCGAAGGTCAAACCTATATCGCTTCGAACCGCAACCTGATTTATCCCGTCGAAATTGAATTCAACCGGGTCTTCCGCTGTCATAATATTGACATTGACCGTGTTTAATGTTTTAAGGGCCGAATACAAAGTGGTGGTCTTGCCGGAGCCGGTAGGTCCGGTAACCAGTATGATTCCATAGGGCAGCGATATCGCATCTTGAAAATTCTTTAGCGCTAAATCAGGGAAACCGAGTTTGGTCATATCAATCATCAAACCCTTGGGATCCAGCAGACGCATAACGACCTTTTCACCGAAAATCGTGGGCAAAACCGATACGCGGAGATCGATTGGGCGATCCTGCATTTTAACCTTTATGCGTCCGTCCTGGGGCAGTCGGCGTTCGGAGATGTCCAGATCCGACATAATCTTGATCCGCGAGATTATCGCCGCCCGATATTTGAACGGAATCGGCGCCATCTCCTGCAATTCGCCATCGATCCTGAAACGAACTCGTATCCTCTTCTCATAGCATTCCAAGTGAATATCCGATGCTTGCCTTTTGATAGCATCCGCGATGATAGAATCCACCAGCTTAACCAAAGGTTTATCCTGAACCATCTGCTGGAGTTCCAAATCAGCCGGTTCATCATCGGACTCTACCAGCTCAATTTCACCTTCATCCAAGCCCTTGAGAACTTCGTTCAAACCGCTCTGATCGGAATAATAGGAATCGATGGCGTTGATAATCGATTCTTCTGGCGAAATAACCGGTTGTATTGTGTGACCGGTGATAAACTTGAGAGCATCTAATACATAGATGTTATTAGGATCGGAAATGGCGACCACCAAGGTCCTGCCCAACTTGGAAACGGCAATTACATTGAATTTCCGCGCGATATCCTGCGGAATAAGCTTTACGATCTCCGGATTCAGTTCCACATCGGAGAGACGGAGCGCGCCGATATTAAGCTGCTTGCCGACGAATTTGCTTATCGACTCCTCGTCTTTGATTGCGCCCATTTTGACGAGTATCTGAGGAATCTTGCCTTCGCCTTCCTTATGGCGACGCAGAGCCTCCTTGAGCTGATCCTGATTAATTATACCTGACTTTAGAAGCAGCTCGCCTAATTCTATGTTGGGGGATTGAGAAGAAGAATCCTGCATTCAATCTACCTGAAAGCTTGATTATTCTTTGAAAATGTCATTTAATTTATCTTCAGCCAGAGACGTGAACTCATCATCAACTTTTTCTTGAGGCTCGTCCCCGGACATATTCTCAAGCATCTCGAGAATTCTTGCGGTAACATCCTTGGTATACAATCTCACCATTCCGATTGTGGTGCGATCATCGAAGATAACCACTAAGATCGATCTCTCCCCTACCAGGTTGATATGAATATGATCTTTCTTGCCTTGATGAAACAGTACCGAGAATTCCGGTTCCCCCACCAAATGCGCAATTTCCTTGGTGGATGCAAAACTGCCGGCAAGCAGAGCGCCTAAAGCGGTTGTATCCAGCGTATTGGTGAATCCCTGCCTGGTAACCAGTCTACCGTCTTTATCCACCAGAAGGGCGCATTTCGCCTCTGCCTCCGTAATCAGCTTGGATAGTAATTTATCAACCTGCTTTATGTCGGATTCGTAGAAAACCTGTCTTTCCTGATCCACTTGTATGCCCTCCTTATTTCCGTCCGAGCCGTTTGAGCCAACCGAATAATGAAAACTTTTTCTTACCTTTCTGCTTCACTTTAGACATACCCCTCATAGTCGGCTTATTCAATGCTGAATTACCCTTGGCTGACTCTTCTTCGCTCTCTAAATCCATATCAGTATGGGATAATTGGTCTTGATGTTCTGCTTCATCGGATTTATCGTAGGATTCATTCTTGGATGATTCTTGTTTTTCAGTCGTTTGTTCAGTCTTGTCTTCTGCCCCCTCATCAGGTTTGACCGCTGGATGCTGTTTCGACAGTGACTCCGATATGGTCTTTTTGATTTTCGCCGTATCTTCCTGATCCCCCAGCTTATCCCGCGATGGGCTATCCGATTGCTGGCCCGATTGGGTATCCACGGCGCTGGGATCATCCTCATCTACGTCGAACCCGGGAATGAACGGCTTTGCCGGTTTCGCCTTATCAACCGCAGTTTGCTCATCGACTTCATTATCCTCGATACCTGCGGAGCTATCGGAGACATCATGCTGTTGAATTTCGGAAGGCTGGTCAACCAATTGCTCCTTATCGTACTGCCCATCGGTTTTTATCCCATCCGTGCTAAAATCGTCTATTTCTCTGTCGAACCGTTGTATTTCAATAGAATCGGAATCGCCACCCTTATCTGCCTCTTCGGCTTCCTCCGCATCTCTCTCGTTGTCGGTATTCATCACAGTAACGCCGGAGGCGTATTCGGTTGCTCCGAATGACGTTGTCGAACCCTCCTTTTGCTTGACAGCTTCGGGTTCTGTCTTCGCATCGACTGATTCCGCTGCAACGGCAACCGGTTCCGGTTTTGAGACCTGTTCTGAGGATTGGGAACGGGCTTTATCAAGAACCAACTTGCAGATTGATTTTAAAGTATCGAAAACCCCTTTCCCCTGACAGGCGACGGCTTCAAAATATGGCACACCACGTTCGTTTAAAGCTTGTTGCAGCTGTTCGATTTCGGCGATATCGGTCAGATCGCGTTTGTTGTATTGCAGGACGAAAGGAATATCTTTTAGGTTGTATCCGTACTCCTTTAGATTCTCCCTCAGGTTATTCAAGCTTTCCAGGTTTTCGTCCATCTTTGCCAGTTGAGAGTCGGCAACGAAAACTATTCCATCGACACCCCTTAAAACCAGTTTTCTGGTCGCATTGTAAAACACCTGCCCCGGCACGGTGTATAGCTGAAACTTGGTCGCCAAGCCATGAATTGTCCCGAGGTTTATCGGCAAAAAATCGAAATATAAGGTGCGGTCTGTCTCTGTAGCTAATGAGATCAACTCCCCGCGCGACTGCGACGGTATCTTCTCGAATACCCATTGCAGATTTGTGGTCTTTCCGGATAATCCGGGTCCGTAGTAAACAATCTTGCATACTACTTCTTTGAACGCATAGTTTATTGTAACCATATCATGTCCCTAAGTTGGCTATTGGTTTGACATTACCGGAACATTCCGCATATTATCCAATGCCGTTTTTATTTCAAGTCTTATCAGTCCGATATTGATATCTATCCCCGTTAACACTACTAAAATCCCGATAGGGCATTCCGCTAAAAAGATTTTCCCGTTATCAGCCTCTATCATTACCTGTCTCATCGCTCCCTCGTGCAAACGAGTCAGAGCTTTCTTCACCGATGCGATTATTGACGCCGCCAACGCTCCCACCGTGTCATCTTCGAACTCCCCTCCAATCTCAGCAGCTACGATAATTCCGTCTTCGCCTACTATCATGCTGCCTCGAATTCCCTGCGTTTTGTTCAATTCGCTTAGTATTTCATACATTTCATTACCCCGTTAGTCGTTTTAAGCTACCACCTGCTCCTTTGCACGGTATTTTATTGCAATCGTCCGTTTCAGCATCTCCAAGGCTTGAACTATTCTAACCCTCAGTAACTCATCGGTCTTATTTCGGGATATTATCACCAGCAGGATATCCATGACGGAATAAATGCCTATCCTTTCACTGCCGGCGGTTATCTCCAATCGTTCGATCTCATTGCGGATCAACCCGGAGCTGATCCGCTGATTTTGGTTATAAATCTCCGCAATATATGCCGCTGTTTTATCAATATCGTCGCTTAAAGCGCTCCTCTGTTCGATAATTAATCCTTCTTTACTGAGCAGTAAACAACCGCTTATCCCACCGTATTCCACGATATAATCGAGGATTCCCGCAAAACCGGTTCTAAGGTCTTTATGCTCTGCTCCGGGCTCTAACACACGGTTATCTGTTTTGTCGGCCGCTGCCGTGTCCGCTTTTCGGGTAGATTGTGATTTCCTTCGAGATTTCTCCTTTATCGCCCGGATAGCATCTTTGTGATGTTCCTTGATAAAAGTCAGCAGAACCCAGGGCGCAATGAGAACACTGGCGAAAACATGGGGTACATAGTTCGCCACGCCCAAACCGAGTGATAAGCTGAAAGGAATTTCTCGAGCGGTCGTTATTGCCGCCGCAAAAACCATCGAACTTACGAGCCGGAAAATAAAACAGCCGACAGCGTAGAAAAGATGCTCCATAAAATCGGTACTGTCATCAAATAATGATACAATTAAGGTGTAGTAGAAGAATTCCAAAACGATAGCAAAGAATATCGGTAAAGGGAGTTGCCATTCCGCTCCGTTAGGGTAGAGAAAGGATAGCAGTACCCCCAATGTCAGCGCGATTATCGATAATTTCAGTATATCGTTGGTTTCTATGAGGTCTTTATTAACCATGCAAATCCGCCATGATTTTCGACAGCTTGAGATTAAGCAGTCCCAGGCTGAATGATTTCTCGGATCTTATAATAATTTTATAATTATCGAAATCCCTGAAAATCAGGTTATGCAGTTTTGTTTCAATCAGGCAATTCCGCATCTCTCCCAAATTAACCTTCCGGAGATTCTCATTAATCGTTGTCAACATTTCACTCACCGATTTCTTATCAAGTTTGGACTCATCTTCAAATCCGGAGGCAGCAATTAATTCATCCGAGTCCTCCACAACCGCAAAACCAACCAGATTCGGAAATGAATTGAGGAACGCAATCAGTTTTTCAACATCGGTTCTATCTTTTGAATTATCGGCAGAAACTGCGGTTTGGTTTATAACTTCCTCCGGGATATCCCTCCTTGCTTCCTGAGCCTGTTTCTCACCGGCTGCTTTATGCATATCTTTCTTGATCGTCTCTGTAATTGCTATGATTTGAGAATTGGATGGATCCCGCTCCCGCAGTTCTTTAAGCTTACTCTGAGCCTTCGAAATATTACCCATTTCCACCATCAGCTTGCACTCGAACATCTCCATACTATAAGTAGGATTATCACAGCTTTTTGCCTGCATCAGTTCTTCGTAAGCTTCCTTAAAATTGCCCATATCGAAAAGAATCTTGGACATCACAAAATGACCTGAGCCGTAATCCGGGTGTATCGAAAGTCCTTGCGAGCAGACTTCCAGCGCCAATTCCAACTCGCCCTTCTTACGGTAACATTCCGCCAACGCGGCAAATATCTGAGAATTAGCATCGGAATTAAGCACCTTTTTGCATTTCTCAATTCTAAGTTCTAATTCATCGGAGGAAAATTTCATTTGCCACCCAGCGTTAAGCGTTTATAGAAATATCCTGCGACCAGAAATATCAGCAAACCAAGAAGCTGTAATGATGAATGATGGCTTAGATCAAATTCAAATAATTGCGCTCTCACACCGAGCGACACCATAGATGTAATTGCGAACACCGCAAATGCCGCCGTGATTAAGCTCCAGGGAAGCGCCAGTTTTCCCCTCCAGAAGGCGCGGACAATTCTAAATGAATAATACAATCCGGCGCTGCTGATCAATAACCAGAGGAAATCATACATAATCGGGGAACCTGCTTTCGACTCAACTTCCGCCATCACCGCTGATGGCCTGAAGATAGAAGTACAGATGACCAGCAAAATAAGTATTATCTGAAATGATTTCAATTGCATCCGATCCCCAAATACCCGATTAGCTTAGATGCAGGAGTTTGAAAACCTCTTCATCCAAGCCAAATTCGGCGAGTTGCTGTTTTCGGTTCTCATAGTAGCCCAAAATCCGTTTCCTCAGCCTTGATATCGCTCTCTCAAAGCAGGCGTCTCCCAGGTAATCCTTGATCGAAAGAAGATATGATTCCGAAAGCGCGTACAGGGAAACACCAAGCTTGTGAAGAATAGCATCCTCCGGCAGGGATTTGGCTGACTCGCAAATATTCTCGTATTCGATTCCACGATTAGCCTTATTCGACAAACGATCCAACACCGTATACTCCGTCTTGCATTTCTTATATATGTTGCTGAGGATATTCCTGCCGGCTTCATTCATAAATTCAATATACAATGAGCTAACCACTTCATATATGTCCTTGTGCAATTTTACCAGGTCTTCCAAAATCGTATTGCGATCGATTCCGCTGACCGGCAGCTCCTTTTCCGGTTTTTCGCACTTGAGCAATCCCATGGATAGAAACCTATGGATAGTTTTCGCTGTGATAAACCGGTCGTAAATACTATCGGATAATATCTTGCGAAAGGTCTTTTTTCCATCGATCAACAGTAAAATCTGAAATTCCTCTTTGCTGATTCGTATCTCCTCCCCGACAAAATCCTCGTTATTGCCAACGACGACCGCATTCAACGGAGGCAGTTTATCTTCGATCTCGCTCCATTCATCCAGCCGCCTGGTAGCCTCCATTATCACATTCATCGGATTTAGCGGAGTATCAAGTTCGGGTTTTACGGCGCCTTTCCCTTCGTGGAAGACAAACTTGCCGGATTCCAGCCCGAACATTCCATAGATTATCTCTTCGACCTGCAGTTTAAGAGCGGCGTTAACTTCGGCATCGGAGAAAAGATTCATCTCAATTAAGACCTTGCCCAAGACCTTACCTGATTTTCGGTGAAGCCGCAATGCTTTGGCTAACTCCGGTTTCGCCAGGCGTCCTCGTTTAATAAGTATTTTCCCCAGCAAATCCTTGTCTTCGGAGGACTCCGCAGCTACGATCATCCCTGATTTCAAATATACCCTCTTCTTGGTCTCCCCGCTGATTATCTCCAGCATTCCGCTCTTTTTCCCCCCGAAAAGTAGCTGGAAAACATCGAGAAGGGGTACCGAATCGAGGTTTCCGCCAAAACTGCCGCCCGTGTTTTTTACAATGCCCTGCATATCTAATCGGGAAAATGAGCTATTCCGAACTCACCAATTTCGAATCTTACAGCCCCTTGATTGACTATTTTATAAATTCCGCTTTCGGACTTGCTGTCAATCGAATCCGTTTCCTTCCAATACCTGAATGGTTCACCGCTGACAACTATCGCGATCTTAGTGTTCTCCAAATCGTTGCTATGCCAATCCACGCCGGTCTTGGTTACTTGCATGATATCTACCGATTCCGATGCGGGATTGATAGGTTTCAAATTAGTCTCGCCCAGAAACAATATATCCAGCCCTTTAATATTTACGAGAATCGGATAGTTTTTTAACTCCGAATTCTCTCTTAAACTTATATCGGGAAAAAGAATAACATGCTTAACATTATCGTCTAAGGTAATAATATCCTCAGGATTAAATCTGACAATACTCCCTCGGAATTGCAAATTCTTTATAGCTGCAACCAGATACTGATTATCCGGTAACCATATTCGTTTAAAAATGCCGGAACTGACAGCATCCTCTAATCCTTTAATTGCTGAAGAATCGGATTTCACTAAAAAGAGATTATCAATGCTGCCAAAGCCGGTTTTAAGAAAATACGGGATTAAGGTGCGGTCGCTCAATCCGCTAAATGTCCGTTCGTCGCCGGAATATATAAAGCTGTTTTCTTGGTGATCGGAATAGATAAACAGTGATTCGGAGAAATCGGAATCGAGAAACTCAACTCGATATTGGTCTGACTGAAACAAAGGAACTCCGCTCCATATCTTGATATTGAGAGCAATTAACATTATCAAGAGAAAAATCTTGCTTGCCTTTAAATTCCAGCGGAGTGTCAGCAAAAACAGTAATCCCGCGTAAACCGCTATGATAGTAATGTGATCCGGAGAAACTACCGAGGGACTGGCATAAGGTAAACCGGAGAAAAAGTCAGCCGTCCACCTCATCAGTCCGACCATCCGGTCAACTATTAAGAGCAAACCTTCCCTGATGAATCCGCCTATCGGATAAAGCAAAACCGCAACCGCTCCTGTGGCGGTTACCGCTGATATCAGTATCGCCGCAGGGATATTAGCCAGGATGGAATATGTCGCCAGCCGATTAAAGTTGTAGGCGATAATCGGCGCCGTGAAGAGGAAAGCTGCGCTGCTGATAAAAAATCCGTGAATGATAGCTTTCTTGAACCAATCGATTGTATTTCGTGACCGACCGGGATTATAGATATTAGATTCGGTGTACAAGACTATCCCAATGACTGCGGCAAACGATAGCTGGAAACCGACATCAAAAAGCCACAAGGGCGATACCAGCAGGATTAAGAATCCCGCTACGCAGATTCCATTGACCAGATCCCGCCGCCTCTTCATTAAAAAAGCCAATATCACCATTACCGCCATGATAGAGGCTCTAACCACCGAAGGTTCATTATTCGTGATGAAACTGAAGATTATTATCACCGGGATACTTCCGAGCAGTTTCCATTTTTTAGAAACCGGAACCCAGATCATAATGAAACCATATATACCGAGAATCAGCGCCACATTGGAACCGGAAACCGCCAGAAGGTGCATCGTCCCCGAAGCGATAAAATCCTCCTGTATCTCCCGGGGTATCCCCCTTCTCTCGCCGAGTAAGAATCCTGCTAAAAGGGCTCCGTGCTCTTCGGTGGGCAGTTTCGAAAATATGTCCAGCAAATAATGCCTGATAGGTTGCACAATATCTGAGACAAATCCGGTTTCATCAGCCAGTTTCAGAATTTTTACGCTGTGCTTCCCTTTTACAGATGTATATGCGAATATCCCTTTGCGAGAGAGATAGCCACGATAATCGAACAGGTTAGGATTACCCGGGCGGGGAGGATCATTCAGGTAACCATGAACTTTAATATAATCTCCATAGCGGAAAATATGTGTCGCGGGAGAGGTTTTAATTAACATCCGTCCGATGACCGGCAGTCGAATATAGTTTACCATAATGCTATCCGTAGCTACGGTAAGGTAGGTATGATAATCTCTTATATCCGGTTCGCGAATAATCTTCCCTTTAATCTCCACCTTTTCATTCAATGATGTAAAATTGGATATGTGATTGGTTGGGCGGAATTCGGTTACCGACATACTGCGAAAGTACCCGAAACTGACCAGACCGATCAGTACAGATACTATCACTATCTTTTGATATGAAAAATAATAAGCGAAACCTGCTATGATTAATGCTACTCCGCAAACTACGATAGGTATCTC
>WJIR01000255.1 GCA_014730175.1 Candidatus Zixiibacteriota bacterium
ATCTTGTACTCATCGAAATTATAAACGAAATTACCCCAGATTACAATGGTATCCCCAATACCGGTGAAGAATTGCTCCCCGTGATAAACTATAACTGTATTCTCACCGTCAAGATCCTGAATAGTCCAGTTCCCATTTTCATCTGGCTCGGTTAGAATCTCCATTTCTTCATCAATTTTAACCAGAACGCCCTCGTACCATTCCGCTCTTGGAGAATCATTGGTTAAATCGGCAGCGCCTACTTCCGTGGGCAAAATTTCAGGCCCATTGCCTAAAGCTTCGTAATATTTAATATCGCCGATCTCTGTTTCGTTGAAATACTCCTGAACCAATCCTGCAATCACCAGCGTATCGCCGCGCTGAGGATTCGCATCATTGGAATTATAAATCTTTATTCCATTAAAGGTGCTGTAACTTTCATCCTGCACGAAGAAATAGTAGGAGATATGATCGGCGGTATCGGCGGTTACTACAGCCTTAACGGTCACATATTCCCCGGCTAATTGTGAGCTATCATTTTCAGAGGAGATCGGTTGCTGAACGGTGGCAATACCGGTGAACCCACCGTAAAAAGTACTCACATCCGGCTCCGGCATCGGCGTACCGCCTTCGCTTTCTATATCTTCGCAGGTCAAAGTATACTCGTGTCCGTTATCCTGCTGTGTAGTCGTTAATCTCACCTTCGAGTGGTCGCCATCATAAAATTCGGCATCGGTAGCTTCCAGCCCGTCGGAGAAATTATAATTGTCAGTATCCAAGCCTGTACCCGAGTCAACATTCATGTTGAATGTAACAAGTAAGTGAGTTCTGTCCAATGGGAACGAAAACTTAACTGAAGGAGCGCCTCCCACAGCTACCACATCGGCTGCAAAACGTGGATTTATTTTATACTCATCGTAGTTGTACCAGACTAAACCGACGATATCATAAGTTAAGCCGATTTCAATCTCCGGCGTATCATCGCCCCATCTATACATCTCATCATCGATCTTGCATGAATCACCCGAACCATCGTATATCCAGTGGGAACCATACCCGGCGTCGCCGGTAACCGTGGCGCCTTCCACTTTTACGATTATACTCTCATACTTTTCCTGATCCAAACCGCATCCGCCGGCAAGGTCAGCGGTGGTTATCAGCAGTGTGTCGAAGGTTTTTCCGCTGGAGATAATATTATGGCTGGAGAGATTCTTAATTTCGGTCCAACCATAGTATTCATCCACCTCACATGTTATAGTCACGGAATCGCCTATCGCCGGATCCACGCTTTCATCGTAAATGTAGACTCCGTTCCAGGTGGTTGAATCCGGATTCTGGAGGAAAAAATTAGGATAATTACCCTGGTTAACTCCGGTAACAACGCCGCTGATTGTTACTTCGTCACCATAGTAGTCTGACGGGTAACAATCATCCCCGCTTCCTTGCTGCGTTGTATATTGGATTTCGTAAATTGATTCGGCATGTAGAACAGAAGCCGCTAACAAGCATATAAAGCTTGTCATCAATGATAGTTTTAACAATCGATACATGTTTTGCACCTCATTTATGTTTTTTCTCATTTGTTGCCCAAACCAAATTTCAATGACGAATTTAGGAACATTTTTTAAAATATTCAATTGTATTTTTAGGTTATTTTGTTAGTATTTAATTACCATGAATTCTTCGCATTTTAAACATATTCGATTCGCCGGTGTCCCGATAATTTTAGCTCTCATATTCCTATCCTGCGGACAAAAAGAACCAACCTCCAGCCAGGATTATGCACCAAGGAATATCGAAATCAGGTATAACCTGGGAAGACCACATATTTCATGGAATACGGATGAACCAACTTACGGGTCTGTATTCTACGGAAAAATCCCTGAAGATTATGATCACTTCACTTATGAATCCTCGGGATTAAAAGAAAATCACAGCATAAAAGTTCTCGATGCCGATTCCGGATTCACTTATTTCTTTCGGATACGCGTTCATGCCGACGATGAGATCGTTGCAATTTCCTCCGAGAAAACATTCATTCCGCAAAGCGCTCCGCACGAAGAAGTACTGGAATGGACTATGCTGAATATCTCAGAGGGCATTGCTATCGGCGACTGCCATTTCATCGAAACCCCAAACGGTTACAGGGCTGTCATCGATTCCGGTTCGGACGACACGGTGCGGAAATTCTACGACTTTTGTACCGACCGGAACCTGCAGCAATTCAATGCCGCTATTGCCACACATCTTCATTGGGATCACTATGGCGGTTTCATAAGCGGGATACTGGACAGATACAGTTTCGATTCGCTTTTCATACCACATAGTCATACATCCGATTATAGCTGGGCATATTCCGAAATCCTTTCCGAGGCGAACTCCAATGATATCGGATTTGGAAAAATCTATCCCAATACCGAATTGGAATGGGACCCGCTGGTCAACATCACGGTTTTGCACAGCGGAACCATCGGCGACGGCGATGAAAACAATTCTTCTGCCGTAATCAAGTTCTCGTATGGAGAGATTGATTTCATTCTCACCGGAGATGCCGAAAATCCCGCGGAATCGGTTATCCTGGAACATTATTCCCCAGCGTTGGTTGATTGCGAAATCCTCAAGGTCGGTCATCATGGCAGACATGATGCAACTTCGGCAGAATGGTTGAATGCCACTAATCCCGAAGCGGCGCTTATTTCCGTCGATCAGAAGTCATCTTATGACGGAAACTCCTTACCATCCGAGTCCGTAATTAGACTGCTAACCGAGCAAGGAATAGACATCTACCGGAGTGACAAAAACTATCCCAATGGTGAATCCTATCGATATGGGCACGTCAAAGTGATCACCGACGGAGAAGTTTTCGAAATCATAATAAATTAAGTTGTCAAAGAGCTACACCATAATATAATAAATTCATGAAAATAATAAAGCTTTTTTTGCTCTCTTTCCCCCAAATTACGGTGTTCAACCCACTTAACCGGATAAACTACCCTGTATTATTCACAAATTAAATTATCGGTGGTTGAAGGTTTACCCACCTCTGGAGCGCTTGCGCCTCCGAAGTTTATTTGTAATTTTCAATTCCAATCCGTAAATGATCTGCTGTTTTTAACTCCCGAAGGATAAACATTCGGCTACCTATTTTGGGTGGCTTCCGCGGTAAAATATATCAAGAAGCCACACCTGTCCTAATCGTATTCGCTGTCGGATACGAACACGATATTCTCAGGAATGCATTACTATTTATCAGCTTTCACCCCTCGAGATCAAAGAGGCTATCACCAGCCCAAGACCGATTCCGACTAAGATAGATGCGACGAAGTAGAAGACCGATGTTTCAAGGAAAATGAATCCAACACCTACGCCGATGAGAGTGCCCCCGCCTATTGCCCATGAGCTTTTATCACTTGTGATATCAGAACTACTCACTATCTCCTCCGCATTTATTATTTAAAAGCTTATTTTCCTGTCTACATACATCATTAAATGCCGCAGCTTGACGACAAAGTTAAGTTATGTGCTATTCTAATAGCCAGACAATCCCGATTAATCGGGGCAGGCTCACTAATCTTGGTAGAGCAGACATTCTTGTCTGCGAATATATGCGCGGGACATGAATGTCCCGCCTCCCTGCTTTCAGTAGGGTGGAAACTTCCAAACCCATTGCTTATTCCAGTCCACGTATTTTGGCTTTGCTAAAAATATCGCTTTATAGCCGGTTTTATCATTACTCTCAAATTTTATGAAGCGCATCTGTTCTATGCAATATTTATTACGATTTTCCCCCGGGCATGTTTTTCTTCCATATAACGGATAGCATCGGGAACCTGACTCAACGGGTAACTTCTGTCAATCACAGGCTTAACTTTGCCGGCGTTGATAAGCTCGGTTATGAATTCCAAATCCTTTCGGTTCGGCTGCGCGATGAACGCACCCATTTTCTTCCCATCCTTTTTTGACATCAACGGTCCCAAAAGCATCGCCTGGAACATTTGCGCCATGCTGCCGCCGGCTACCGTATAAACACCGGTGGGAGTCAGCGCCCGTTTGTACGCTGATATCGGGTGGTACCCATTGACCGCAAAGATCAGATCATACCGTTGCCCATTCTTCGTAAAGTTCTCCCTGGTGTAATCGATGACATGGTCGGCGCCGAGTGAACGGATCATATCCAGATTCCTCGTGCTGCATACAGCGGTAACTTCGGTGTCAAACGATTTTGCTATCTGCACCGCATGGGTGCCGACTCCGCCCGATGCGCCATTTATCAGAACCTTTTGTCCTTGCCGAATCTTTCCATTGTCGCGAAGTCCCTGCAGAGCGGTAACCGCACCCAGAGGAACAGCCGCCGCTTCATCGTATGACAAACTTTCCGGCTTAAATGCCAGCGCGTTTTCGCTAACGCACACATATTCAGCGAAGCCGCCGCCACCGGTGCCCGAAGTGTCGCCGTAAACCTGATCACCCTTTTTAAATTTTTTCACGTTTTTTCCAAGCGCTTCAACTTCCCCCGCTATGTCAACTCCAAGGATCCGGTTTTTCGGTTTCAGCAATCCCCCTCCTGCAAATCGAACTATAAACGGTTTCGCTCGAAGCATACGCCAGTCATAAGCATTAAGAGAGGCGGCATGGATTTTGACGAGTACTTCGTTTTCCTTTGGAATGGGATTTTCGATTTCCTCGTATCGAAGAACATCCGGGGAGCCGTATTTTGAATAAGTTATCGCTTTCATTTGTCTTCCTGCTATTCCTAAAATAGTTGAACCTGTTGAGCCCCAGGTGGATCTGACTTACGACTTAGTTCGGACGAGTGTTTCTATCAACTCCCTGCAACCGCCATTCCCGATAAACTCCGAATGATCGGCTATTGTTTCAAAACGTTTTCCACACACTGCTTGACAGAGAACTTCATAATCAGTTGTTTCATAAAATGTTTCCAGTGTTTTCATTGCTGCGGGGTTGGTATATCCGGACTTGCCGCCATTTTCCCTACGCCAGGAGAGGCTGTTCAACCATATAGCAGCGGCTAACGCGCCGCAGGCATTGCCGCTCAAGCCAAGACCGCCGGCGAATCCGGCAACGCTAATCCTCTCCTCGTCACTTGCTCCCATCTTCCGGGCAACTTCCGAAGCGCAGCTTAGAGATTGTGCAGGTATACCACTCGAACAGGCCGATAATCCCTCATGCGCGGCACGGATTGCTTCCGGAGCCCATTTTTGGGCGAGGTTAAAGCAGGCTAAAAACCTCCCTGTGATAAAATATTTGGCTATACTGAGTTTGCTTGACCAGGTGCAATCAGTGATATCCATGCAATCGGCGCTATTAGTTCGGTTTACAAACGATTCCATCAGGTGTTGGGTAGCGATGATGGCGGCTGCGGTAGCTTGATTGCGATCCGAATATCTTCGATGCGACTCCGCCCCCACTGCCAGCGAAGTTCCCCATAACATCCCGCATTGATAGCCCTTCTGAATTATGCCCCCCGCCAACGGGTCTGCAGCTTTTTCTTCGTTTTCTTTCAGATGCCCGAATTCGCGGTTCAATATAAAGAAGAAGGTGCGGGAGCAGGAACCCATCTTCCTGAATAGCTTCCTGGCATCATCTGGATATGTATCTTGCTTGTTCATTTTATAGTGATACCTCCTGAGAAACTGCCAAGAACTGCGGCGCTGCCGCTTAATGTTTAATGGCGGATTTGGGCTGCTTTACACATCCAGATTTTTTACGTATTTGGCGTTTTCCTCGATGAACTTACGGCGGGGTTCCACCTGATCGCCCATCAAGATGGTGAACATCCTGTCGGCTTCTGCGGCGTTTTCGGTCGAGACCTTCAGAAGCGTTCGTGTCTCCGGATTCATAGTGGTAAGCCAGAGTTGCTCGGGATTCATCTCGCCCAATCCCTTATATCTTTGGATAGAAACCCCATCCTTACCCATCTGTTGTATTATCCGGTCGCGTTCCTCGTCGGAGAAAACATACTTCTCCACTTTCCCCTTTTTGATTCTATATAGCGGAGGCTGAGCGATATAAACATAACCAGCTTCCACCAACTCCCTCATATGGCGATACAAGAAGGTGAGTATGAGTGTGCGGATATGAGCGCCATCAATATCGGCGTCTGTCATTATAATTATCTTGTTATAGCGAGCTCTACTGATATCAAATTCTTCCTTACCGATTCCGGTGCCCATCGCGGTTATCATGGTACGTATCTCCTCGTTGGAGAGGATTTTATCCAATCGAGCTTTTTCCACGTTAAGAATTTTGCCGCGCAGAGGCAGTACCGCCTGAAAACGCCTATCTCGTCCCTGCTTGGCAGATCCCCCCGCTGAATCGCCCTCTACGATATATATCTCGCAATGCTCGGGATCCTTCATGGAACAATCAGCCAATTTACCGGGCAGGGAACCTGATTCCAAAGCTGATTTTCTTCTAACCAGCTCGCGCGCTTTGCGCGCCGCTTCGCGAGAACGCGCCGTGGATACACATTTCTCGATAATCTTTTTAGCAACAGAGGGATTCTCCTCTAAAAACTCGCCCATTTTTTCGCCGACAATTGATTCGACTATACCCTTAACCTCGGAATTGCCCAGCTTGGTTTTAGTCTGCCCCTCGAATTGGGGATCGGCGACTCGTACCGATAATACCGCCGTTAAACCTTCTCGAACATCCTCGCCCGACAGCGGTTTGTCGCCGTTTCTGAAAAGGTTATTTTTGGAAGCATAGTAATTCAAAGTCCGGGTGAGTGCGGTACGGAATCCTACCAGGTGTGTTCCACCCTCAATAGTGTTAATATTGTTGACATAGCTGAGCATATTCTCGTTATAGCCATCATTATATTGAATTGCTACGTCCACCTGGACTTCGTTTCGTTCAGCGGTGAAATCGATCGGTTTAGCGTATAACGCATTTCGGTTTTCATTGAGATATTTTACGAATGCTGACAGGCCGCCTTTAAATACAAATATATCGGACCGATAAGTTTCCTTGCCATCCTCGGAAATCTTCTCGCGCTTGTCAGTAAATTTGATACGAAGTCCCGGATTCAAAAAAGCGAGTTCTCTGAACCGCGCCGACAGGGTATCGTAATTAAATTGAATCCTCGGGAAGACCTCAGGGTCGGGATGAAAAGTAGTGGTGGTTCCGGAATTAGCCCGTTTCCCAATAGTTTTGAGGGCAGCTTCCGGTTCACCTCGTTGGTATTTCTGATAATAAAGATCGCCATGTCTTGCGACCTGGACTTCGCACCAGTCCGATAAGGCATTCACTACAGAAACACCGACTCCGTGTAATCCCCCGGAGACTTTATAGGTCTGGTGATCGAATTTGCCGCCGGCATGCAGCGTAGTCATCACCACTTCGAGAGCAGGCTTTTTCTGGGTGGGATGCATTCCTACCGGAATACCCCTGCCGTTATCCTTAACCGTTACCGAGTCATCTTCATTTATCACAACTTCTATGAGATCGCAAACCCCAGCCATAGCCTCATCGATAGAGTTATCCACAACTTCGTATACAAGATGATGCAGACCACGGCTGCCGATATCGCCTATATACATTGCCGGGCGGCGACGAACAGCTTCCAGCCCCTTCAGAACCTGTATGGTCGCTGCGCTATATTGGTCTCTTTCTAATTCTTTCTTATCAACTTTCTCCATAAGTATTCACTTTCTTAGCGAAAAATTATATCCTCTACGCCACTGTCGGGAACCTCGCTACGGAGTTTCTCCAGCAGGTCCGGCTTTAAAAAGGTTAATTCATTCCTCAGTATGGGTGAATCGACGATAACCAGCAGTCGCCGTTCATGCACTTTAACCGCTCTGGTATGCCTGGCTAATTTCTCGCCTGCTATTTCCTCCCATTTAATTACCGCTTGTTGTTCATTTAGCTTGCGAGTAAGTCCGGTTCTTTTTAACTGCTCACTGAGAATCTCACCGAGCTTAAAAAAACCTTTTCCCGGCTTTTTGTTGTTTTTTTCACCCGTCAATTTTCGGTTATTCTCATTTATATACAGTCTTAAAATATAGCATAAATCATACTATTTTGCAAATACTATTATCAAATATTCCATATATCTATCCGGTAAGGATAATTCCCTTTGCTTGCGAAGAACTTAGCGATATGTTATACTATATAAAAGCGATAATATGCTTTGATTTTTGATTAACGATAGAAACCGGTCATCAACTTGCTGGTTAGGCAATGATAACAAGAATTGACGGAACAATAGAAAAATTCACCGATAACTCGGTAATCCTCAAAGTATTTCCCGGGGTCTTCTGGAATGTATTCGTACCGTCGGGAGTGCTCAAACGACTGAAATCATCTCATCTCAACGGCTCCGAGCTGACAATGCATACCCTGGAATATATAGAATCACCCTCCGGTGGTGGGAACGCATTTCCACATCTTATCGGTTTTACCGATGAGAATGACCGGGAGTTTTTTCAGCTTTTCACCACGGTTGATGGAGTTGGATTCAAGAAGGCTCTAAAGGCGCTTACAAAACCTGTCAAGGATGTCGCCAACGCCATAGAAACAGGAGACACCGCCGCCATTAGACAGATGCCGGGAATGGGAGGACGAACAGCGGAGAAAGTGGTTGCGGCTCTTCATGGAAAGGTAACCAAATTCGCACTGCTCAAAGAAAGCCAGCCGCTGGTGGCTGAAAAGGCAAAGCCGGATATTACTACTCTGGAGAAGGATGCTATCGCTATTCTAAGGCAGTTAGGTTATTCCGAACGTGAAGCCGGCGGAATGATAGAAAAGATAATGGTCGATAGCCCTAAGGCGAAGTCTCCGGAGGAGCTTATTAGTCTCATCTTTAAGAAGGGGATAAATAAGGCGGAATAATATGGCTCGTGAAAGATTGGTGACGCCAAAACCTACCACACCTGAAGACGAAAATCTCTCCTGGGCGCTCAGACCCCGCAAGCTTTCGGATTATATTGGTCAGGGTAAGCTGGTGGAGAAACTGAAGCTTTCCATTACAGCAGCTAAAAAACGCAAAGAGTCATTGGAGCATGCCCTGTTCCACGGTCCAGCAGGCTTGGGGAAAACAACTCTGGCGCACATTATCGCCAATGAGATGGGCACCAAGCTGGTTACCACCACCGGACCGAGTTTAACCAAGCCGGGCGACCTGATGGGCATCCTCACCAATCTTAAAACCGGTGATGTGCTGTTTATCGATGAGGTTCATCGTATGAACGCCGCTGTGGAGGAATTCCTCTATCCCGCCATAGAGGATTTCGCCGTCGATTTTCTGGTCGATTCAGGTCCTCACTCCCGCTTGATAAAATTTAAATTAGAGAAATTTACGCTGGTAGGCGCGACAACTCGTGCCGGTTTACTCTCCGCTCCCTTGCGCGACAGGTTCGGCATGACGTTTCATCTCGATTTTTATCCGCCGGGGGAACTCGCCAACATCGTTTTGCGCTCCTCCAAACTCCTGAATGTGGCTATTGATTCGGCAGGCGCGATGGAGATCGCCAAACGAAGCCGCGGCACTCCGAGAATTGCCAACAGGCTGCTCCGAAGGGTGCGCGACTATTGTGAGGTTAAAGCCGATGGCGATATCAACCAAACTCTGGCGGTCGAAGCGTTAAAACTCGAAGGCGTGGATGAAATTGGCCTGGATGATATGGATAAGGCTTATCTTAAGATTATCATCAAGAATTACGTCGGCGGCCCGGTGGGAATCGAAGCGATTGCAGCTACATTAAATGAAGAATCAGACACTCTGCAGGACGTGGTGGAACCGTATCTACTTAAGATAGGCTTTCTCCGGAGAACCCGGAAGGGGAGGATGGTTTCCAATATCGGTTATCAGCACCTGGGATATGCACTACCTGAAAGAAGGCAACAGGATCTGTTTTGAACAAAGATATCGTCATTCACATTTGCTGCGCCGCCTGCGCAGTTTATCCGGTGGAAAAATTGGTAAAGGACGGCTACTCCGTAACCGGATTTTGGTACAACCCAAACATCCATCCCTATGTGGAATATACAAAACGATTGCAATCTTTAAAGCACTATTCGGAATTAATCGATTTGGACACGGTTTATGACGAGAGTTACGATCTTGACGAATTCTTACGCCAGGTTTCCTCAAACCCATCGGTACCGGAACGCTGTTACCATTGCTACCGAATGCGATTGCAGCGAACCGCTGAGTTCACCAAACAGGAAGGATTGGAGCTTTTTACATCGACGCTTTCAGTATCGCCTTACCAAAATCATAACCTACTGATTGCAGTTGCGAATGAAGCGGCGAAAAGGGTCGGCGTTAAGTTTAAATATATCGATTTTCGCGAAGGTTACCGGCAGGGACATAACAAAGCCCGCGAACTGGGGCTATATATGCAGAAATATTGCGGCTGCATATACTCCGAGCGGGATAGATTCATCGACATGAAACCGGAGAATATAGTAAAGAAATTCTAATTTCCTGAATTGATTCCCCATTGGCTTCAACTGCTACCTCAAACAGGTAGGTGTCCTAACCTGTTCCGCAGAATTCGGGATTCATCGTGCGGTCAGGTGCCCTCACCTGACCGCGCCGTAGTTCAAGTTCCGGCATCCGGCGATAGCCGAATGGAGAAATCCAGGCTTCAACCATTTGGGTAGAGCCGGGCTATGATACCTTTCTCGGCTTAATCGGCGTATCCGATATAATAGTATCCAGACCAGTAGTAGGGATGGGATCTCCCTGAATTAGTCATCTCCTGTTTGATATTTAAGATTGCGTTTCCGGAGGGTGTGGTTTCAATGGCTCTTAAGTAGTGTTTTAAGTACAGCCCCTTTTCCAATTCTCTCTGTTCCCATCGCGGCAGAATGGCTCCTTCAAGTCCACTGCTTAGTAGAATACGCCACAATAGCAGTTTATTGTTCGCAAATTCAGATTCCCGTTTCCAATCAAAATTCTCGAGTTGGAAAATCGAAGCGCTATCAGGATACATCTCCAATAATTCTTTAAGCCGCATCCGGGAATTATCCTCCCCCGAAGGATTACTTGAGAAGTAGAATTCCAGCAAAGGCGCATCGGACTCATTTATCCGAATGTCGGAAACCAGGCAGTTGAGATTTTGAGTGGCGAGTATACTTGAAACATTCTCCACTCGTTCGATGGGATATACGGCTCTGGATACCTGCTGACTAACTGCTTTGTCGATGAAATCCACGGAAGCGCCATCTTCGATTTCTTCGGGAGCAATAAGGTGGAGTGATTCGATAGGTTTATTATTCGAATTAGGTATGAAGAGGTCATAGATAGAGGGGAAAGCGTTAATCTCGAGTTCATTAGTTGGCACGTCGCTGAATTTAGAAAGTAGGTAGTCGAGGGGGAAATTGACCACCTCACCGATAGGGATAACGTTTAGCTCGCCTGTTTCGGTATCTATTTCCCAATCCCCGAGTAAAATCGGTTTTGATACTGAGTCCAGACGCTCGGTATTTCCAATCGTTGAGATGGTTGTCACGTATTGTTGGAATATGTTATTAAGGTTATGTTCGAGAACTATTTTATATCCCTGAGTACCGGAAGTGTTAACAAGAAATCTATATAGTTCATCGGAAGTCTGATAATAAAGGAGGGTCGGATCTGCATCCAACCGGGCATTGAGATCTTCAGAGTTTATATCCGGGACTGTAAGGGCGAGGGCGAGTGGCGGATAGGTCTCCTGTAATCTGGCAGAAGCAAGGATGAATTCCGAATTCGATTGCTCCATTCGCCGCCTGCATTCCGAAACGGATTCCTCTTCATCGCCTTTTCTCAACCTGTTGCTGCATGCAAAATAAGTGATTCGAGCCTCCTGCAATCTTGAGACCAACGTATCGATGGCAGGCTCTGCGAATCTGTAATAGTAGTTCGATAAGAGAGCTGTTTGCCGGTACTGATTAGCTTTTTGGAAACCGATCACCGATTCGTTATAATCATTCTGAGCATAATTCGCTTTAGCCAGTAACTCATAAGCTTGCCAGGGATAGTGAGGTAAGCGGGTGCGCATTATCTCTCCATTATTAATAATCGGTATTCCGTCCAGTATCTCGGTTGACTGGCTAAGGTATCGGAGGGATGCTTCTTCATTCTCTCTCTGGTAATAGCACTTGGCGAGGATATAGAATTGACGCCAGAGCAGTAGCGGGAATTCCGCGATATCAGATTCCTCCAGACTATTTTCGCTCGACTTTATTGCCTGGGAGAAATCGCCAAGCGCCATCAGCGATGAGGAATAAATCAGGTCCCTTTTAGCTTGCAGGAAAGCCGACCGGGATTTGTCCAGTAATGAATCGAGGCGAGTGAAGGTGTTTTCGAATTGCTCGGGATTGCCTGCATTGGCGTAAGCCAATGCTAAGTCCAGTAGCGACTCGATTTTATCATCTTTGTTACCCTCATCGTTCATCTGCGAGATAGCCAGACGCAAAAACTCTATCGCCTTATCGAATTCGCCCTCCCGTAGATAAAAGCGCCCCATATTATCTGCGAAAACCATTTTGTGAAGAGATGAATTAATTCTTTCGGCTAATGAATATCCGTTTATCATTATTCGTTCCCCTTCGGTTGAATAACCGGAATATATTTTAATCAAAGCCTTGATGAGTATGGCGTCAAGCTGGCTATGACTGTTTCCCAGTTTTTTGTTGAATTCGATTGCAAGGTCAGCATGCGCATTTGCCGAATCAAAATCGCCTATAATCCACTCTGCCGAAGCCAATGACCGGGAGCATTCAGCCAGACTCCCGGAATTATTCTCATCATACAGCGCAAATGCCCGGGAAAGGAATGACCTGGCATCGAAGTACCGGTTCTGTTGAAAATATGCCCAGCCCAGAAGCTGGTATGCTTTTGCGGTCTCAGCCGACGAGACGGATTCAAAGGATCCAACGGACTCTTCCAGCGCGGAAGCGGCATCCCTGAATCTTTCCAGGTTGATCAATATCCGCCCCCTGATATACATGGCGGTCCCGTACTCCTCGGGATAGCGTACGTTGTCGGTGTATGCCAGAGAGGTATCGATTGCGGAAAGCGCTTCTCGGAATTTACCGCCGGAATCAAGCAGTGATGCGATATTCCTGAATCCTTCGGCGGCTCGTGCCGAATCGCTCATCGCACCGGTGAGGTCCATGTATTGCCGCTGATAATCGGCGGCATGCTCATAATCACCAGCCTGCGAAGCGATATTCCTGAGCAATAGAATAGCCTCGGCGCTTTTTTCTCTATTATTATCCTCCCTTGCTAATTTAAGCGTCTCCTTCTGATATTCCTCGGCTATAGAATACTCCCCCGCGCGGAATGCTGACAGAACTATACGCTGCAGAATTATCTCGATTTTCGACTTGTCGATTCCCAATAAGGAAGCCAAACTGTGAGCTTCACGGAAATACGAAAGGGCATCCTGCCAGTCGCTTTGATTGGCAGCTAATATCCCTTTTTGCATAATGATCCCGAAATTATGTTGAGCGAAGGATTTTTCCTCCTGCCGATTCATCCCTTTGTATCCAATCTGCTCAAATGCTGCCCAATGGTACGTATTCGGATATGCCTTCTTCAACCGCGCTCTGCTCTGCCCCAACGCGGACGCTACATCGTAATCATCAAGAAGGGGAATAAAGGTATTCAAGAACTCACTAAAAACCGAATCGAGAATATCCCAGCGAAGAAAAATAACCGAAGGCGAACCGGCATAGTTGAAAGTTGCCTGCAGCACAGGCATTAGTTCCGCAAGATCCTCAATTTTATTAGAGCGAAGGATTACCGTTTTGCTTTTTAGATTATAGGTGAAAAGCCGGCTCAATTTCGGAGGATTGTCTATCGGGACATCAAGCCGGGAGCCCAAGGGATAACCTGCCTGCTGTTTTATTCCTTGCTCGAATATGACAACGCCGTATTCCGATAACGATTTGGTTAAACTATCCGGAATTGCTTCGGTTATATCCAAACCGATTTCGTCATCACCCGGTAAATCGGACAGCCTAATGGTTCCGCTTGCGGGTATCCTGCGGTTCTCATAACCGTTTATGATCATCTCCACGCTGGACGATATCGAATAGTCACATATATCGTTTAACGCAATATACCCGTTATTCAGAAGGGCAAATGGTATCTCATAAAGTTCACCGTCCGGGATTATTGTCACATATCCGGAATTCTCCAGTCCTTCCCGAAAATCGCTGAAGAGGGTTTCGAAAAGGAATTCCTGCGCTTCCTGAGAAGTGACAACCTCATCAATAGCGGCTTGTAGAGAGTCCATATCGATAGGCTTAAAAATAAACTTCCAGTCCTGATCATTTATCAGCCATATTCCAACTCCATCCCGAAATAGATAATAATCCAGGACTATCTCACCCCCGGAGAATACTTCCTTGAGTTTATCCCACCTGGGCTTCGAGGCGTAAACCATCGGGGATAAGGCAGGGAATTCCTCCTGTATCCTATCCAGAGAATTAACGAGTTCCGTGCGGATATCCTCGAGTTCAACGTTCAGGGAATCCGCCATTCTCTTTGATTGTATATCCTCCTGTGTTTGCAGGGAGCGGATTGTCGAGGTCAGGGAATCAACCATTTCATCCAGATATTTGACCTTTAGCCAGTAAACTTTATGTAATTCGCTGCGGAATTCCCTTAACGGGAAACGGGATATCTCGCCCACCAGTTTCATGGAACGCAGCAATTCAATCGAATTTAAGGCTTCATCGCTTCTTCCTGATTCGATCAGGATTCTAAGGTAATGCTTAAAACTCTCGTCAATCTCATCGGTTTGCAGGTAGGAGCCTAACGGGTTGCGTTCACCTCTCAACGTCCGCAGGTTGTTCACTGCGTCGTTCATACTTGCCTCGATAACGTTGATGTTGGAATCGAGTAATCCCTCCATCAATGAAATCCTCACCAGTATATCGCCGAAACCATTCTCTATGGCAATATCCTCGGTGGTTGCGAGTATTTCGGCAAGCTCGGAGTAGTGTCCGAATTCCAGATACATAGCCGCCAAACTCAAATTGATGGCACAGTAAGCATGTTCATCAAGAATTATCCCTGCGATGTTCAGGGCTTCTTTATAGTAATTTTCAGCCAGTTCTAATTCCGCTCCGGTTTGCTGGAATTGGTCAAGGTAGGTTGAAATTGCATCCCGATAGCTATCCGCAGAATTTAGTTGATTATCAATAGTAATCATTCGTTCTTCGAGGTATTTCTGATATCGAATGAAATACCAGTTCCCCGAAGCAGCGTAGAGATACATCTTTAATGCCGATACGGTACCCGGTAATTGCTGCAAAGTTCGGCTCATTAACTCTTCATGAGAAACGACCTCCTCAGGCAGCATTTGATAGATATATTCCGGAAATGACAAAAGTAGGTTGGTGAGATTAACAACGCCAGTTCCGATCCCGGATACGAGCTCCGCATCCTGCGATAATTCAATCGACTCCCGATAATAGGCAATGGCGGAATCTGGATTGCCGGCTTGAGTGTATATGTTTCCGATTTTATTGGCAATAATCGCCGCTGACCTTTTATCCCCCGATTTCTCTGCTAATACCATTTTCCTGCGAAGGCTCGTGGTTGCTTTTTCGATTTCACCCAGCCGCATTTCACTGACACCCTCAAGCTCCCTGAGCAGGCGGCGGTTTTCGTTGCGGGGAAAGCCTCTGGGATAGAATGAACCGCCAATTTTAAATTCCTCCATGGAGGCGAGTTGGAAATCAAAGGGTAAGAACACCAACCTGCCCAGAAGTAAGCCGGAGGTTTGCAGGTCATCGGAAGTACCCAAAGCCGAATATACCGAATCGGATTCAGTAGCATAAGAAATGGATGGATTCGGTTCTTCATCCATGAAATTTACTACTGCCAACGCCTTAAGCATCTCCGCTTCACCTTTTAAATCTACCCTGGCTTTGTATATCTCCAGCGCCATTCGGAAATAACGACGGGTTTCATCGTAATCCTCATCCAGCATGTAGACGAATCCCAGCTTCTTCATTAATCGAAGCTTCAGTTCGGTATCCGCTCTTTCCTCAGCGATCTCCAGCAACTTTCCGAAACTGGAGGAAGCGATATCCAGGCTATCTGTCTGCAATGCGCTCTCCCCGTAATTCCATAGATAATCCACCAACAGCTCCTCATCAGCTTGCCGGATTATATAATCATAACAATCATCATAGTAGGTGAAAGCATGTTGATACTGATTTATGAAATAATACCCGGATGCCATATTCAACTTAAGATGGAATTCCTGCTGAGGAGGTGCATCCTTCGAAAGGTAATTGAGTCCCATCAGCGATATATCGATCGCCCTTTCGGAAAAACCACCCCCGTCCTGATCCACTTGACCTCGCTCGAACTCAAGATAGGTTTTACCCAGCGCTATATAAGGTAGTATCCATTCAAAATATTCGTCATTCAGATTCTCCAGTAAATCCCGAGCTTCTCTCAGTTCGTCTTCTTTACGGTGCTTAATATAACGTTCCAGGGCAAGCAGGCTTTTGCCGTAGGTTATACCTCGTTGGTTCTCAATGGAATCGGGTATACTTCGATAAAAGTCACGGGCATAATCAAGGTCGCCGATACGAGAACAACTCCTGATGAATCCCCAATTGCAGTCGCCGCGTTCGGTAAAATCGGAGATCAGCTCTTCGAAGATAGCGCGTGATTTATGAATATCCCCCACAAAAAACATAGAATCAGCCATGCTGATATAGTAGCGGTATAAAGCCTTACCCGCCTCTCGCTGAATATCTTCGTTGATCGCATCGGACTTATGTAGCGAGTCCAAAACCGCCACTGCTTCGTCGGTTTCGCCGACGAGGAGGTTAAGCCTTGCCGATTGTAGGATAGCCTGTTGAGCATATTGCGCAAAATCATCGTATGAGATCTGAACCAGCCGGTATTGGTCAACCGCGCTGAGATATTTACCGCCGGCTTCCAATGACTCCGCGATATAGTACTCTCCCGCCACCTGTAACCGCCGAATATCCTCAAACCTCCCCAGCAAATTGCGCACACCTTCGATACGTACGGTTAATGGTAGTTTGTCATACTGGTTCAACGAATAGGTCACAGCGCTGTCTGCGTAATCGTTCTCTGACGGATACTGTGATAACACCCGGATATAGTTGGATGCATTAGATATCCGGTCATCGGGATTGAGTGTTCCGTAATTATCGCCTAACCTTAGCAAAGCCTTACAGCCATCATCGGTTACTCCCGGGAAACTATCGATAATGGTTGTAAAAGCGCGCATCGCCTCCGCGAATTTACCATACCGCGACAACAATAGCCCCTCCACATAGTAGGTTTTTGCTAAAACCTCAGGTATTTCGGCTCCGCGTTCTCTAATTTTGTTCAGCGAAGTAAGCGCCTTCCTCAGCGCAGACCTCCTGTCCAGTTCCCATTGATTGTTAGCGGTTAGTTCGATGCTGTATATCTGAGCTATCAGAGATTGCGCCGGATCGGCCTGTAGCTTCTCAATGCTTCGCCAGGATAGTTCCGCTTCCCGGCTGAATCCCAATCGAAGGTATAGCTCGCCGCACTTAAGAAGAGCATCGGCTGCCCGTTCACTCGATGGATAAAGCGCGGCATAGCTTTCGAGATATTGGATAGCTGCGTATGTAGCTTGCTCATCCGATGAACTTGACAACCGAAGCCCGTATTGATATAGAGAGTCGGGGATTTCCAATATCCGCTTCAACGAGCCGAAATCCATCCTCGCCAGGTCCGTATTTCCGCCTTCCTCATGTACAAAATACAGCCATTTGGAGTTGTTATCCAGACGGGGATAATAAACACTTTGCGCATTGAACAGCAGCTTAATTTTCTTGCCGGATTCAGGGTAGATGGCCGAAATGGTCGGTGTATCATTTATAGTCAATATTCCATCTCTATCTGTATCCACATCGTATTTCGTAAACAGAATCAAATCGCCATCAGGTGAAAAGGAGGGATTCATAACAGGTCCGTTTCCGGTTTCAGGATATTCTATGTTTCCGCTGGTATCGACAATTGCCAAACGGTTTTCGGCTCCTAATCCGGTCATATCCAGCGCCACATAAGCTAATCTATCACCGCGTGGAGACCATGCCGGATTCATAGCTCCGCCGTTTGTCAGCCTTCGGATAATATCACCATTGGTTTTCGCGATAAATATTTCCGGATAGCCGGTTTCCCTATCCGAACAAAAGGCAAGGATTTTCCCATCGGGTGATACTACCGGGTCTGTGTCGTAACCCTGATATTTTGTCAGACGTTTGGTTGAACCGATATCAGTGTCCATCCTGTATATATCTCCGAGAGCATCATCTCGGCGCGATACGAAGAATATCTCGCTGTTATCCTTACCGTAGGCGGGGCTGAAATCAGCCGAGGAATGCGAAGTCAGCTTAACAGGTAAACCACGTGTAGTAGGTTTGAGGTAAATATTGAAATCACCATCGCGAAAGGTGGTGTAAGCTATCCACTGACCATCCGAAGATACAGCCGGTTCAAAATCGATGTCGGGGTGGCCGGTCAGCTTTATTACCGTTGGGATTGGCGCCGAAAAACCTTGGGAACCTAACCACAACAGCGAGACGAGAATTAGCGTGAAGATTTTATTGAGGCTTTTTTTCATGAGCGCATTACTGCTTGACCACCCATTCGCCGTTGTCCAGTTGAATCATCCTACCAGGTTTTTCCTCAGCGATATTTCTCTGGCTGAACACCCGCTCTATCTCCGGGAGGTTCTCCTCGGTGAGATCAGCTCTTAATCTGATAACATGCATCATAATTATCCGCCTGCCTTCGTTTTCCTCGGCGACGATCTGATTGAGGATAGTTTGATCGGGCGGTGCAAGTTTGGAGGTTTTCTCCTCGAAGATATGAAGGTATCCCTCATTGTTTTCCCCTATCACCTGCTGGTCTTTGAACCGGTTTATATCATCTAAGTTGAAGCGATGATTAGCTAATGCTGTCAGGTATTCACGTCTTCCTGCGGGAACCCGTTCGACCCGTTCGATGGTAGCTTCACTGATACGAGTTGTATCAGTAGCTAATTCCTCACCGGCGTAATATATTCCACCGCTTACGGCGGGTAGAAATACCGCATCCTCCTGCAGTTCATACTCCCCCAGCAGTTGTCTTTCCAGCACCGTCTTCTCACCGGTAACCGTGATCTCGGGAGGTTTGATAGTGCAGGAGCTCAAGCCAGCAATAATTAAAAAGAATAAAATTGAATATATGCGCATAGATAACTCCTCATTGTTCCTCTTCAATGGGCGTTGCCGCCGCCGCTTTAAGCATAGCATCCAGTTGCTTTCGGTCGTACTCCACAGGCATGGTGACCACGCCGATACGGAGATATTTGGCGAAAAACGGTTGATCCATATCGATAGACGGGTTGATATTTCCATGTTTTATTTTCATAGATAGGCTTTTCGGTTGGTAACTGATATCCAGAAACAACAGCCTTCTATCCATCAGTTTGCGTGTTTCCGCAATACTGATATCGCTTCCGGTGGGATCAAGGAAATCCAGAAGTTTCTTAGTTGCTCTGGGACCGATTTTGGTGATATTCACCTGCCCCTCAAGCTCGAAATCCGTTTCGGGGTCGACAATCCCTCTTCCAACCAATGAAAGATCACCGCTGATATCCGCCCTTTCAGATACTTTATCGCTTCCAGCCAGACGATCGAAATTTATTCCGGAAGCCTGAATGTTGGCAGCATATCTCAAACTATCCATCTCCATAACCTCCGCGGCGAAATCCAGACTCCGTAAATCCAGATAGAAATCACCCAGCAGATTTCCACCGTATATGTCGGAATAGAGCCTATGTCCTATTATCTGCCCCTGATTGATTTCCAAAATCATGCTAAAATCATCGATGTGTATTCTCCCCGCGGTCAATCTGCGGAACTTTATGTTCCCCTCCGATCCGATCCTCCTGAAATACTTATCCTGCTCATAGTTCAGGATATTCAATTCCGGAAAGTAATCCACATCACCGAGTAATCGCATATTCGCCAGCGAAATAGATTGCTCAAAAGGTACAGAGCCTGAGATGGATTGTATAGTGAAAAACTCCGGCGATATTACGGAAAGGAGTATCGGATTAAAATATCCGCGCAGATTCATCAGGCTGTCATCCATGGTGATCTCCATTGAACCGTCAAACCTGCCGGTCATCCCCACTCCTTTCATCACCTCGATAGTATCTGCCGCGCGGAATTCCATATTGCTGCTTAAAGTCATAGTTGGATTGTCACTCACAAGATAACTGCCCCGCGCATTCAGCTTTAGTTTGTGAGAATTTATATTGAGCGATGCATCGTTCCAGGTAATGGTGGAATCATAATATCCGAAAAATGTCTCGCCGGAAATATCCCCCAACGGCAGGAGAAGCGTATCTTCCAATGCCAACTGCTCGGAGTTAAACTGCGATCTACCACGAAACCTATTCTCTGCATAGGTGAAATCGGTTTTCAGTTCCGTATTGTTAGCTGCAAAGGCATATAACTCCACCGATAACGTATCGATTACCGATTTCAAATTCCCTTCGGCTTTTGTCTCCGATTCGCCCTCTTCATTCATGACAGCTTCAATATCCAGGTCCATTGAACTTTCGCCGGTGAATTCAACCGCTCCCAGGGAATCCCTCAGCTCGGTTGGTATGAAATCCTCCAGGAGGTGATGATAAACAGTAGCATCAAGCTCAGTATTAATCTTCGTAATTTCGCCGATAGTCAGCTCTCCGCTGCCGGTGCAAGTAAAATACTCCTCGGAATCCAGACTAAAATTCAACAAATTATAGCTCAAGAAATCCTCGCTGTAATTGATATCTGCACCAAGGTTAAACACCATCTCAGGTATGAAAAGGTTATCTTCCTCGAGCTGCAGCATGACTTCAGTTATCGAAGCCTGCCCGGTTACGTTTATTCTATCTTTCAGGGAAGAAGCATGCATATTGATCGACCATTTACCATCATACTCCATATAAGGAATAGCGCTCAATTGCGCTTCCGGTAAGGATATTGATAAATCGATCGTCCCTTGCGGAGGGATTCCATTGTTTATCTCTATATTGCCGGTGAGAGTGTCTCCGAAAAGTCCATTTAGTGATACCTGCCCGTGTACCATTACCGGCTGATAAAGCGAGTCCAGCGCACCATCGAATTCCATGCTGGTGGATGGTATCACCACGGTGGTAGTTTCATCGAGCGCATAGAAAATCGAATCGGTATCGCCTGTCATATCGAAGTCATAACCCGCATCCATTCCGAACAGATCGCCTTTGAAATTCGAAGACAGGTTTAAGTTGCGCAGCTCAATTCCGTACTCCGAACTCGCCAGATTAATATCCTCCAATGTAATCTCCCCGGTAGTATTCATTCCCGGGAATTCCGGACCGCTGTTAAGTTGTACATTTCTGGCATTTATCCGTCCGCTTAACGCTATTCCCAGCATTAGAGACTCAATAAGCGGCTGAAATTCTGAGAAATCTATTTGTGCCGATGAAACGGATAACTCCATAGGAAACATCGTGTCGCTTTCGGTGATTCTCATGCTGAAATCAGCATGTAGCAATTCGTTCCCGTTTAGTACGGTTTCGATAGAGGAGATCGCCAATTCCCCCGTGTTTATACTGTAACTGACACCGGATCTATAAAGGAATTCGGATTGGTAATCATAGCCGTAAGCGGAAATACGAATCGGTTTCAATTCAGAAAAGATGGTTCCTTCGATTTCATTGTCCGGGGATATTTCCAGGGAAACATCGAGATTCAGATTGGCAACTGCAGAAAACTCACCAAGCGTATCGGAATAGGAGTAAGCGAAATCTATTCCATCCGGTTCGGATGAATAAATTTTCATCTTCCCTGAAACCGAGTCAATCTCCGCAATCTCCATATCCGAAACGGTTAGATATAACCCGTCGAGGAAAATGCTCTGCGCGCCTGTTAAAGATATTGATGCTTTATTGATATTGAAATCCCTTAATTCGACGGTTATCGGTAGTTCTGTTGCCGCGGTCGTGTCTGTGGTGACGTCAACGAGGGTCGTATCTTCGGTCATTTTTATCCAGGAGAGGTCTAATTCGCCATCAGGCTTTGTCTTGAGGTTCACAACGGGATTATCAAGAGTCACACCGGTTATCCGTAACTCTTTGGAGAGAATCTTACTAAGGCTGTAGTCGACTACGATATTACTGCACCCCAAAAGAGTATCATCGCTGTCAATAACGTAGACGCTATCCAAAGCTATTGAGGAAAAAACACTGATATTCAGATCCGCTATTTTTAACTCCGCATCCAGATAATCCGATGCCATGCCCATCGCCATCTCGCGAAGCTTTTCATCATCAAAATAAAGACGCAATCCGATACTCAGGATTACAATAGCAACGATGAAGGCTAAACCCGAAATAAGTAGAATTTTCAATACCTTTTTGGGCAATGATTGAGAACTACGCATTTCCATCAGGCTAAAGATAACCACCCCAAAATATGAATGTCAATTACTATCGGGTTAATAATCAACCAATGGCAGAGAATTTGTCGAAAATCCAAGGATTTCAACTCGGTTTGATGATAAAGTATGATAGGAATTCAGATCCCCCGGACTTCAGCCCTCGTAACATCTTAAATGGCAGCATGATGCAAGACGGATAAAACCCATCGTTATTAAAATCAGTAATCCTCCCCGCGCTTGTCCGCCTCCGCAAGGCTAAAAGCGGGGGCTGGATTACCGTAACAATAAAGACATCCATGCGGACATGAATACCATTGACCGATGTCATACGACTTTATACAATTGCAGTATTCTCTCTGGGAACGATCTTTGGACCGAGAAGCCGGTAGTTGAAGCGGGTGAATTGACTTTAGAATCTGCGAATCAATACAACCCCGGTTTGTCAAATTTGGTGAAACACAGCAGCTTAATAGTATATTCCTTTCCCATGTCATTTTAGACAATCCATCACGGATAAACTCTTCCGCTTCCTGTTTGTAGTGGTCGTGAAATCTCAGCCCATGTTTTTTTAAGCGTAATTCAGCTTTTTTGTAGTCTTGGGCAATCGATGTGATAAACCTGCTTATACGATTAGACCTCATATTCTCCAATATTTCGATTGCTGTTTTTTCTGTTATATTTGAAACTTCATAAGTTTTCTCAGGGTTAATAATATGTATTAGCGGGTCATAACGAATTGCGATATGCTCAGCGGTCTTCAAGCGTTCGACCAATGCTGGCAGCATTTTAAACATGTCATCTAAGTTGGGAACATTCGGCTCTAAAATGGAACCGCCTAAACCGGTTAGCGTAAGTAGTAGATAAATGTTATCGAATCTTCCCAGCTCCCGATTCAGTTGGTCGTTCGTAAGAATGTTTAAAGGATTTTTCGTCCACAGAACAATGGTGTGGATATCTTCCGGCTCTAATTTCGACAGTGATTGACAAAGATAGTCAGGATAATGCGCAACTAAATCGCATCGGCGGCTGGCTGAGATTACATTTCGATATTTTCGCATTCAATGTCGCTAATTGAAGGTAACTGTCATCAGTTTCGCACTTGCTAATTTAGGAAATTTTATTATAATTGGAAAAGAAATTATTAATCCCATCCATAACAAGGAGAAAATCGTGTACAAAAAGATTCTGCTTTCCTTATTGATGATTTTGTTGATATCATCACACTCCTACAGTTTTGCACCAAAGGACGGCACAGACTATTCAATTGATCTTACAGGAACGGATATGCCGATACCGGATAATCCTGAAATTCAGACAATGATCCGGAATTCCTCTAACTGGGAGAATTTTGTCAGAAACAATGGGGATTGGAAGGTGACCTTCGATGAGATATCGCAAGTCCCCGAGAACGCTTTCGGACACCCCATTTCCTTAGAGGGCGTCGGATTTGTTAATGCTAACAACATAGAAGATGTTTCACTTACCTATGCTGAGTATCTTTCTGATGTTACCGGAACATCTGCTGATGATTTAGGGCTGGGAAAAGCCAACCTGCTTGGTTTTAAATGGTTTGTAACTCTTGATCAGTATTACCAGGATGTCCCGGTATATGATCGCCGACTGCGATTGAGAATAACCGATGACGGCAATCTGTTTTTCTTCGGATCTTCAACCATCCCGGATTTATCGGTCAATGTAACACCGTCATTGTCGGAAAAGGAAGCGCTCTCCATAGGCGTCTCAGGCATCGGTTACGATGAACAACGAGACAGTTATGAAAACAAAGGGCTCTGGATACTGCCGATAATTCAGGCCGATAAATATGTCGGGAAGCTCTGCTACAGGTTCCTGGTAAATGTTAAAGATCCGAGAGGCAGATACGAGATATTCGTTGATGCCCATTCCGGCAGAACGCTTCTCCGCTTTGATACCATCCGTTATGTGGATATAACCGGTACCGTTAGCGGAATGATACAGCACGACACACCATTCGATGAATGGGTAGAAGAACCGTTTAAAGACCTGCGGGTTACGGTTAACGGCACCGATGATGCGATTACCGATGAAAACGGCGATTTTGTAATTCCGTGGGGCGGTACCGAACCGGTTGATCTGGAAGCGGAACTCAAGGGTCCTTTCAGCCGAGTCCTTAATCAGGCGGGCGCTGATGCCAGAATTGATGAAGAAGTAACTCCCGGGGATGACATTATTTTAGTCTGGGATGATGATAACTCTCATCCGGCGGAAAGGGATGGATTCTATCACCATATTATTTCCCACAGCGAGATTAAGATAATCGATCCCGGATTGACATCCCTGGATTACGACATGTACTGCAGGGTTAACATCAATGACGCATGCAATGCATATTATGATTACAACGGTATAAATTTCTATATTGCCGCCGGAGGCTGTTCCAATACGGCACAGATAGCCGATGTGGTATATCATGAATATGGTCACGGGGTCACCCACAGAACTTATGAGCCTTACAGTCCCAACGGCGCGCAGCATGAGGGATGGTCGGACTACTACGCAGCCACCATCACCGATCAGCCGCTCATAGGACGCGGGTTTTATTCCAACAATCCCAACAGCTATCTGCGGACCTGCGATAACGACAATCGCTACCCCGAGGATTGGATCGGACAGGTTCATCACGATGGTATGATTATGTCCGGCGCTTTGTGGCATTTACGCCAGGATCTCAATGATCGGGTGCTGGTTGATTCCCTGTTCCATTATGCTCGTTACGGGTATTCCACCAATTACGAAGATTACTTTTATGATGTATTGGTAGTGGATGATGATGATGGCAATCTGGAGAATGGCACCCCCCACGCCGCGGAGATTTATTATAACTTCGGTAACCGGCACGGCATAGGCCCCGGCGTTTATGTGGAAGTAACGCATACGCCGCTTCAGGATAGCGAAGATACCCAGAATCCTATACCGGTAGATGCCGAATTCTTCGGTATATTCGATCTTAATCCGGACTCGATAATCTGCTTCTATGATAACGGTTCAGGTTTCGTACCGTTGACCATGACCCACACCGAAGCGGATACTTACTACACTGAGATACCGGCTCAGAATTCGGGAACGACAGTCAACTATTACCTGCTTGGTGTTGATGAAATCGGAGTGCGCGGACTTGCTCCGGATAACGCTCCGGATGAAACCTACAGTTTCTATGTCGGTCCCGATGTTATTCCGCCGGCATTCGAGCTGATTTCCGCTCCGGATGAGACTATCGACCTGTTCGGACCTTACGGTCCTTTCGTTATCACGGCTACCGACGTGAATGATATAGATCCGAATTCGGTTTATATTCATTACAAAATCAATGACGGGAGCGAGCAGGAACCGGTTCTGATGCTTCAGACCGGTAATCCCGACGAATACCTCGCTGATATTGATACCGGTCAGCAATTGGAAATGGGCGATGTTATCAACTTTTATTTCACTGCTACCGATATGGCGAATGATCCCAATGATGGACGTTTCCCGGACGAGGGCTTTTTCACGCTGACGATGACCCGCGATGAACTGGTCGATGGTTTCGAGAACGGCACGGACAAATGGGATCTCGGTACCGGTTGGGTGCTTGACGAAACTCAACATTACGAGGGCGACTTCTCCATTACCGACAGTGAGGATAATTACGGCAACAACGAGAACAACCCGTTGACGTTGCTCGATGGTTATAACATGACGCCTTTTGAACATGGAAGTATCAGCTTCATGTACAAAGCCGTGCTGCTGGAAGGCGATTACTGCGCGGTTGAGGTTACCGATGACGGCGGTAATACTTTTACCGAACTGGGAAGGATCACCGGTGTAAACAACTGGCAGCAGGGACAGTATTCGCTTGATGAATTCGTTGGCGTCGGTAATGAAAACGTGCAGTTAGTATTCCGAATGGTAACCGACGAGGAAGGCACATCGTTTGGAGTATTCATCGACAATGTCCGTATCTCGACTTTCCCGGTAGCGGATGTAGACGATGAAGATAATATTAATACTCCAAAACGATTCGCATTGGATCAGAACTACCCGAATCCTTTCAATCCGGCAACTTCGATATCATACAGCCTGGACAGACAGGACAAGGTATCTTTGGAGATATATAACATCTTGGGACAGAAGGTGCGCACATTTGATGAAGGAATCAAATCGGTCGGTTCGCACCTGATATTCTGGGATGGAAGCGACGAAAACGGTAAAGCGGTGGCATCCGGTGTGTATTTCTATCGCCTGCAGGCAGGTGAAAGAACGGCAACCAAGCGGATGCTGTTGTTGAAGTAAACTACGTAGCCGAAGGCGTATCCTTCGGGGACATATCGTGCGCGGCAGACCTCCCGGCCTGTCGCGCTATTGGGGATTGTCCCGCCGCTTTCTATCATGCGGTTTCCGATATCATCGGGACCACATCAGATAGCCTCGTGGGTCAGGTTCCGGAGTTCGGCGATAGCCGAATGGAGAAACCCAACATGTTTACTAACGACAAGATAGCTATTTTAAAAGCGTCATCCGTCCGGTTATAACCTCATCGCCAAAAGTAAGCTTATATAAATATACCCCGCTGGAATGTTCGGATGCATCCCAACTGCAAGTATGTTTACCCAATTCCCTGAATCCTTCGACAATCGTTGCCACCTTTTGACCCAGTAAGTTGAACACCTCCAGAGAGATATCTCCATCGGTACGTAAGTTAAGGCTGATTCGAGTCGTGGAATTAAATGGGTTTGGGTGAATATTAACAAGACGGTTCGACGACTTAACCTCCACGCTTCTTCCAAAAGTTTGCGGTATCGCTTCTACAATCAGACTACTTGGGAAATAATCGTGCTTATAGTAATCACTTTGAGCATCCTCGGTAATAAAAAAAGGTTCCATCCAGGTTTTCCCATTATTAAAACTAATTAGGTCGATAATTTCATAATTCTGGCTATGAGTCCAAAAGGAATTCGTGGATACGAGAAAATCGGTGTCTGCCGATGTCACAGCGCATTGCTGAGCTCCTGACCAACCGAGCGGAACATTGTATCTCTGATTCCAAATATTAGAAGGCCGCCCTTTTAAAATGCTAATATCTCCAAGCAGGTACTTAGTGCCACAATCCGACCCATGACAGATGCCTACAATTGCGAATGGTCCATGTTCATCTTCGCCCATATCAATATCCGCATACATGGATGGTACCTCGGATATGGCATCGGTTATCGGCGTCCAGTTAGTACCGCCATCATATGAAGAAGTCATCTCCAGATACCAGTTTTTAAATCCAGAGCATTTAACCTTATATGTCTCCCAGCATACAAGTATAACGCTGTCTTTTGCAGTAATGCGAGGTGTCTTCAATAATTGGGAATCGCTACATTGAACACGCATCCTTTGCGACCAGATTCCGTTTTGATAAATGCCGCAGACAACAGCTCTATCATCTTCGCACCAAACTGAATACACCTTGCCATTATCCAATGTGGTAAAATCGGGATAACTGCAATTCGCTTCCGGATCGGACACCGAACTACCCCCTCCCTTTTGGGGTAACCAACGCTCTATCTCCGGATTTTTCAACCATTCATATCTTATTTTGGAAGTGCGTGCATGAGGAGCTTTAAGACCCAGTAAATGAGCGAATGTATGTGCGAAATCAGTTTGATATACAGCATCGTCCACAACCAGACCGTTGCGGAAATCGGGTCCCCATAACAGTCCAGCGACATGACGGCAACCGTCACAATCGCATCCGTGACCGGCGATACCATTATTCACTCCATCGGTATGTCTTCCGTGATCGCTGGTGATGAGGACATTGGTTTTATTCCGGTACTTGGGATGATTAGGAATGTAATCATTCAGAATTACCCATGTGATAGAATCAACGATTTCGATTTTCCTATTATACTCGATAATTCCCGAATCGGGATTCTCCGGATCAATTTTATGTCCGTAAGTGTCGACCTTGTGAAAATCAACATAGAACATATCCGGTTGATACTCATCCAGTACAGGTTTAATAACCTGTTCCCAAAGTTCTTCATCAGGCATTTCCAATATCTTCCGCGCCGCATGGATTGAAACGGACGGATCCGAATCGGGGTAATCGGGATGACGGCTGTATCCCCAAGACCAATCATTAGCGCAGTTTCCGAATACCCAGCTCAATACGCTATCCTGCGGCGATCCCCCTCTTTCCCTAACCAATGTTTCCATAAGCGATGGAAGGTAATGAATAGCATAAGAAGATCCCATCTGCGAAAAGTGGTTGGGGCAATACTGGGGATTACCCGTGTGGATGTTGGCATGCCCCGGGCTTGTAAAAGTATGCCAGGCATTATTCAGATTCGTGAAGAATATCCCCTGTTGGGATAAGGAATCCACCAGGAATTTCGGGATGGAGTCGTCAATGGCGTCATATCTCATCCCATCCCAGTTAATGATAAATAAATTCTCGCCCTCATAAGCCCACGTAGATGAGTAACACAGGATCAGAATGAGAAAGCTAATCAGTATTGATTTCTTCATAATATATCCTCCAATAGCCGTCCCGGCAGTCCTCCCACATCAACCGGATTACCCCGTTTTTGTATTCGGCGGCAAGGTGCCGGGCAATCGCTTGTTCTTTGCCGACAGTTGCATCAATCTCCCAGGTGTCTCCCACATCGATACTTTTCATCACCAGAATATAAGCGGAATCGCCTACAACCTGTTTGTGCGCCAGCATAGCACAATAGATAACAGAGCCATCCCCCATTAAAATGGGTTCGCTGTATCCCATTCTTTGATCGTAAACATCCACCTCGGGGCTGATACGAATGCTATCTACCTGCCCGCTACAATACCTTTTGCAATAGATATGCCATATCCTGTCATCATTCGATTGATAGGCTGTCAAATATGTTTTGTTAAGTTTTTCCATTGTAAGCGCTTCTGCTGATACCGGTTTTGTCAGGCTGATTACCGGTATGAGAACTAATAGAAGCAATAGACTCAGTTTTGGGTCTCTCATGATTATCTTACCTCAGTTATAGGTTATCTGCTTCTCGGAATTCGCGCTCATAACGAGGATGTAATAATTTCGCAAAATATTCTAAATACTATATCCGTACCGTGTAATTATTGAATTAGCCTACTATCTGGCATTATCTTCAGCCCGTGTCTCCTGATGTTTAACCCTTGATAACCTACCAGTTGATACCGCCGATTCGAGAAGGCAGAAATCCACTTTTACCTCTTATTTTGCACAGGAATCTTCAGCATATATCACCTCCTTTAGATTCTACTGGAACGAATCGATCGTGCGATGTTCGCCTACAAAACGCGCCGGTAGATATTAATCCGATAGTATATCGCCTCTTCCCTGATACTTTGCCTTTTTGCCTCTAAAGCTTTGGCATCCTTTTTGACAATCGAGTCTTTACTTATTTGTGACAGAATGGCTTCGAATCTAACAAAAATTTCTGGGGATTTTTCGAGTAGATGAAACTTCCCTGCTCCAGCGGGCAATAACTAAAATTCTCTTTCCTTTTAGCCGCGAAACAATACTTTGTCACTATGACTAAGGGATATAATCAATTCGTTGCTGATCTGATTGAAAGTGAGATTAATCCCTATCCGGGATTTGTAAAGCCTGCCGCTGCCATTTGCTTTCCCAATCATTACGAAGTCGCTACCGCTAATCTGGGATTTTCTCACCTGGCGTATTTCTTCAGCGAGTATGGCGGATTCGAACGATTCTTCTATTTCAAAAAATACCCCGACTATGCCGGTCTATCATTCGAGTCAGGAAGAAAACTAAAGGATTTTCCGATAATCGCCTTTTCGATTCCTTATGAATTCGATATTATCAATACTTTGAAAATGATGGATAGAGGCGGCGTCCTTGACGATCTCTCTAATCTGCGGATTGCGGGAGGTGCGGCTGTTACGCTTAATCCATATCCTTTCAAACCGTTTTTTGATATTATTGTATTGGGTGAAGGGGAGATGTTTTTCAGGCAATTCTCTAACATCCTAAATAAACTTGGTGTGGGTATCGGTAAGGAACGGATTTTAGAAGAAGTCCGCTCTATTCAGAGTGTTATGATCCCCGGGAAAAAAGAATCTGGGATTGAAATAGCCTTAAGCGGAGAGGATGATTTGTCAGACGTAATTCCACAGATTATTTCAACCAAAGCGCATTTCGGGGATATGCATCTAATAGATATATGTCGCGGATGCCGTTTCAAATGCAACTTTTGCGCCAGTGGTAACATCCGCGCCAAACCTCTTTACAGGGAAATGAACAATCTGACCGGAGATGCCTCCGATACTCCTGAGATGAGTAAAGTTGGTTTGATCGGTTCCATAGTCTCAGACCATCCTGATTTTAGTAGAATTGTAACTGATTACGCAAAGCTTGGCGTCAGGTTGGGGATTTCTTCCCTGCGGGCAGATATGCTTGATGATGATATATTGAATATCCTGTACAACTCCGGGGTGAAGAGTCTAACATTGGCGCCGGAAGCCGGCAATGACGCCCTCCGCAAAAGAATCGGTAAAGCTATAACGGATGAGGAATTCATTGCTTGCGCACGGAGAATAAGTAAGCTCGGTTTCAATTCTATTAAACTTTATTTTATGATAGGGTTGCCGGGTGAAAGCAATGATGATATCCATTCCATTACAACATTGTGCGGAAGGATCTTAAAGGCATTAAATTCCACCAGGCTACAGGTATCAATTTCGGTCTTTACACCAAAAGCGCATACGCCATTTCAATTTGCGCCGTTTATGTCAAATGAGTTTTACAGGGAGCGAACAGGTATTTTAAGACAGGAGCTGACAAAGCTCAAATGCAGGTTTTCAATATCAGGATATAGAGAAGCCTTTATCTCTGCGCTGCTTTCATTAGGTGATAAGAGGATAGGAGAGATAATGAAGACTTTTGCGATCGAGGGCAAAAACCTTAAATCGGAGCTAAAAAGGCAAAAAATCGATTTTGAATCGCTTCTTTTCAGCGAAAAAGATTTGGATTACAGGTTTCCATGGGATAAAATAAAAGGAGTATTTTCAAAAGGGAGTTTATACAGCCGGTATGAACGGGCAAGAAAAAACCCGACATAGTCGGGTTAAAACTAAGAACTATGCGGGTTTATATACTCTCGGTTTCGCTTTGGTAACTTTCCCGGCTTTCAAGCAGGAGGTGCAGACCAATATTCGTTTGTTCACGCCATCCACCGAAGCCCGAACTTTTTGCAAATTCGGTTCCCATCGCCTGGGGGTTGCCCTGTGAGAATGGCTTATCTTGTTGCCATAAAGAGGTTTCTTACCGCATATTTCACATACTTTAGACATATTTTCCTCATCTTTCTATTTGTCAGAAACCATTATTATAAGTATTATCGAAAATAATGCAACCATTTTTTAACGCAAAACCACTTTTTTGAGATGAACGATAAGCCTTTTGAGGACATAAACAGCGACGTACAATATGTTAAAGGGATAGGTCCGAAAAGAGCCGAAATCCTTAAAGAGACCGGGATTAATACTGTGCGGGATCTTTTATTATATATTCCCAGAGATTATCTCGACAGGACGAAACTAAAGAAAATAGACCAACTCCAACCGAATGAGAAAGCCACAGTAATGGCGGAAGTGGAATCGTACGGTATTAAATATAGGCGCAAAGGGGGACCGATATATATCACCAATGTAACCGATAGAACCGCAACGCTGGAGCTGGTGTGGTTCAGGAATATTAAATACGTGGATGGGCTTTTTGAGGAAGGGGATTTACTTTATATCAGCGGAAAGACCTCCAAGATGGTCTATCCTCAAATGCCGCATCCTGAATTCGAGTTCGTCTCCGATAAAAGTCAACCCATACATACCAAAGGGATTGTGCCATTATATCCGACGACAGCTAAATTGAAAGAAATCAACCTTGACAGCCGTGGATTCCGCAGAATTATTGCGGCGGCTCTGGAGAGATATTCTGCATCGATAGAGGATGAATTAAACGAGGATATCATAAAGAAATTTGATTTAATATCGTTACGGGATGCAATTTCGACGATCCATTTTCCCGAATCCAAAGAGGCTCTTGAGCAAGCCAGAAATCGTCTGGCATTTTCCGAGTTGTTTTATCTCGAGCTTCTGATGGCGATCCGTAAAAACCGGTATAAAATGGCTCAGGAGGGGATAAGATTCCGGAAACCCGGGGAGTTAGTTAAAGAATTGGGTCAAAATTTACCGTTCGAGCTAACCAGGGCACAACGGACTGTAGTATCCGAGATTTTCAAGGACTCAAGTTCCGGATACTGCATGCGTCGTCTTATACAGGGCGATGTTGGGTCCGGGAAGACAGTTGTGGCGGCGTTGGCTGCCGTCTATGCTGTGGAAAACGGTTTTAAGGCGGCATTGATGGTTCCCACCGAGATATTAGCGGAGCAGCATTATATCAATCTTCGCAAGCTATTTTCAGCTCTGGAGCTGGAAACGCTCCTGCTAACCGGCGGGACAGCTGGCAAGGATTCGGTGCGGGAGAAACTCGAGGGCGAAACTCCTTGCATAGCAATCGGGACCCATGCTTTGATTCAAAAAAATGTACGGATTAACAAGCTTGGATTGGCTGTAATCGATGAGCAGCACCGTTTCGGTGTGGAGCAACGGCTGCAGCTACTTGAAAATAATCCCAATACCCACCTGTTACTTATGACCGCCACGCCAATCCCTCGAACATTGGCAATGACTTTATACGGTGACTATGATTATTCCGTAATCAATGAGCTCCCTCCCGGAAAACAACCGGTCGACACCATTGTTATCGAGGAAGGGGATGAAAGGCGTGTTTTTGAGGAAATCTTAAAAACGGTAGAACGTAATGAACAAGTTTATATCGTTTATCCCCTGGTGGAGATATCAGAGAAAGTCGATCTACGCGCCGCTACGGATGCGTATGAAAAACTAACACGGGGACCACTCGGTCGCTACGGTATCGGTTTGCTTCATGGCCGTCTGACAACCGATCAGAAGGAACAAACACTCAATGATTTCAACGAGGGCGCAATCAAAATCCTGGTTTCCACCACAGTCATTGAAGTCGGTATAGATAATCCATGCGTTACATTAATCGTGGTGGTTGGTGCCGAGCGATACGGTCTTTCGCAGCTTCATCAGTTACGGGGCAGAGTAGGCAGACGCGGATTGAAATCCCGCTGTATCCTGAAGATCACGGGAAACCTTACACAAGAGGGCAAGCGGAGAATCGACGCAATGGTTTCGACCAACGACGGTTTCGCTATTGCCGAAATGGATTTGCAGATTCGCGGACCGGGCGAGTTTTTGGGAACGCGCCAGCATGGATTTCCCGATTTGAAATTCGCCAATATATCCTCCGACGTGGAACTGATGAAAGACGCCAGAAAGGCAGCTTTTGGCATTATAGAAAACGACCCCAAATTGAAACAGGAAGAAAATCAGGTGATCAGGGAGCACCTGAAGAAGAATTATAAAGATCTATTTCGGTTCGCTGATTCGGGATAAGTTGACAATTTTCACATTTATTAGTATATTACACTGAGCCGATTTTGACGAAGGGAACTACTCATAGTGGATACTATAAGAAAACTAAAGGAACTGAGTGAAAAAGCCAACGAGATGGGAGACCTCATCAGGGAGGTGAAACATATCGTCGGCAGCAAGGATTATGATCTGGAAAGGCTGCTTAAAAGTATTGAAGCCGATTATATGGATATGAAACATAAGATCAATATATCCGTTAGATTAGGTGAGGACCTTGACCGGGAGGTACAAAGCTGAGCATAACATTCAACTCCAATTGCGAGACTGATAGATATTAGATGGCAACAGTCGAATTCCTGAGGAAAGATTATCAAAAAGCTGTATTAGGGGCGGTGAATCTAAACCACCAGGTTGATGTTATCAATGGAAACTCTTTGAAGGAATTGAAAGCATTGGCGACCACTGCCGGCGCTGACGTTGTGGGGGAAATATCCCAGAGACGCGAAAGTCCCAATTCCACATATTATTTCGGGAAAGGTAAGGTTAATGAGATCAGGCAGCTTGTGCGTGACACGAATGCAAATCTTTTTATATTCGATGATGATCTAACGCCGGCGCAGGTACGGAACCTGGAAGAACGGCTGGAGATTCCGGTGGTGGATCGGAGCGGATTGATACTGGATATCTTTGCGCTACACGCCCGTACTGTCGAGTCCCGCGTTCAGGTTAAGTTGGCTCAACTTAAATACCTGCTTCCCCGTTTGGCTGGGCGCTGGTCACATCTTGAAAGACAGGAAGGAGCTATCGGAACGCGCGGTCCCGGTGAGACTCAGCTCGAGACCGACAGAAGACTGATAACAAAGGAAATCTCGGGGCTTGAAAAAAAATTAAAACAGATAGACAGGGAACGCGCCACTCAGCGGAAACGACGGGAGAATCTCTTTAAGGTTACACTGGTCGGTTATACCAATTCCGGAAAATCGACGATATTAAATCGCATGACCGACGCCGATGTACTCGCCGAAGACAAACTTTTCGCCACACTCGATTCCACCACCCGTCGTCTCGAGTTGGGTGACGGTGAGATAGCTTTGTTGACCGATACCGTCGGATTCATATCGAAATTGCCGGCGCATCTGGTGGCATCATTCCGTTCGACACTTGTAGATGTTCAAGATGCCGATCTCTTGCTGCACGTCGTAGATGCCGCAGACTCCCGGATGGAGCAAAAGATAGCTACCGTTAACGAGGAATTATCTGAGCTCTGTTCGGACAAAGCTAAAACCGTTATGGTTTTCAATAAGATCGATTTGCTGAATAATAATCAAGAGGTGGAGGATATCAAAAGACGTTTTCCGGGAGCCATCTTTGTTTCCGCTCTTAATACCAATGGTTTGGAATACATAACGGGGGTGTTGAAAAGGGAGCAAGGGAGGTTTACATCGGAGCTGATAATTCGAATCGAGCAAGAGCAATTTCCGATTTTAGCGGAGCTATCCAGGACAGGGAGGATAACGAGCACTTCATCGGAAGGTGATTCCATTATTGTACGTTTCGTGGGGTCGAGGGAAGTTACCGATCGAATAATGAGAAAATACCCTCAATTGGGAATCACACCGGTGGTTAGTTAGAATCGTTTACAACTTCGTAAGCATTTTGTATACAAGAATAAATCCGCAGCGCAAAAAGGCTGGTTTTCAAATTCGGCGACAGCCGAATGGAGATACCCGACACTATCGCACTTGTCGTTGCGAGCAAATCGAAGCAATCCTCTTCTTCGTGCCGTCGGGTGCCCCCACCCACATCACAACAACTTCCATCGTTTAACCCACCTTCCTTGAATCCCATGAAATGGTGGGTCAAATTATGGATACCTCCCAGTCTGTGATGTTGTTCAGAAACTAATTTCGGAACCGCTATGATATTTACGTCGACCCATCCTACCCATGGGGGCGCCCTGTCCTGTTTCGCAGACAAGATTAAACCAGAGGTTTATAAGTGTCTGCACTGTTATTGCAGGTATGTCGACAGACCCCGGATAAAAAAAGCGGTTGGTTTCCCAACCGCTTCATCACTTAGCTCTTTTTCTTCCGCTTGGGTGAATGCGCATAGCAGTACTTAGCCGGAGGGGTCACCATAAGTTTGCATCTTTTACCCTCTTTGGTTTTCCCTGCACAGCGCACTTTTCTCGCTGTTTTCTTCTTTGCGGTTTTTTTCTTCTTCGTGGTTTTTTTCGTAGCTTTTTTCTTAGCAGGCATATAGCGCTCCTTTTTTAGGTGAATTATTGTCTAATAGTTATGTTTTTCTATCACAGAACAAAAAGCTTGTCAACAAAAAACTGAAAGATTTTTAATAAAAAACTCATTTATTTTGTCTGATGTGTAAAGTAGGTCCGGAGGTGCAGGTAGTAGAGTAGCTTAGTTATTGATGTATATAGTCAAGGGGATCTGTTATACCTGCTTGTGCGAAGCCTCTTAAACGTAACCTGCACGCATCGCATCTTCCGCAAGCTAAACCATCCGGAGATGGATCATAGCAGGTATGGGTCAGGGAATAATCAACACCGAGTGTGATTCCTTTCTTTATGATATCCGACTTGGTCATCGAACTCAAGGGGGTATGTATCTTAATCCGGTGTTTGCTTTCAACACCGGCTTTGGTTGCCAACTGTGCCATTCGTTGGAATGCTTCGATAAACTCGGGACGGCAATCCGGGTAACCGCTGTAATCGACGGCATTCACTCCGATGAATATGTCTTCCGCCTCTAAAACCTCCGCCCATGCCAGAGCATACGACAGGAATATTGTGTTTCTCGCCGGTACATACGTATCCGGTATCTCCGAGCGCATCGAATCTTCGACCCTATCCTTCGGGATCGGCATATCATCGGTTAACGCAGAACCTCCTATCGCATTTAGGTCAATCCTGATTATAAGATGCTTGTCTACCCGGAAGTATTCAGCGACCGCTTTAGCTGCCTTTATCTCAAGGTCATGGTGCTGGCCGTATTGAAATGACAGCGCGAATAATTTATAACCAAGACTCCTGGCGATAGCCAGTGTCGTCGTAGAGTCCAGCCCTCCACTCAGCAGCACCACGGCTTTTTTCTTTTTAATCATAATTAGTCTTTAAATATACGGTAATGACTTCAGTCTTATACCGTTTGATTTCCCGAATTCAATAGTATACTCTATGTAAGGGGACAACGTAACATTAAAACGTCTCAAATCGCAATCACCGTTTAAAATGGAGGGTACCGAGACATCCTCTGCGATTTCACCATTTGAGAACACCATTATTCTATCGCATACCGTTAACAAGAACTCCATGTTATGGGAGATGATGAACACAGTTTTAGATTCACTCCTTAGTTTTTCAATAAGCTGTATGAGGTAGTCTATTCCAGCGCCATCCAATCCGGATGTAGGTTCATCCAGAATAAGCACATCGGGCTCCAAAGCCAGGGTGATAGCAATTCCAACCCGACGTTTTTCGCCGCCTGAGAGCGAGAACGGATCGCGACCGGTAAACAGTTCGGGAGTTAATCCTACCATGTTCAAGGAATCGGTAACTAAATGTTCAATATTCTTCTTGCTCTCTTCGCGTAGTTTCAAACCGAATGCTATTTCATCAAAGACAGTATCACAAAAGAATTGCTTCTCCGGAAATTGAAAAGACATCCCTATATTCCTCTTAAGTTCAATAGGAGCGCTCTTTCGGATTGTCTGTCCGGCAAAAGCGACAGTCCCCTTATCGGGATACATCAAAAAAGCCATCAGATACGCCAGAGTACTTTTTCCCGAACCGGTAGAACCGACCGCGCCGATAACGCTCCCTTTTTGAATGGAGCCTGTTACGCTTTTTAGAGCCGAAACTGTCTCTCCCCATGGTAATCTGTATGAATAAGCTATACCGGAGAACTCATAAATCCTCGACTCGTCGGCTTCACGAAGGTCATCCCCTGTGTGTTGGGAATTATCCAAAACGCTACTTATTTCGAGCTTTTGCGCTTTGAATAATTTGGGAACCGATACGAAGTAGGCGTTGTCTTTAAGTGCTTTTGCGAATACTTCGTCCGGTGTACTGTCATAACATACCTTTCCTTCTTTGAATATGATCAGTCTATCCCCCTTTTGAGCCTCTTCGGCGAACTGCGTAATATGAATTATGGTAGGCCTGGTGCGTGTACTACTCTCGGAATCGGTAAACTTGCCTTTACCGCGGTAAATATACTCAATCAACTCCATAATGCGCGACCGCGCAACCGGATCGAGGAGTGAGGTGGGTTCATCCAGTATCAAATACTCCGGCTCCATGATGATAACCGATGCAATCACCAGTTTCTGTCGTTCTCCTCCGGACAGAGTATGCGGAGGACGGTTCAAGAGGCGTTCTAATTCAAAAACCTCGATCACTTCGTCAACTCTTTTTCGTATCAAAGACGGCGGGAGGGCTCGATTCTCGAGTGCGAATGCTAACTCGCTTTCAACTGTCATACCAACCATCTGGTTATCAGGATTCTGAAACACCATCCCGACTCTCTCCGACAGTTGCTCAGGATATGAATCCGAATCGACAGTCACACCGTCGAATGAGAAATCACCGCTAAATCCGCCCACAATTCCGGAGATAATCTTCGCCAGAGTAGATTTACCCGAGCCGTTAGGTCCCATTATCGCCACATATTCTCCGGCGTTAATCTGCAAATTGATCCCATTAAGGGACCTTATTTCTTCCTCCGATGTCACATAACTATGTGTGAGATTCTTGACAGATATCATTTACTGAGAATCTCAAAAGCGCCGTTTATATCTTGCACCGCAATTATATTCATCTTGTCCGACGGCGGAATGGTAGAGACGTTTGCTTTCGGAATAATTAGATTACGGAATCCCAATCGTACGGCTTCAGCAGACCTTCTTTCCGCATTAGCCACACCGCGAACTTCACCGGATAGTCCCAACTCACCGAAAATGGCAGCATTTGCAGGAAGCTCTATATTTCTTACGCTGCTATAAAGAGCCACGGCAACCGGTAGATCCACTGCGGCTTCTTCGGCTCGAACTCCGCCCAACATCTTAACGAAAATATCCATGCCGGCAAGCTGAAGCCCGCCCTTCTTTTCGCAGATGGCGGCTATCAATGAGAGCTTTCGACCGTCCAGACCGACGGATACTCGTTGAGGAACATTATAATTGCTGAATACCACCAAGCCTTGGACTTCAATCAAGAACGGTCGGGAACCTTCCATCATCGGCGAGATCACCGATCCGCTCCCCATGGTGGAATCACTGAGGAAAATGCCCGAAGGATCGCTCACCTCCATCAAACCTTGAGATTTCATTTCAAATATGCCGATCTCTCCGGCAGGTCCGAAGCGATTCTTGGTTCCCCGGATAATCCTATAGAGGAAATCCCTGTCACCTTCGAAATAAAGAACACTGTCCACCATATGCTCCAGTAGTTTGGGACCGGCAATATTGCCCTCTTTGGTTATGTGCCCCGCTAATATAAATATGGTGCCGGTCTTTTTAGCATATTCGATAAACGACGCAGTACATTCCCTTATCTGTCCGACCGTGCCGGGATACCCTCCGATATCCGGATTATGAATGGTTTGGATCGAATCAATTAAAACCAGTGTCGGTTTTAAACCGGAAATGTAATCTATAATGTCATATACATTCGTTTCGGTTGCAATCAATATACCCGAATCATTGATGCCGAGACGGTCGGCACGATTCTTGACCTGGACGGTTGATTCCTCCCCCGTAACATAGAGAACTTTGCTTTCCAAATTGCTCAAATTCTGAGCTACCTGCATAAGCAGCGTCGATTTCCCTATCCCCGGTTCGCCGCCGATTAGATTCACCGATCCATGAGCGAATCCTCCGCCAAGCACCCTGTCGAGTTCGCCATAACCGCTGGAAAACTTCCTGAAATCCTCCGAACCTATCTCGGAAAGTACCGCAGCATCAATCCGCTTATCAGAATTAATCGCACCGCGTCGATTCCTATCCTTTACTCTCTGCTCGGTCATCGAATCCCAACTGCCGCATTGAGGGCATTTCCCCAGCCACTTGGGTGAACTATGCCCGCAATTCTCACAAACGAAGAACGTTTTGTGTTTTTTTGCGCTCATCTTAATTACTCAGCATTGATGATTTAATATCGCTGCCGATATCATACCGGGATACCCGGCAGAGATTCTTTCCTTCCTTGCTGTCACCATAGTATAGAGGAATGTCATATTCGTCCGTCCAGATGAACCTTGCCCAACGTCCATGGAGATCTTCGATTCGGTATAAATTTCCAACTATCTTCTCCCGCTGAACCTGAATCGAATCGCTCTCAAGGAATGTATAGCGGAATTTCGCATCAAATACTTTCAGTGTGAGAGTTTCCACAAGTATCGTGTTTACGACCTTTGTTTGCCCTGCCCCAAGGTGAAGAGCCTTTAAAATCGGTATTTTGAATGCGAAAAGGTCAAATTGAATAACATAGTCCAATGTATCAGCAAAAGTGTAGCTCTCTCTCCTACCATCCCCGAAAGATAACTCACAGGAATAAATGCTATCTTTATATTCAATAACTAAGGTGCGAGTTAATCCTCCGCTATGACATCTGAATTTGGCAAAATCGATTCTCCAATCCGGTCGGACAGCAAATTCCGCATCATGCTGATACTTATAACCCCTGTCTATTATAGCATCAGAATCTATAAGCAGTCTCTCCGAATCCATGGATTGGATTGTTATAGTCTCCACTCCAATCGGCGATGCCTGCTTATAAAGCCTATATTCTCCATCAAAAAGAATTGGCTGATAACCAGCCTTTTGGTGCTTTTCCTCCGGGTCGCTGTTACAACCAGGGAGAAGAAAAATGAAGAATACAGCTAATACTGTTATACTAAATCGTATTCTCATAACCCGAAAATAAAAAAGGTCGGCAGCAACCGACCTTTTAGAGAATATGCGCTAAACTATTCAGTGCTCAACAAGCTGAACATCACATCGAAGGTTATGTAGTGAATAAAATACTCCTCCGATGTATTATATATATTATATCTCAGCAATAGATCGGCTTTTCCTGTGTGCCAGCCGAAACCGAAATTCACACCGGGAGCCCATTCTTCCGGTAATATATTCGGAGCGCTGGGATCGCCCGGGATGTAAAAATATGGCAGGAAGCCACTTGCTCCGACTTCAACGAATGAACTTGGAGCTTCATCGCTGATATATATCCTGGGCGCAAGCGATACCGAATGTATTCGGTATTCAGCATATCCGCCGGTATATCCCGTTGGTGGCGACACAAAATGGGTGTCGAACCATCTGAAATTGTAATGGGCTGCTAATGCGAACTTCTCAGCAACTTGATACTCGATTTGAGCGCCACCGCTCCAGCCAACTGCTGCTGCCAGCGTATACTGGTCAGAAAAATCAAGCAAGGGTACGTTGAATCCCCCGCCTATTCCAAAATCGAAGGTACCCGGCTCAAATGCAAAAGTCGATGGACTTAATAATAGGCAAATTGTGACAGTTATTCCTACAACTCCGGTAACATTTCCTCTCACATATACCTCCTTCATCACCTTTATGTCGATTGTCTGTTTCTTTCCACGATAATCACTATCTAAAATTACTTGAACGTTAATCTAATCTATCCTGAAATCCTTTGCAAATATTTTTTAGAAGTTTCCCAAATTATTTATAGCTTGCTAAATAGCCGCAAAATTGCCCTGTGGAGATTATGAGGAAACTTCGCTGATGGCAAATATAACAATAAGCATCTACCATAATAAGCATTTATCGAAGATTCCTCAAGTGTCTTTAACTGCTCGGCATTAACAGATCCCGTTTGAAACCAGATATCATTAATGTCTGATTCCCTACATTGCCTTAGCACCTCTTCGGTGTTTGACGGCGACGTAACCACCACGGCAGCGTCTGCTCTTTCGGGCAAAGATTCCGGAGAACCATAAACCTCTTTCCGACCGGTTCCACTGGGATTTATTCCGTATGCCGAAAAACCTGAATTTATAAGATGTTCCAGTATCAGATTTCCGAACTTCTTCTTCTTTAAGGATACGCCAAAGACTGCGTAGGTTTTTTCTTTGTCAAGGAATTGTTGATATGAAGTCAATGCACTACTCCATCGCTTGATATCTATCCGGATCCGCAAAGAAATCCAGAACTACCGATTTCGAGAGAATCTTAGCGGAATGTGCAGCGCCAGCAGGAATATAATAACTATCTCCCGACTTGAGATTCTTTTCGTTCCCTTCGATCTTCAGCGCCATACTCCCTGCCAGTACGATTCCCCACTGTGCTCCATGACTATGCTCAGGTATTTCACCAATCGGTTCGATTTCAAAAAAGACCGCTTGACCGTGTTTAGAAGGTAAAAGATATCCTGTAACTCCCTCGAGTGGGATATTGGCTCGAGGGAGTTTCTTGATAAACTCAGGTAGCTGATAATCCATGTGATTACTCTAAGTCGAAGGCAATCAACGTAGTCGTTTTAACCAATCCCTCTATCTCATGGATATCTTCGGTGATTATCTGAGATAACGAATTGTGGTTGGGTGCGTCCACCTCCACCACGATGTCATAAGCGCCGGCAACAGCGGTAGCCTTCTTGATTCGAGGATTGCTGCCCAACAACGCCACCGCCTCCCTCACCTTACCCGGCGCCACTTCCATCAGAACATAAGAGGTCTGCATGGTATCTCCTTTTCATCTAAGGTTACAGTATTACTCAGTTACAATTTTCCGAACCGTATCGGGATTATCTAAATCGTATTCCCTATCGTAATATGACATCACATAAATCGTATCATCGCCGGTGTTCTTCAGAGCATGGGCGATACCGGCAGCTATAGAAATCCCCAGCAACTCCGATTCATCCACATCCCTGCAGCTGGTTTCGCCATCAGTTACATAATAAAATCGGTATCCTCCGCCGAAAACAAATATCACCTCATTAGCATGAGCATGATAATGGTTACCTCGTACTGATCCCGCTTTCACCGAAGTGATATGCAGATGACCGAAACCTTCCTCTCCGATTAAGTACTCGGGCAATGGATTTACCACCCACCCGCGGTGGTCCTCATATCCGTCATCTTTTAAGTCGAAAAAATTTACAGCATCCATCAAACTTAAAAATAATCGATTCCCGATTTTTTATCAAGCTAATTTTGTCCGATTAAATCGCTTTCCGTGGAATCTCGATTTTGCTCCTGTGCTGGCGAAAATTTGTTAGAAGACTGTTAGCCGGAAATATGCATCGGGTTATGGTCACGCCTCCAAGTATCGGTTTCGAGATTTCGAATCGGGGCGGCAGGACAGAGTCATAAAGACTATGAATCCTTTTTTAAGGAGCGCCTATATTATTTATTTGTGACGTAACGCGCTGTTTTATTTTCGAACGGTAGGCGGCTCTATTCACATAATAAGCACGCAGATTCCAGATTCAACTTATAATCTCCCGCAATTAGACAGGCATATTTTCATCCTCCATGAGTAGCAATTCTTAATCCGCATAATTCATAAAAGACATAAATCGGTAGCCGAAGGCTTGCCCGCCCGGGCGCGAATGTCTACCGTATTCAATTGTGGCGTCGGGTGCCCTCACCCGACGCTAAAATAAGTGCGTGCTGTCGGGTGCCCCCACCCGACAGCAAATGTCAACGCAGCGCGGTAGGTCGGGTTCCGGAATTCGGCGATAGCCGAATGGAGAAACCCGACACCATTCAAAATGCGGTCAGGTGCCCTCACCTGACCGCTTTCAGCGAAAACCTGTAGCCGAAGGCTTGCCCTTCGGTGACTATCATACGGGGTGCTGTCGGGTCGCCGTACCCGACAGCGAAGGGTGGCATGCTTAGCTCGAAGC